>NZ_CP090051.1:1291822-1614778 GCF_021391335.1 Allobranchiibius sp. GilTou73 | reverse complement strand
TGACCACGGGCGGCACGCCGCGGGTGTACTCCACCTCGGCGGTCACGCCGTACGGCGCCACGACCTCGTGCACCAGCGTCTGCACCAGGTCGCCGGCCTGCTCCCACGCGTCGATGTCGAGCATCCGCAGGGTGCCCACGCACTCGCCCATCGCGGGGATGACGTTGGCGGCGTTGCCGGCCACGACGGTGCCCCAGACGAGAGCGGCGCCGACCCGGGGGTCCAGTCGACGCGACAGCGCGGCCGGCACGTCGGTGACGACCTTGGCGAGCGCGTACGTCAGGTCACCGGTCAGGTGCGGCCGGCTGGTGTGTCCACCCCGCCCGGAGAGGCGCACCCGGATGGCGTCGCAGGCCGCGGTGATCGGGCCCACCTTGAGGCCGACGGTGCCCACGTCGATGCTCGGGTCGCAGTGCAGCGCGAAGACCTGGTCGACGTCGTCGAGGGCGTGCTCCTTGACGGCAGTGTGGGCCCCGCCCGGCACGACCTCCTCGGCGGGCTGGAAGACCAGCCGCACCGCCATGTCGCGCTCGATGAGCTCCTGCTCGAACCTCTTCAGCGTGAGCCCGGCGCCCAGCACGACGGTGGTGTGCACGTCGTGGCCGCAGGCGTGCGCGATGCCGTCGTTGGTAGAGGAGAAGTCCAGGCCGGTGCGCTCGGCGATGGGCAGCGCGTCGAGGTCGGCACGCAGCGCGACCCGGTACGACGGGTCGGCGGCGCCGATCTCGGCCGTCAGCCCGGTGCCCTCGAAGGTGCGCGACTCGATACCGGCGGCGGCGAGCACCTCGAGGACTCGGGCCGTGGTGCGCACCTCGTTGAAGCCGAGCTCGGGGTCGGCGTGCAGTGCGCGCCTCGTGCGGACCAGCTCGGGCATGAGCTCCTGCACCGTCGCCGCGACCAGACCGGGCATGTCGAAGGCTGCGCTGTTACGGGTGGAAAGGCTGCTCACGATCAACCGATGTTAGTTGCTGCTGCTGATCGGGCCTGGTGCAGGTGGGGTGGGGAGGGCTGCGGTCGCTTTCCTGCACCCGGCCGGCGGCTAGTCGGCGTGCGCGGGCGTGGAGTAGGTGACGACCACCGGCACGCCGACGGTGTGGGAGAGCTCCTGCGCGAGCTTCGTGCGCCCCGCCCGACCGGCCACCGGGTCTTTCAGCCTTGTGTCGGACGACGCGACCGACAGGTACCGGCAGGTCTCGATACCGGCGCTGACCAGTTGGTAGCGCCTCCAGTCCCCGGCCGACACCGCGTCCTGCGCCTCTGTCATCCGCTTCATCGAGTACGGCACCTTGGTCAGCGCGACCGGTACCTTGGCCCACGTCGGGTGACCGGCGCGAGCACCCGCGACCAGTTTCCGGGCGAGCGCCAGGTCGGTCATCTCCACGCTCATGCCGTGCTGCGAGGGGTTCAACCGGACCAACCCGAACGTGCTCGCGTAGTGCGCGTCACCGGTGGCCTGGATGGACTGGGCGAGATCGCTCGTCGCCTCGTCGTAGGGCGGAGGGCTCGGCGACGCAACCGAACTCGGCGCTGTGACGAACGTGTACGGGGTCGGGGAGTACGACGGCGCACCCGGTGCGCTCTGCGTACCGCATCCGGCGATCGCGGCCGCCGCCATCGCGAGCGCCACCGTGACCATGACCCGCCGTCCTACACCGCGCATCGACGCCACCTCCCCGCGAGAGACGCTAGCCCCCCGGTGCGCACCGCGGGTGCGATCGGCGCGGATCGTCATGGTTCGGTGCCGACGTCGACCACCAGGAACGGCGCCGGCCCGGCGTCCGCGCGGTCGGCGAAGATCTCGGCGGCGGTCGCGCGTACGTCGTCGGCCAGCGCGCGCGCGCCGGCCCAGACGACCAGCGTGCCGGGCAGATGCTGCACGTCGGACAGCGAGTCCGCGAACGCGTCCCAGTTGTGTCCGAACCAGTCGGGCAGGTCGAACGCCCGCGCGCACTCGCGCAGGAACGCCGCCCGGTCGCCCCACGCCTCGAGGTGCACCACGTGCCAGCCTGCGCGCACGCCCTCCTCGGCGGCCACGACGGGGCCGATCTCCAGGATCAGTGCGCCCGACGCCGTGGCGGCCATCGCCCGCGCGAGCGCCAGTCGCGCCACCGCCTCCGGCCCCTCGCTCCCGACCGGCCGACGCGGCGCGTCGTTCACCGTTGCACCCGGCGGAAGGTGTCGTAGTGGTCGGCCGTGTAGTACGCCGTACCGTCCCGGCCGACCACGATGCGGCGCGGGCCGCGGTCGCCCGACCCGGGGGTGACCACCGTGTACTCGTGGTAGTAGCCGCGAGGCTGGATCGGCAGATCCCGGTTGCGGTTCTGGTAGACCGTGCCGTCCTGCCGGTAGGGATAGGGGCCGCCCTTGTCCACGAGGGAGAGCGTGTGGCGCGCCCCGCTCGGCAGATCGGCGTACGCCACGGTGCCGAGTCCGGACGTGTCCTTAGAAGTGCTGCTCGAGCTCGCCGACTGCGTCACCGACAGGAGCGTGGTGCTGGGCGCACTGTGGGGTTTGCTCCCCGAGCTCTGGTGCGCGATCCAGCCGATGATCAGCGCCACGACCAGCAGCCCGAGCACGAGGGGCACGAAGCGTCGGCGAATCGTGCCGAGGGACAACATGATCGGCGCCTAGAAGAACTCGCGGGGCACGTACATGCCCCACACGTCGCGCAGCGCGTTGCTGACCTCGCCGCCGGTCGCGCGGGCCGCGAGCGCCTCCTTCATGGGGATGAGCGCGTTGTCACTGCCCTGCGCGGCGGCACGCAGCGCGTCGAGTGCCTTCTCGACGGCGCCGTTGTCGCGTTCCTTGCGCAGCGTCGCGAGCCGCTCGCACTGCTCGGCCTCGATCGCCGGGTCCACCCGCAGCGGCACGTAGGCCTCGTCGTCCTTCGTGACGAACTTGTTGAGCCCGACGACCGTGCGTTCGCCGCTGTCGATCTGCAGCGCCGTGGCATACGCCGTGCGCTCGATCTCCGACTTCTGGAAGCCCTCCTCGATCGCCTTCACCGCGCCGCCCTTGTCCTCCACCTGCTGGATGAGCGCGAGCGCGGCCTCCTCGACGTCGTCGGTCATCGACTCCACGACGTAGGAGCCGGCGAACGGGTCGACGGTCTTGGTCACGTCGGTCTCGTAGGCGATGACCTGCTGGGTACGCAGCGCGAGCCGGGCCGCCTTCGCGGTCGGCAGGGCGATGGCCTCGTCGTAGGAATTGGTGTGCAGCGACTGGGTGCCGCCTAGGACCGCGCCGAGCCCCTGCAGGGCGACGCGCACCATGTTGACCTCGGGCTGTTGGGCGGTCAACTGCACGCCGGCGGTCTGGGTGTGGAAGCGCAGCATCAGCGACTTGGGGTTCTTGGCGCCGAACTCCTCGCGCATGATCCGCGCCCACATCCGGCGGGCCGCCCGGAACTTCGCGACCTCCTCCAGCAGGCTGGTGCGCGCGACGAAGAAGAACGACAGCCGGGGTGCGAAGTCGTCGACATCGAGGCCCGCGGCGATGGCGGCGCGCACGTACTCCTTGGCGTTGGCCAGGGTGAACGCGACCTCCTGCACGGGCGTGGCCCCCGCCTCCGCCATGTGGTAGCCGCTGATGGAGATGGTGTTCCAGCGCGGGATCTCGCGGTGGCAGTAGGCGAAGATGTCGCTGATCAGCCGCAGCGATTCCGCGGGCGGGTAGATGTAGGTGCCGCGGGCGATGTACTCCTTCAGCACGTCGTTCTGGATGGTGCCCGTCAGCTGGCCGGCGGCGATGCCCTGCCGCTGGGCGGTGAGCTGGTAGAGCAGCAGCAGCGTGCTCGCGGGTGCGTTGATGGTCATGCTGGTGCTGACCTGGTCCAGCGGCAGCTCGTCGAAGAGCACCTGCATGTCGTCGATGCTGTCGATCGCCACCCCGACCTTGCCGACCTCGCCGTGCGACAGCTCGTGATCGGAGTCGTAGCCCATCTGGGTCGGCAGGTCGAACGCCACCGACAGGCCGCCGGTGCCGTGCTCGACGAGCTCCTTGTAGCGGGCGTTCGACTCGCGTGCGGTGCCGAAACCGGCGTACTGGCGCATCGTCCACGGCCGCCCGGTGTACATGCTCGGGTAGACGCCGCGCGTGTAGGGGTACTCCCCCGGCGCTCCCAGCTTCGCCTGCGCGTCGAAGCCGGCGAGCGCGGACTCGTCGTAGACCGGCTCGATCGGAAGCTCGGATTCGCTGTTCGCCATGATGCCCCGAGGTTATCGGCTCGCCTCCCTCCCCCGGTTGTTCGCACTTTCGTGCACCCGTCCACACGGCGGTTGTCAGCGTTTTCGTGGCGCCGACACCAGAGATCTGCTGACAATCGCGCGTGCACCCCATCGGTTGTCAGCGTTTTGGTGACGCCGACACCAGAGATCTGCTGACAACCGACTCACCCAGCCCACCCTCGGCTCGCGAGAGCTCGCTGCAGCTGCCGCATGAACGGCTCCGGATCGCACCTCAACTCGGCACCGAGCACCCGCAGCACGACGTCGCCGCTCAGCTGCAGCTCGTTGTGCTTGCGGTGGTCCTGACGGGCCTGCGCCACCGTGAGGTGCTGAATGCCGTCGATCTCGACCACCACCCCGTACGCCGCGAACCGAGCGTCGGTGTAGAACACCCCGCTGGGGCGCTGCAGCCTGTCTTGTCTGCTCGGTAGCGGCAGTCCATGCGTTCGACACAGCTGGGCGAAGTCGAGCTCCCCCAGCGCCTCGGCACCGCCCCCCGATCTCCACCACTGCAGCGGCGATGGCCTTCGAGCGGCGACGATGCTGCGGCAGGCGGCCCAACGAGGCATCCAGCTCCGCAGCGCCGACGATCCGTTGCTGCACGGCCATCGCGAGCACGGTGTACGCGGCCCGCTCCGTCACCGCCCAGGTCGCCGCGCGAAGAGCGGCGAGCGCGGGTCGCACCCGGCGGAGATCGACGGCCTGCACGTCATCCTCGTCGAAATCCCTCAGGTGATGGATCCGGACCGCCGCCGAGCGTTCGACGCGGGCACCGCGCGGCACCGACACGTGGATGGTGTCCTCGAATCCACTCAGACCCGCGCACCGCAACGCTGTCACGCCGTCGAGCGCCGCTCGCGGAGATGCGCTCGACAATGCGAGCCGCCAGGTCGAGCGTTCGTTCATCGGTGCGCCGACGATGGTGATGGATCGACGTACGACCTCCCACCGTCCCGCGTCGATCTCGCGTTGCAAGCGGTGCGCATCCAGCCACGGCACGTCCCGCACACGCACGATCCCGTCGCTCGCCCCGGCCAGCAGGTGCACCCGGCCGGCCGCGTCCACTCGCTCCTCACCCATGAGGGCGAGGTTGCCGAAGCGGGCTCACCGTCGTACTCCCGGACGCTGAGGTGTGGACGACGCCTGCCGTGCTCGCGAGATGTGGACGACGGTTGTCAGCGGGAAAGTGACGCCGACACCACAAAGACGCTGACAACCGCGGAACCGCTCATCGATTGTCAGCAAGAAAGTGACGCGGGCACCAGAGAAACGCTGACAATCGCGAGGCGGACACTGGCGCGGGGACGCGAGGAGAACGCGGCGGATCAGCCCAGCGCGCGGTTGAGGTCCCGCACGAGCGACGGGCCGCTGTAGACGAACCCGGTGTAGACCTGCACCAGTGCCGCACCCGCGTCGATCAGGGCCTTGCCGTCGGTGACGGACATGACCCCGCCCACCCCGATGACCGGCAGCACGGTGTGCTCGGCGACGTAGCGCACGATCCTGCGGGTACGCCGGGTGAGCGGCGAGCCGGACAGGCCCCCCTCCTCGTCGACAAGTGCGAGGTCGGCGCCGCGCAGCCCGTCGCGGCTGAGGGTGGTGTTGGTGGCGACGATGCCCGCGATGTCGGCGTGCCCGGCGACCTCGAGGATGTCGTCGATGGCCTCGTTCTTCAGGTCGGGGGCGATCTTGACGAAGATCGGAACCGGGTCGCCGGAGCGGGCCTGCGCGAGCTGGGTGGCCTCCTGCACCAGGGTGGCGAGCAGCTCACCGAGCGGTTCACGACCCTGCAGACCCCGCAGGCCTGCCGTGTTGGGGCTGGACACGTTGACCGCGATGTAGTCGGCGAGGCCGTCCAAAGTGCGCAGGCACGTGAGGTAGTCGTGCACGGCGTCGTCGACCGGCGTCGACTTGTTCTTGCCGATGCTGACCCCGATGGGTATGGAGAGCGGGCCGACCGCGCGCAGCCGGGTCGCGAGGGCCTCGACGCCGTCGTTGTTGAAGCCCATCCGGTTGATGATCCCGGTGCTGTCGTAGACCCGGAAGAGGCGCGGCTTGTCGTTGCCGGGCTGCGCCAGCGGCGTCACGGTGCCCACCTCGATGTGGGAGAAACCGAGCGCCGACCACCCCTTCAGCGCCAGCCCGTCCTTGTCGACGCCGGCCGCGAGACCGACCTTGCCGGGGAAGGTGATGCCGGCGACCTGCACCGGTGCCGTAGGTACGGCGCACGCGCGGCGTACCAGATCGAGGACGCGCGGCCGCTCGGCGAGAGTCGAAAGCCGTTGCAGCGTCTTGTGATGCGCAGCTTCGGGGTCGCCCTCCTCGCTGCGGAAGAGCACGGGCCGAAGCACGCGTGTGTAACCGGCTTCCATCGTCTTGGCGAGCAGGTCCACGCCCCGCAGCTTACGAAGTACGCCGGGTCGGCGCGAACGGCGCGATCAGATCAGGTGCGCGCGCCCGTCGAGCCGCAGCTGCTCGACGAGTTTCTTCACGTCCTGCGCCCGGTCGCGGGTGGTGACGAGCACGGCGTCCATCGTGTCGACCACGACGACGTCCTTGATGCCGAGCGCGACGACGGTGCGGCCCGACCCCGGCGCGACCACCCCGGTGGCGTCCCTCATCACGACCAGCGACGACTCACCGAGCACCTTGACACCGGGCTCGTCCTGACGGTCCATCAGCAGCGTGGCCAGGGAGGCGAAGTCGCCGACGTCGTCCCAGCTGAACGTCGCGGGGATGACGGCGACCTGGCCGTCGACCGAGGCGGGCTCGGCGATGGCGTTGTCGATGGTGATCTTGGTCAGCCGCGGCCAGAGCTCGGAGAGCCGGAAGGGCCGCGCCGCGATCGCGCGCAGATACTCCGCGAGCAGCGGCTGGTAGTGGGCGATCATGTCCATCAGCGACTTGGCCTGCACCACGAACATGCCGGCGTTCCACCAGTAGGCGCCGCTCTCGAAGTACTCCTCGGCGGTCGGCCCGTCGGGCTTCTCGACGAACGCGTCGACCTCACGGGCCCGCGGCGCGCCGTCGACGGGCAACTCCTCGCCCACCTTGATGTAACCGAATCCCGTTGCGGGGTGGTTGGGTTCGATACCGATGGTGACCAGCTTGCCGGTCCGCGCGACGTGCACCGCCTCGGTGACGCACTCGCAGAACGCGACGACATCGTTGATGACGTGGTCGGCCGCGAAGGAGCCGATGATCGCGGCGGGGTTGCGCTGCTCCAGGATCGCGGCGGCCAGTCCGATGGCCGGCAGCGACTCCCGTCTCGAGGGCTCGGTCAGCAGGTTGTCGAAGCCCAGGGTGGGCAGCTGCTCGCGTACGGCGTCCACGTGCGGCACGCCGGTGACCACCATGAACCGCTCCGCGCAGAGCGGGACGAGGCGGTCGACGGTGCCCTGCAGGAGGGACTGGCCGGACCCGGTGAGGTCGTGCAGGAATTTCGGCGACGACTCCCGCGAGAGCGGCCAGAGCCTCGTACCGGAACCGCCCGCAGGGATGATCGCCCAGAAATCGGGGATCGCCGTCGGCAGGAGGGATTCGGACATAGTGGAACGCTAACCGAAAGGTCAGCGCATCGGAGCCATCCGGCCTGCTGCTGGACACCTCGTCTGACGGGCGCCGCTCACCGACCGTCGACCGCTCTTCACCGGATGATCACCCGGCCCGGCACCGCGCGTTCACCCGCACGTCGTCAGGCGCCGCGACCGTCGGCGACATGCGGGTCGCCATCGTCTCCGAATCGTTCCTGCCCACTCTGAACGGCGTCACCACCAGCGTGTGCCGCGTCGCCGACCACCTGTTGAACGGTGGGCACCAGGTCCTGATCGTCTGCCCCGCACCCGCCCCCACGTCGTACCGGGGAGCGCGGGTGCACACCGTCCCCGGCGTCACGCTGCGCGACTCCGAGTCGGTGTGCCGTTCCCCGACCTGTCGAAGGTCCTGGCCGAATTCCGGCCGGACGTGGTGCACGCGGCGTCGCCGTTCGCGCTCGGCGCCCGGGGCATCGCGGCGGCCCGCGACCTCGGTGTGCCCACCATTGCGGTCTTCCAGACCGACATGGCGACCTACCTGTCACAGCACGCCGGCACCGCCTCGAGCGCCGTGGAGCGTGTCGTCTGGCACTGGCTGCGTCGGGTGCATTCCCTCGCCGACCTCACGCTGGCGCCCAGCGCCACCTGTGCGGCAGACCTGAGACTGCACGGGATCCCGCGCGTCGCACTGTGGGGTCGCGGGGTGGACACCGACCTCTTCCGCCCCCGCGGCGCCGCCGACACGGCGACCCACGAGCTGCGCCGCTCCCTCGCCCCGCAGGGACAGACGGTCGTCGGGTACGTCGGTCGCCTGGCGCCCGAGATGGAGGTGCATCGGCTCGCCGAGATCGCCGATCTGCCGGAGGTCGCGCTGGTCGTCGTCGGTGACGGGCCGAGCCGCGCCAAGCTGGAGCGGCTGCTCCCCGGGCGCGCTTCCTCGGCTACCGGCAGGGAGTCGAGCTGGCCCGGGCGTACGCCGCGTTCGACGTCTTCGTGCACACCGGCACCTGCGAGACGTTCGGGCAGACACTGCAAGAGGCCATGGCCTCAGGGTTGCCCGTCGTCGCGCCGGCTAGAGGGGGCCCGCTGGACGTCATCCGCGCCGGCGTGCACGGCCACCACTTCGACCCCGACCGGCCGGGCGCGCTGCAGGAGGCGGTGTGCGGGGTGCTCGCGGACCCGCTCGGCCGCCGCCGGATGGGTGCGGCCGGTCGTCAGGACGCGCTGCAGCGAGGTTGGGCGCCGGTGGTCGATCAGCTGCTGACCTACTACGGGCGGGTCACGCACCCGGCGTACGACCGGCGCGTCGCCATATGACAGCGCCCGGGTCGCAAGGACCCGGGCGCCGCACAGACCGGTCGCTCAGTGAGCGCCCTTCTTGGCCTTGCGGAAGTCCTTGTTCAGCTGGTTGATCACGTCGAGCGGGATCTCCTTGGGGCACGCCGCAGCGCACTCCCCGATGTTGGTGCAACCGCCGAAGCCCTCGGCGTCGTGCTGGTTGACCATCGAGACCACGCGCGAGTCGCGCTCCGGCTGACCCTGGGGCAGCTCGCCCAGGTGGGCGATCTTGGCGCCCATGAAGAGCATCCCGGAAGCGTTCGGGCAAGCCGCCACGCACGCGCCGCAGCCGATGCAGGTCGCGGTGTCGAACGCGCGGTCGGCGTTGGCCTTGGGCACCGGCACCGAGTGCGCCTCAGGGGCGGCACCGGTGTTGACCGAGATGTAGCCGCCGGCCTGGATGATCCGGTCGAACGCCGAGCGGTCTACCACCAGGTCGCGCAGCACCGGGAACGACGACGCGCGCCACGGCTCGACGGTGATCGTCTCGCCGTCGCTGAAGGAGCGCATGTGCAACTGGCACGTAGTGGTGACCTCGGGGCCGTGTGCCATCCCGGAGATCATCAGTCCGCACTGCCCGCAGATGCCTTCGCGACAGTCGGAGTCGAAGGCGACGGGCTCCTCGCCCTTGCCGATGAGGTCCTCGTTCAGGACGTCGAGCATCTCCAGGAACGACATGTCGTCGGAGATGTCGCGCACGTCGTACGTCGCGAAGTCGCCGCTGTCGTCGGGCCCGGCCTGACGCCAGATCTTGAGGGTGAGATTCATGGTTACTTGTAGCTCCGTTGCTTCAACTCGATGAAGTTGTAGACCAGGTCCTCTTTGTGCAGCGTCGGCGTGAGGGCCACGTCGTCGCCGTCACGGTCGGCGCCGAACTCCCACGCCGCGACGTACGCGAAGTTGTCGTCGTCGCGCAGCGCCTCGCCGTCCTCGGTCTGGCTCTCGCTGCGGAAGTGACCGCCGCAGGACTCGCGCCGGTGCAGCGCGTCGATGCACATCAGCTCGCCGAGCTCGAGGAAGTCCACGACCCGGCCGGCCTTCTCCAGCGACTGGTTGAGCGTGTCGGCGCTGCCGAGCACGCGCACGTTGCGCCAGAACTCCGCCCGCAGCGAGCGGATGAGGTCGATGGCCTTGTTCAGCCCCTCCTCGCTGCGCTCCATGCCGCAGTACTCCCACATGATGTGGCCGAGCTCGCGGTGGAAGGAGTCGACCGAGCGCTCGCCGTTGATGGAGAGCAGCTTCTCGATCCGCCCGGTGACCTCGGCGCGCGCCTCGACCACGGCCTCGTGCTGCTCGTCGACCTTCTCGAACGGGCCGGAGGCGAGGTAGTCGCGGATGGTGTTGGGCAGCACGAAGTAGCCGTCGGCCAGGCACTGCATCAGTGAGGACGCGCCCAGCCGGTTGGCGCCGTGGTCGGAGAAGTTCGCCTCACCGGCCGCGAACAGCCCGGGGATCGTGGTCTCCAGGTCGTAGTCGACCCACAGCCCGCCCATCGTGTAGTGCACCGCGGGGTAGATGCGCATCGGCACGTCGTACGGCGACTCACCGGTGATCCGCTGATACATGTCGAAGAGGTTGCCGTACTTCGCGGCGACCTGATCGCGCGACAGCCGCTCCATGGCGTCGGCGAAGTCGAGGTAGACACCGCGGCGGAAGTCGCCCACCTTCGGGCCGACGCCGCGTCCGTCGTCGCACATGGCCTTGGCCTGGCGCGAGGCGATGTCTCGCGGGACAAGGTTGCCGAACGCCGGGTAGATGCGCTCCAGGTAGTAGTCGCGGTCCTCCTCGGGGATGTCCCGGGGGTCCTTGTCGCAGTCGTCGCGGTTCTTTGGCACCCAGATGCGGCCGTCGTTGCGTAGCGACTCGCTCATCAGGGTCAGCTTGGCCTGGTGCTCACCGGAGACCGGGATGCAGGTCGGGTGGATCTGCGTGTAGCAGGGGTTGCCGAAGAAGGCACCCTTGCGGTGCGCGCGCCACGTCGCGGTGACGTTGCAGCCCATCGCGTTGGTCGACAGGAAGTAGACGTTGCCGTAGCCGCCGGAGGCGAGCACCACGGCGTCGGCCAGGTGGGTCTCGATCTCGCCGGTCACCATGTCGCGGGCGATGATGCCGCGGGCGCGGCCGTCGACCACGATCACCTCGAGCATCTCGTGACGGGTGAACGCCTCCACGGTGCCGGCGGTCACCTGCCGCTCCATGGCCTGGTACGCGCCGATCAGCAGCTGCTGACCGGTCTGGCCGCGGGCGTAAAAGGTGCGCGCGACCTGCACGCCGCCGAACGAGCGGTTGTCGAGCAGGCCGCCGTACTCACGGGCGAACGGGACGCCCTGCGCGACGCACTGGTCGATGATCGCGGTGCTGACCTCGGCCAGGCGGTAGACGTTGGTCTCGCGGGAGCGGTAGTCGCCGCCCTTGACCGTGTCGTAGAAGAGCCGGTAGGTCGAGTCGCCGTCGTCGTTGTAGTTCTTCGCGGCGTTGATGCCGCCCTGCGCGGCGATGGAGTGCGCGCGACGCGGGCTGTCCTGGTAACAGAAGGACTTCACGTGGTAGCCGGCCTCACCGAGCGTGGCGGCGGCGGCACCGCCGGCCAGCCCCGTCCCCACGATGATCACCGAGAGCTTGCGCCGGTTGGAGGGGTTGACGAGCTTGTTCTCGAACTTCGCCTCGGTCCAGCGGTTCTCGATCGGGCCGTCGGGACACTTGGTGTCCGCGATCGGCTCGCCCTCGCGGTAGAGGTCTTGGATCAGGTCAGACATCTGCGGCCCTCACTTGATGACGCCGAACAGGATGAACAGGGGCGGGACGATGAAGCCGACGGCGACGATCACTCCGATGGCCAGGCCCGCGAGCTTCCAGTACCGCCGGGCCGCGGGCGTGCTCGCGAGGCCCAGGGTCTGCGAGGCGCTCCAGACCCCGTGGTGCAGGTGCATGAGCAGCGCGGCCATCGCGACCAGATAGATCAGCGTCATCCACCACGTGTTGAACGTGTGCACGACCAGCTCGAACGGGTCCTGCGTGACCGACGCGCTCTGGCCGCCGGAGCCGACGTTCACCTTGAAGAAGGTGAACTCGATCAGGTGCCAGATGATGAAGAGCAGCAGCGCGAGCCCGCCCCAGCGCATCCACTTGGACGAGAACGACTGCACGACCGTCTTCTTCACCGCGTAGCGCTGCGGCCGGGCGGCCTTCGAGCGCTTCCACAGGGTGACGGCGGCGTAGATGTGCAGCACCACGCTGACCCCCAGCACGATCTCCATGATCGTGAGGAAGCCGTGCCGCGGCAGCTCCGGAGTGCCCAGCGTGCGCAGGCCCTCGGCGTACTCGTTGTACGCGGCGTGCCCGGCGAAGAGCTTGAGGTTGCCGTACATGTGCGCGAGCACGTACAGCACGAAGATGATGCCCGTGACCGCCATGACGGTCTTCAGATAGACGCTGCTGCCCGTCTTCCCCGTGCGCTTGGCGCGCTTCGCAGGGAGGGTTGAAATAGCCACAGCCTGGAGATTACTGCGCAGTTGCGCGCGCCCCGCGCTTAGGTGGGCCTCACCCGGCGGATGTGGCGTGCGACACAAGGTTGTACGCCGCGAGCGTCGGTTGTCGGTGCTGCGGTCACCTTCCGACACCCGGCGTAGGTATCAGGCGGCCTGGACGAGGACCGCTGGCGTCAGCTCCCACTGCCGGCCGCCGCGCGGGTGGGTTATCGGCGCTGCGGTCACATTCCTGCGTCTGTCCTACGCGGCCGGGTGGATTGTTGGCGCTTCGGTCACTTTCCGACATGCCAGGTGGCGCAGGAGCGGCAGGCGGGGCAAGCGGCTCCTCCCTTCCAGGCGCCTGAAAACATCAGCTGGCGGCGCGGCCCGCCCACCAGATCCACCCCCACGTGTGGAATCGGCGCCGCGGTCACTTTCCTGCAGAGACGGGGACCCCGCGGGCGGCAGGCGTCCCGGCGAAGGAGAAGTGGCGCACGGGACGCCACACCTCGTCCGCACCGTGCTCGTAGAGGTCGAAACCCTCGACCTGGAACCGCGCCTCGAACCCCGCCAGTTCGTTGAACGCGCGGTCCAGACCCTCTTCGGGTACGTCGTGGGCGATCGTCACGTGCGGATGGTAAGGGAAGAGCAGCGTGCGGGCGACCGGGCCGGAGCGCACCTGCGCCTCGATCTGCTCGCAGTTGCTGATGCCCTCGGCGACCGCCACGAAGACGACCTCGGAGGTCGGCCGGAAGGTGCCCGTGCCGCGCAGCGTCATCCGGAAGGGGCTGTGCCGCGCGGCGACCGAGGCCAGGTGATGCAGCAGCACGTCCCGGTCGGCTTCCTCCAGCTGCGTCGGCGGCATCAGCGTGACGTGCGGCGGCACGGCGTCGGCGAGGTCGTCGCCCGCGCGGCGCCGGGCCTCCTGCAACTGGGCCGCCCACGGCTCGGGCACCGCGAAGGAGACTCCGATGGTCGGCATGCAGGTCAGGCCCGCGGGAGGAAGCCGACGGCGTCGTACGCGCGCTCGAGGACGACGGAAGCGACCTCGCGGGCGCGATCAGCGCCCTTGCGCAGCACCGCGTCGAGCTCCGCCGGGTCGGCCAGCAGCTCATCGACACGTGTCTTGAACGGCCTCTGCAGCTCGGTGACGAGTGTGGCGACGTCGCCCTTGAGCGCGCCGTACCTGTTCTCACCGGCGTACTGCTCGACGAGCGCCTCGACGGACTGACCCGACAGCGCGGCGTGGATGCGCAGCAGGTTGGCGATGCCCGGCTTGGCCTCCGGATCGAAGCGCACCTCGTTGTCGGTGTCGGTGACCGCCGACTTGAGCTTCTTGACGTTGGCCTTGGGCTCGTCGAGCATCCACAGGCTGCCGTTCTGATTCTCCGCCGATTTGCTCATCTTCGACGTCGGCTCGACCAGGCTCATGATCTTGGCCGTGCCGGCCGGGATGTGCGCCTCGGGCACCACGAACGTCTCGCCGAAGCGGGCGTTGAAGCGCTGCGCGAGGTTGCGGGTGAGCTCCAGGTGCTGGCGCTGGTCCTCTCCCACGGGCACCGCGGCGGTGTCGTAGAGCAGGATGTCGGCCGCCATCAGCATCGGGTAGGTGAAGAGCCCGACGTTGGCGGAGTCGCCGCCCCCTCGCACCGACTTGTCCTTGAACTGCGTCATGCGCGACGCCTCACCGAAGCCGGTGATGCAGTTGAGGATCCAGGCGAGCTGCGCATGCTCGGGCACGTGCGATTGCACGAAGACGGTAGAGGTCTCGGGGTCGATGCCGCCGGCGATGTACTGCGCCGCCGTGACCCGGGTACGCCGTCGCAGGTCCTCCGGCGAGACCTGCCCGCCGGTCAGGGCGTGCAGATCGACCACACAGAAGAACGCCTCGAAGTCGGCCTGCATGGCCACCCAGTTCACCTGCGCACCGAGGTAGTTGCCCAGGTGGAGCGAATCGTGGGTGGGCTGCATCCCGGACAGGATGCGGGGCCGATGTGCTGGCGTCGCGGACATGGCCGTCATTGTGCCAAGACCGCTCGCGCGTGGCACGTTCCGGGCGCTCGACTGCTCAGTACCGCGCTGTCCCACCGGGTACAGTCCGTTGGCAGATCGAGGCAGGGAGGGACCCACGATGCTTGCGCGGCAACGGCAGGAGGTCATCCTCACCACGGTCGAACGCGACGGTGGCGTGCGCGTGGCCGACCTGGTGACCGAGCTCCGGGTGAGCGACATGACCATCCGTCGCGACATCGAGGCGCTTGCCGAGAAGGGCCTGGTGCACAAGGTGCACGGCGGCGCGACGCTCGCCGACCGCAGCATCGACGAGCCCGGCTTCAGCGTGAAGTCGGAGATGAACCCAATCCAGAAGTCCGAGATTGCGCGCACCGCGGCCTCGCTCATCCCACCCGGTACGGCCGTCGCCGTCTCCGCCGGCACCACGGCGTACGCGGTGGCGGTCGAGCTGCGTGCCATCAAAAGGCTGACGGTCGTCACGAACTCGCCCCGCGTCGCGGAGCTGCTCTACGACCCGACCCGCGACGACCAACTCGTGGTGCTGACCGGTGGTGTGCGTACGCCGTCCGATGCGCTCGCCGGTCCCGTCGCCAACGCGATGCTCGCGACGACGCACGTCGACACGCTGATCCTGGGCGTGCACGGCATCGACCTCGAGGCGGGCCTCACGACGCCGAATCTGCAGGAAGCACAGACCAATCGGGCGCTGATTAAGTCGGCGAAGAAGGTGCTGGTAGTCGCAGACCACAGCAAGTGGGGCGTCATCGGCCTGTCCACGATCGCGACCCTGGATCAGGTGGACACGCTGGTCACCGACGCGGAGCTCGACGAGGAAGCGCGGCGCGAACTGTCCGGGCACGACATCAACCTGATCGTGGCGCCCCGCTCCGACGACGACTGACGCTCCCGCCCTCCCCCGGCCCGAGTGGCATACTTATGTTTCCGGTGCACTCATTACGAGTGCGCCGCTCGAGGGGTTTGTCTGCCACTCGAAAGGTCGGGCACTGGCCACTGCTGCGAGTGCCCCGTGCGGAGCCCTACTGCGCGCAGGCGTCGCAGCATCGGGGTCGCGTTCCACGCGTCGTCCCAGATCCACCGGACCACGGTGAGACCAAGTGCCCGGAGGCGGTCTTCGCGCAGCTTCTCACGCCAGAGGATCCCTGCCGCCTGCGCCGATGACTGCCTGTCGTCGACGCCGTACTTCGTCTTGCCGTCGAATTCGCCCACCACGCCGAGTTCCTTCCAGAACATGTCCACCCGCCCAATGAATCCCCGGTCGTCGCGGAACTCCACCTGCAGGCTCGGCCGCGGAAAGCCGGCCGTGTAGAGCTGCACCCGGCTCAGGGACTCGCCGACCGATTCGCCTCCAACGTCGGCGAGCGCAAGTGCCAGCGCGGCGAGCTGCCGCCCCCTACCGCCACGCGGCACAGCGCGAAGCTCGGCCCGGAGTTCGTCGTGCGACGCGAGTCCTCGCGTGAGGACGCTGTCCATCACGCTCACCCCGGAAGCGAGTGACTGCACCCTCGCAATGTCCACCGCCGTACGCGCCGGGCTGGTCACGCACAGACCGTCCAGCTCAATGCCGTCGGGCAGGTTCTGGGTGCGTCGGCGAATCAACCCGGGTGACCTGCCGGTCCGGCCATCAGCGACCAGCATCTCGACGGACGACTGCTGCTTGCCGACGGTGGGCAGACCCCAAGCCCGGGCCGCCGTGCAGTGGGAGAACAGGCGGCCCCGCTCGGCCGAGGCGGAGATTGCGTGCGCCCGTAGAAGCAGCTGCGCATTGGCCGACAGCTGCTCCCAGCCGTCGCGATCGACGTAGGCACCGCGACGGACACGCTGCAATCGGGCGGCGTTCGATTGCTGGTCCGCCGGGCCATCCCCGTCGGCAGTGACATCGCCCAGCCCTCCGGCCACCAGAGGGAGGGCTGCAGCGGCGTCAGCGTCGACCAGCTGGATGCGGCGCAAGTGGTACGGCCGGGCAGAGAAGGAGGTCTCGTCCATCCGGCACGGTGGCATGAACGAGCGATCGCCCGCAGACGTCATCCACAGCCTCGTCGAGTGGCATACATATGTTTCGACTGGCGGACCTACATGTGGTGCACCCGATACATATCTATGCCACTCGACAGGAGCGCGTCAGTAGGTCGGCGAGAGCTGCCTGAACGCAGCCACGATCGGCGGCAGCATCTGCTCCACCTGTGAGGCCATCCGCGCGTACGCCTCATGCCCCTGTCGGAACGGGTCGTCGATGCCGGAGTCGTCGACCTCACGCGCCTCGACCTCTCCCCCGGCGCGACGAGGCCAGCGCCACCAACGCAGCGACTCCACTCACCCCAGAGGGCACGTCAGCGGCTCCCACCAGATCGCTGAAGTCGGCGAGAGCGAAGACGTAGCGCAGGCCGCGCGGGGCGGTGCGGACCACCTCGCTGCGGTGTTCCCGCGTCGCGGTCAGCACCAGATCGGCCTGCTCGACCATCGCGGGGGTCAGCTGACGCGCAACGAAACCCTCCGCGTCGACACCACCTTGGGTCAGGAGTTCGGACGACTCCTCCGACATCGGCTCCCCCACGAGCGCCATCGTGCCCGCGCTGGAGACCTGGACGCCGAGGTCACCGATCGACGCGCGCAGCAGTCGCTCGATGTAGGGCGAGCGGCACACGTTGCCCGTGCACACGACCAGGACGGCGCCGGCATCAGTCATGCCTCGCATCGTAAAGGTCGCGCGATGCGTCTATTCGGCTGGATCGAAAGTAAAGAATGCGTCAAGAAATGGTACGCATAAGACAGATAAACAACGGGCCTTCCAGCGATCTGCCCGCCCTGCAAAAGAGACCATGCTCTAAGGCGTCTGAGTCCTCGAAACGGCTGTTAGCGTCTACCGCGTTCTACCCGCCAGGCTGCCCACTCAGCGACGGCCATCCTCCGTGAGAGGTCTGCCTTATGGTTACGCTTCCACCCCGTGACGACCGTCGTACGACGAGCCGACACCGAACGGTGCAAAGCGAATCCGCTAAGTAACGTAAGAGTAACCTAGCCCCGCTGCAGACTCACCATGGGGGAGAGTCACGCCGTCCGGCATCACGCAGCGCCGACAATCCGCCGTCGTCATGACGCGTGAACGGCCCATTCTCAAGCTTTAGTTCGGAAAGGTTTTCCGTGGATCTTCGGACCTATCTGCGAGTCCTGCGCAAACGGTGGAGAATCGTGGTCACCACCACGATCGTCATGGTCGTGCTCGCGTCGGCATACACGCTGGCGAGCACGAAGTCCTACCAATCCACTGTGCAGTTCTTCGTGTCGACCTCCGACTCGAGCGACTCGGCGCAGCTGGCCCAGGGCAGCACCTTCAGCCAGGCCCGCGTGACGTCGTACACCCAGCTCGTCACGGCCCCCGTGGTGCTGAACCCGGTCATTGAGCAGCTCAAGCTGCCGACGACGGCCGCCGACCTGGGCGCCAAGGTCTCGGCGACCGTGCCGCCTAACACCGTGCTGATCAACGTCGCGGTGACCAATACGAGTGCCTACCAGGCGCAGCGCATCGCGGCGGCGATCGCCCAGCAGTTCCCGAAGACGGTCGAGGGCATCGAGCGGGTCTCGGCCAAGTCGGCGAGCCCGGTCAAGGTGACCACCACCAAGTCGCCGATCATCGACCGCTCCCCCGTGAGCCCGCGGCCGGTGCGCAACGTGCTGCTCGGTCTCGTGCTCGGCCTGCTGCTCGGCGTCGGCCTCGCCGTGCTGCGTCAGCTGCTCGACAACCGGGTCCGCACCAAGGAGGACGTCGAGGAGCTGGCCGACAACCTCACGGTCATCGGCACGATCCCCTTCGACTCCGACGCCGCCAAGCACCCGCTGCTCCTGGCGTCCGACACCCACTCCACCCGGTCGGAATCCTTCCGGTCGCTGCGCACCAACCTGCGCTTCGTGGATGCCGCCCACCACCACCGGATCATCGTGATGACGTCGGCGTTGGCCGGCGAGGGCAAGACCACCACCACCGCCAACCTCGCGTTGACGCTCGCGGAGAACGGCCTGAGCGTCTGCCTGATCGAGGGCGACCTGCGCCGTCCGCGTCTCCTGGACTACCTGGGCCTGGAGGGCGCCGTCGGTCTGACCGACGTCCTCATCGAGCAGGCGTCGCTGGCCGACGTGCTGCAGCCGTACGGCAAGCACCGCCTCTCGGTGCTCGGCGCCGGCCAGCTCCCGCCCAACCCGAGCGAGCTGCTCGGCTCCCCCGCCATGGGCGAGACGCTGCGTCGACTCAGCGAGCAGTTCGACTACGTCCTGATCGACGCGCCGCCGCTGCTGCCCGTCACCGACGCCGCCGTGCTCAGCACTCAGGCGAGCGGCTGCGTGCTGGTGGTCGGCAGCGGCCTGGTCACCCGTGACCAGCTCGGCGCCGCACTGGGGTCGCTGCAGGCCGTCAACGGCACCGTGCTCGGTGTGGCGCTCAACCGCGTCCCCCGCGCCAATCGCGTCGCCGGTTACTACGACTACTACACCTACCGGCCGAACCCGGGTGGCACGCGCACCGCCAGCCACGCCAAGTCCGAGCACGCATCGAGCCGGAAGTAAAGACACGACCATGGACCAGCACAGCGCGGAGGGGCAGGCCGCGCACCCCCTCGTCGTGGCACACGAGCCTGCGCCGCGCGCGAGGCTGCCCCTGACCTCACACAAGCGTGAGTGGTTGGTCCAGGCAACCTGGGCGTCGGCCGACGCCGGCGTCGTGATTCTGGCGACGTATGCCGCGACGTGGTTGCGCTACGACCTGCGCTTCAACCAGTTCCTGACGATGGCGATCGTGCAGTTCGCGATCGTGGCGGCTCTCGTGCACGTGCTCGCGGGCGTTGCGGCCGGTCCCTACCGGATCGGCCACCAGCGAGGCTCGTTCGAGGAGACCGCGGACATCGGTCTGACGATCGTCTTCGACGCCGCCGTGCTGATCCTGGTCGTCATGACCACCCCGTGGCTGCACGGGGCGCCGCGCAGCCTGGCGCTGCTGGTGCCGGCGCTGTCGCTGGTCGGCATGTTCACCCTGCGCTTCATCGTGCGTTCCTACCGATGGGGTCGCACGGTGGCCAGCGACAGCACACAGAAGGTCATCGTCTTCGGTGCGGGCGAGGCAGGTCGGCGCCTCGTGCGCGACCTGCGGCGGGACAAGCACGCGACGTACGCGCCCGTCTGCCTGCTCGACGACGACCCTCGCAAACGGCATATCAAGATCGACGGAGTCACCGTGCGTGGCGGACGCGACCGACTGCGCGAGCTCGCCGAGGCAAGCGGTGCGACGTCCCTGGTCATCGCGATCCCATCGGCCGACACCGACCTGATCCGAGACCTGCGGGCGCTGGCTGCCGACGCCGGCCTCACGGTGCTGATCCTGCCCACGCTGAGTGAGCTCATGGGTCACACGCCCCGCAAGGCGGACCTGCGGCGGGTGAATCTGGAAGATCTTCTCGGTCGCCGTCAGGTCGTGCTGGACGAGACGGCGATCGCCGAGTCGATCAACGGCAAGACGGTCCTCGTGACCGGTGCTGGCGGCTCGATCGGCTCGGAATTGGCACGCCAGATCTCGCGATTCGGCCCGAAGAAGCTGATCCTGCTCGACCGCGACGAGTCCGCCCTGCACGGAGTGCAGATGAGCATCACCGGCCGTGCCCTGTTGGACGACGGCACGCTGGCTCTGGCCGACATCCGCGACCTGGACGCCCTACGCGAGGTGTTCGCCCGCGAGCGCCCGCAGATGGTCTTCCACGCCGCGGCACTCAAGCACCTCACGCTGCTCGAGCAGTATCCGCTCGAGGGTTGGAAGACCAACGTGCTCGGCACGATGAACGTGCTGCAGGCCGCGCACGAGGTCGACGTCGAGACGTTCGTCAACATCTCGACCGACAAGGCCGCACGCCCGACCTGCGTCCTCGGCTACAGCAAGCGGATCGCCGAGCGGCTGACCGCGGACTTCGCCGAGCTCAACGCCGGTCGATACGTCAGCGTCCGCTTCGGCAACGTGCTGGGTTCGCGCGGATCGGTCATCACCGCGTTCACCGCGCAGATCGAGCGCGGCGGTCCGATCACGGTGACCCACCCGGACGTCGAGCGCTACTTCATGCTCATCCCCGAGGCGAGCCAGCTCGTCCTCCAGGCCTCCGCAATCGGCCGCGACGGGCACGTCATGGTGCTCGACATGGGCACGCCGGTGAAGATCGTCGACGTCGCCAAAACCCTCATCGACCTGTCCGGCGAGCGCGACGTGGAGATCGTCTACACCGGTCTGCGGCCCGGCGAGAAGTTGTCGGAGGAGCTCTTCACCCCTGGTGAGGACATCCGTCAGTCCTCCCACCCTCTCGTAAGTTATGTCGACGTGCCGCCGATCTCGACCAGTTCGGTCCTGACCGCCGAGCCGCAGGACGGCGCCGAGGCGCAGGCACGGATGCGCTACGAAGCCATCGAACCGATCCACGTGAAGGAACAGGCGTGACGCGCATCCATCTCTCCAAGGCGGACGTGTCCGTCCTGGAGGAGACCCTCGTGCTGGAGGCGTTGCGCTCCGGCTGGGTCGCCCCCCTGGGCCCGATGGTCGACCGCTTCGAGGCCGAGGTCGCGCAGCGGGTCGGAGTCGAGCACGCCCTCGCGCTGTCCTCCGGCACGGCGGCACTGCACCTCGCGCTGCTGCACCACGGCGCGGGACCGGGCACCGTCGTCGTACTCCCCTCGATGACCTTCGCCGCGACGGCCAACGCGGTCCTCTACACCGGTGCGGAACCCGTTTTCGTCGACTCCCGGCTGGACGACGCCAACCTCGACGTCGAGCTCACTCTGGAGGCGGTCGACGAGTTGGCCGCCCAGGGCCGGGAGGTCAGCTGCGTCCTATCCGTGGATCTGTTCGGACGCAGTGCCGACTATCAGGCCCTCATGCCGGCGCTCGCGCAGCGCGGCATCCCAGTGGTCGAGGACGCTGCAGAGGCGCTTGGCGCGACCCACCACGGCAAGGGCGCCGGGTCGTTCGGCACGGCCGCCGCGCTGTCCTTCAACGGCAACAAGATCATGACGACGTCCGGCGGCGGCATGCTGCTGAGCAACGACGGCGACCTCATCGATCGAGCCCGTTACCTGTCGACGCAGGCCCGCCAACCTGCCCCCTGGTACGAGCACACCGAGATGGGCTTCAACTACCGACTCTCCAACATCCTGGCCGCGATCGGCGTCGGTCAGCTCTCGCGACTGGACGAGATGATCGCCCGGAGGCGCGCGCACCGCCAGCAGTACGCCGACGCCCTGGGCGCGCAGCCCGGCGTGCGCTTCCTGGGGCGCGGCGACGGCCTGTCGGACAGCGAGGACAACTGCTGGCTGACCTGCATGGTGCTCGCCCCGGACAGCCCCGTCAGTGCGAACGACGTCATCGCCGGCCTCGAGGCCGCGGACATCGAAGCCCGCCATCTCTGGAAGCCGATGCACATGCAGCCGCTCTACGCCAAGAGCCGCATGTTCGCCGGGGGCGTGTCCGAGTCGCTCTTCGCCTCGGGCATCACCCTGCCGAGCGGGTCGGCACTGACCAGCGCGGACATCGACCACGTCATCGATGTCACGTCGACTCTGATCCAGCAGTAATGCCCACCTCCGCTGTCGCGAAGCGGGCGTTCGATCTGGCGCTCGCTGTGCCCGCGCTCATTCTCACCGCGCCCCTCCAGGCCGTCGTCGCGGTTGCCGTACGACGGCGGCTGGGCAGCCCGGTGCTCTTCCGCCAGACCCGCCCGGGATTGCACGGGCGACCGTTCCAGATGCTGAAGTTCCGCAGCATGCTCGACGAGGACCCTTCGCGTGGGTTGGTCACGGACGCTGAGCGGCTCACGCCGTTCGGCGCGAAGCTGCGCGCGACCAGCTTGGACGAGCTGCCCGCCCTGTGGAACATCGTGCGCGGCGACATGTCGCTGGTCGGACCCCGGCCGTTGTTGATGAGCTATCTCAACCGGTATTCCCCCGAGCAGGCGCGTCGCCATCACGTCAAACCTGGTCTGACCGGCCTGGCCCAGGTGTCTGGGCGGAACGCCGTGAAATGGGACGAACGTCTGAGGCTCGACGTGCATTACGTCGACCATCATTCGATCCGCGGCGACCTGCAGCTCATTTGGCGCACGGTCCGCCCTGTCCTCGCCCGTGACGGCGTCACTGGCTCAGAGTCTGTGACGATGAACGAGTTCGCAGGCAAACCATGCCTAGAGGGTGCCCCGTGAAGATCTTGATTGTCTTGAAGACAAATGTCGGCGGGATGTGGCTAATCCCGCAGATTGCAGCCATGCAAGCGCGGCATCACGAGGTGGTCGTCGCGATTCCCCAAGGTTTGGGCAGGTTGCGCTCAGCTCTAGACGCCCACTCCATCACGGTGCACCCCATCGAGTGGGACTTCTCCCCAAGATCTAGCCTGGCCGGGCTGAACGCCCTCTGGAGCTTGCACAATTTCATTCGCCGGGAGGCACCTGACGTCGTTTTCTACCACCTCATCTTGTCAGCCCTGCTCTCCCGCCTCGCAGCCATTGGCACACCATCTCGCACGGTCCACATGGTCGCCGGGCCCCTATACCTTGAATCAAAAGTGCTCGCGACTATTGAATCTATTGCTTCTCGCTTGGACGACGCGATCATTGCAGGATCTGAATACACCGAACGCAAGTACGCCGCGATCGGATACCCGGCCAGCCGCTTGAGGGCCATACCGTACGGCGTCGACACTCGGAAATTTGATCCAGCGCGTGACTCATCACAAGAATCTATCGCAGACCCAGACACGTTCGTATGCATCATGGTGGCCTACTTCTACGCACCGAAACAGAGTGTGTTCAGGGGGCAGGGAATCAAGGGCCATGAGACCATGATCGAGGCGTGGCAACAGTTTCATGCCAAAAATCCCAGGTCACGTATTGTCTTCGTTGGAAGCGGCTTCGACGACGCCGGCGAGCAGTACCGCCAGCGTCTGATGAACGATCATCAGCTCCCAGGTGCCACGTGGATATCAACCGTCTCCGACGTTAAGACCTATTACAATAGCGCCGACGTTTCTGTGTCGCCGTCGCTGTCGGAGAATCACGGCGCCGCGCTGGAGGCTTCCAGTATGGGCCTTCCCGTGATCGTTTCCGATGCGGGAGCCCTGCCGGAGGCAATCACAGACCTCACAGGCTGGGTATTCAAGGCCGGCGACGCCGGTGACCTCCTGGATAAGTTGAATCAGGCGCACGAAGAATTCAAGACCGGCAGGCTGGAGGAACGTGGGCACAGAGCGCGGGAACTGATGGTCCGAAAGTTCGACAACCAAATCCTCTCGAATGAGGTGGTCGACGTCCTCGAGGGTACGCTCAGCGGCCAGCCTCCGCTTCTCGTCGTGGTCGAGCAGAGATGTGTGGTGCGTGATTCCACGCTGTACGGTTTCTCCTCACTGGGGGCTTTGAGCGGCTTGTCGCAACAACGCCCTGTGAAAGTCCTGGCCAGGGCTGCAGCCGGCACCGATTTGACGGCGTCGCGGCCTCTGCTTCCCGGCAGCGCTGGAGTGGTCGTCCCCTGGCGAGGGATTTCGGATGTGCTCCGTTCTGCCATGCATCTGTATAGCCACATACGGCACGCTCCGGGCGTCGTCGTGTACACACCCGGATCCATCAGTACGATCGCCGGTCTCATAACCCTCGCCACACGCACCCCTCTTGCTGTGGTGGTGGCTGGAGATCCGGTCGAATCGCTCGCCGAGCCGGTCACGCAGGGATTAGTCGGTCTGATTCAGCGGCCAACCATGCGGGCAGCAACCCGCCTCCTGACATCTCGGGCGCGCGTCGCTCGGTACGTGACAAGGCGCGTTCTCCAAGACCGCTACCCAACACGTGGGGAAGAGTTTGGAGCATTTTCGGTGCGTCGACTGAATTATTCGGCCACTGCCAGGGCAACGGATAATCCCACGATGAATATCTTAACTGTGGCGAGTCTTGAGAAACCCTACAAGGGCGTGCGCGAGTTGATTGATGCTATTGCCGCGGTGAGGGCGCGGGGGTCCGGGTGACGTTGACCGTCGCCGGGGACGGGCAACTGCGACCTGCCCTACAGGAACACGCAAATGGTCTTCTCGGAGACTCGGGTCGATTTTTGGGACATGTTTCGAGCGAGCGACTGGCGGTCGAATACCAACGTGCGGATCTCTTCGTCTTAAATTCCTGGGCGGAAGGCCTGCCTCGAGCTTTGGTCGAGGCGATGGGAAGCGGACTCCCTTGCATAGCTACCAAGGTGGGAGGGAACGAAGAACTACTCGAATTGCGCTGCTTGGTGCCACCCAAGGACACCAGCGCGCTGGCGGATTCTATCCTTGCCATGGCGGAGTCTCCAGAACAGAGAATGGTAACAGGCAAACGTAACGCGGAGCATGCGAGAACGCTTGTGGCAGAGGCGAATACGGTGCACGAGGACTTCGTGTACGCTCTCAGCGAGTTTGGGATCTAGCGTGACTACCGTTGTTCTGCATGTTTTCGGATCGATGGACGTGGGCGGGGCGGAACTTCGTACCATCGAACTTGCTGAGGCGCTTGACGACGAAGACTTCGAGTTCCATTACCTGGCCTTGTCGGGTCGAGCTGGATCGCTCGCCCACCGCATCGAGTCCCGGGGTGGACACATTCATCCACTACGGCTCGGGCCAAGATTTCCGTTGCAATATGCTCGGCTCCTACGAGAACTTCGACCTGATGTGATCGACTCGCATGTGGCCACCTTCTCCGGTGCCGTCCTGGCCGGGGCCGCTGCTCTCAGAGTGCCACGTCGAATTGCGCATTTTCGCAGCGACGGGGATTTGCATGGAAACTCGGCGCGTCGGCGGCTGCAGCGACGAACAATGCGTTATCTCATTTCACGTTGCGCAACATCCATCGTCGGCGTGAGCCCGGGAGCCCTCTCGAACGGCTACTCGGCGTCTTGGCGCCAGGACGATCGCGCTCGGGTGATTCCTAACGGCTTTTCCGTGGTCACCGCCGCAACCAAGCCCGAGATGCAATTCAGGCGCGACGGTGTCAAAGGCGACCTTCGCCTCATCCATGTAGGTCGTCCGTCGGCGGAGAAGAACCGCAGCAGGACGATTAGCATCCTACGAGAGGTGCGCGCCGCTGGGTTCAATGCGCACCTAACTTTGGTGGGAGGCAAAGGGGCGGATGAGGCCGTGATTGCAGATGCTGTGAAGGCTCTGAAGATGGCGCCGTATATCGATGACGCGGGACATCAGGCCAACCCACAAAAATGCATCGCGAGGGCAGATTGCTTGATCCTGACCAGCACACGAGAGGGGCTTCCGGGCGTCGTGCTCGAGTCACTCGCTGTGGGAACTCCAGCCCTGTGCTCCGACGTTCCCGGAGCCATCTGGATCGCCGACTATTTTCCATCAGCCGTTCGCACGATGCCGCTCAGTGCTCCTGACAGCGAATGGGTCACCGCCCTGCAATCACTACTGAGTGGTGCTCCTGAGCGTCACGCTATCGTGGGCGCGTTCGCCGATACACCGTTCTCCCTGTCAGCCGCAACCGAGAGCCATCGCGATCTATATCTGGGGACCAGTGATCACTAAAAACCGTTCGGCACCGTATTTGCTGCTCTGCTTGTTGACCCTGAGCGGCGTTCTGTACCTGCACGACCTGATCGTCGCGGACTCGGTCACCGGTATGCGCGTTGCTTGCTGCGTATTCATCCTGTGCCTGGCTCTTCACATGACGCAAAGACCCGGTCATCCGTTCACCCTAACGGCTGCTTATACGGGTCTGCTAGGAGTCTTCCACACCGGTCTCTTCTTCCAACCAGCCCTCGGCGGGGCCTTCTCGACCCTCCGGCCAACCGATATCATCTGGTTGAATGCTGGCAGTATCCCGGCAGCCGCATACATCTACTCCGTAGGCCAACTCGCATTCAGCGCGTCGACGTTCGCCGTGACCCTGTGGCGACGAGAGGGCCCGAGCGAACGAATTACCGCCGCCCCCACGCCTTCTTTCGAGAAATCCGCCACCGTTGTGGGAAGTGCACTTTTGATCGGTGGTCTCGCTCTTTGGTTCGCGATTTCGTTGAGCCGTGGCGTGACAATCCTCGGTGGGTCCTACGTCAATTTCTTGTCCGGCACGGGGGTTCGAAGATCGCTTATGCCTATCTTCTGATGGGCGTCGGACTACCTATCCTCGCGACGACCTCGGGGCAGATGCGCAAGAAGCTGTTCAGGGTCTTCCTAGCGTGGTCGGCAATCGCGTTCATTCTCGGATTGCGTGGCGAGGTCCTGATCCCTATGACCGCATACCTCGTGGTCCGAGCGCGCCAACGTCCCATCAAGTTTCGCGCGTGGATGGCACCTGCCGCTGTTGCGCTGCTCGCGCTGGGGGCGCTGGTGCGAACCACGCGAGTCCAGGGCCTTCGCGGCGCAGTGGTGAATCTGGCCGATGTGAATCCTCTCTCCAGTCTGGCCGAACTCGGTTACAGCATCAGACCCCTGGCCCAGGTCATCACATGGCAGTCGTCCTCCGAGCTCCCGGTGGGTTCTGGCACCTACACGCACCCTGTTCTCAGAGCCCTTGGCGGCCACTTTCTCAATCTGGGTCTGCCGCCGGCCTCCACGGATCCCACGGCGTTGAACACCGTGGTTGCTGCACGAGTCGGCAACATCGGTGGCTCGCCCATCGCTGAGGCGTTTCGCGCCGGATCGCTGCCAGGCGTCATCCTGGTCATGGTGAGCCTGGGCATCATCAGCGGGATCCTGGATGCACGCCGCGGCGGCCAGCTCTTCGACTGCCTTGCAGGCGGCTGGCATTCGTGCTGTTCCTCTGGGTGCGCAACACGTTCACACCGGTCCCCCTTCAGGTCGGTCTGGTGCTCGCCGCTGTGCTCGCCGTCAGAATGGCCGGCACCGCCAACGGAACGCGCCGCACCGTCCTCATCACATCAGGCGAGCCACGTCGCGCTGTCGACCTTCGGGACCCTGTCTTGAAGTTCCCTGCACAAAGCCTGGTCGTCGCGAACAACGGTTTCCTGTCCAGAAGTTCAACCGCTGACAACAGTCGCCCCCTCGTGAGCGGCGGTTCTTCGACGGAGACGTACGTCAAGGCGGGTCGCGTCTTCGACCCACCCCCAACCTCCGCAGCCGGCCGATACAGGCACACCCCACCTGTTCCACCCCGGCAGCACACCTCATGGCGCGATCGTGGCGGGCGCGTTGTCCAGTCGCTCAGGCCCATCGTGGGCGTTTCCAGCGGTGCTGTCTCGAACGCAGGTCTCGCGCTGGCCTTCGGAATCCTCACAGCACGCATCCTCGGACCAACGGGCCAAGGCGAACTGACAGTCTGGGTCACCGTCTCGAGCCTGGCCGTCCTAGTGCTCACCCTGGGAACAGGCACAGCACTACGGGTCCGGTCCCGCGGCGTGCCATCGAAGTCAGACTGCGCCGCCTACGCCGTCTTCACGTTAGTCGCGGCGATCGTCGCCGCGGCCCTGACTGTCGCCATCGGTCTTCCAGTGCACCATTCCTCCTCATCCGGGGTCATCTCGGCTGCTTTCCTTCTCGGCTTCTCCTTCATGCTCGGCAGACAGGCGGGCGACCTTCTACAAGCCGCTGGATTGACATCATTCTCGGTCTATTCAGGGGCGGTGGCCACCGGGGTGCAGCTTCTGCTGTTCGCCGTGGCCTGCCTGAGCGGGCACGGCACGGTGTTCTTCGCCCTGATCTGCGGATCCGTCGGTTACCTCAGCCAGATGTATTTCGCTGTGCACCGATCGCGCCGGGCAGGCACACGACTGGGCGTTCGCACGACAACATCCGCCGTCTCCTCCCTCATCAAGATCGGCGCGCCGACTCTTGGGTACAGCGTGGGCCTACTCGTCATTCAACGCGCCGACAGGATCATCTTGGCCGGTGTTCTTGGTGCAAGATCCGCTGGAATCTACGCTGCTGCTGCGACGTTGGCTGAATCGATCAGGCTCGTGCCGGCGGCAATCGGGCAACTGCTGTTCGCTCGTACGGCGGTCGCTCAACGGGCCACCGGCGAGACTAGGCATCTCTACAAGGTGGCGGCCACCCTCATCCTCGGATCGTGTGCAGCGATCATCGCTATCTCCGGACCCCTTGTCAGAATTCTTTTCGGGTCACAGTATTCAGGCGCGGTCCCCATACTGCGAGGCCTGGTGATCGCCGAGATATTTATGGGGCTAGCACTGCTGGACTCCCGCATTCTCATGGGACTGGCGCGAACGAAAGAAGTAGGACTTATCTCGACCCTGCTCGTTCTCATTGCCTTGCCCACGTACTACCTCGGTATCAAACTCTTCGGGGTGACGGGTGGCGTTATAAGCTGCATCGTCCTTTACGCCGCCTATTCGGCCATCCTATGGGCGAGGCGGCGAAAGATAGATGATGCTTTGGGTCATCTTTCGCCGTTACCTCACTAAATCGAGCCAGAAGCCCGGGAGAATTGAATGAAGCGAACGGCCGCAGCAATTGCGTACGGATTGATGGCCAGCCATCTACACCCACGCGTTCCGGGAGGTTACTGGGCCCGCCGGAAGCTGGCGCAGGCGATCTGTGAAGAAGTACTCCCTGGCGCCAGGATTGGGCCCAGAGCACAGTTGTCGCGAAGCGTGCAACTGAAAGAGGGCGCAGGGATCGGTGCAGGAACATCGTTCCTCGGATCAGGATCAGTCGTGCTCGGAGCGCGACTCAAGATGGGCCCCGAATGTATGTTCATCACTAATGACCATCCCCTCCCCGACGCCGGTTCTACCTTCAGCTCATTGCACGGAACAACTCGCGGGATCCAGGTCGGTGAGGACGTTTTTATCGGAGCGAGGAGTGTCATCCTCCCTGGTGTCTCCATCGGAGATCGAGCATTGGTTGCTGCAGGTAGTGTCGTCACGAAGGATGTCCCGCCTGAGATGGTCGTAGGTGGGAACCCGGCAAGAGTAATTCGACGAGCTTTCAACGGGCCGTCCGACACCCTCTAGCGAGGTCGACGCCAATGTAGTACGCCGTGGGCCGCAAGCCATCTCGGGCGAGAAGTACGTCCGACCCACGGCCAACCACCTACAACCCGTGCACTCGCTTCCCCTCGAGGACCCCGCGTGTGTCCAGAACCTCCACATCGGCATCATTCATGGCACTCAGATCGTAATAATCGTGCGCTTGCATCAGTACCACGAGGTCCGATTCACGCATTTCGCCATCCAGGTCCGTAACACTATCGAATGTTTGGTCCGTGCCTCGCGGTCTCCACTGCGATACATACGGGTCGTGATATCTGACGGTGGCCCCCCATGCGAGGAGTCGAACTGCGAGCGGATCAGCCGGACTCTCACGCTGGTCTGCAATATTGGCCTTATAGGCCACTCCTAAAAGGAGGATTCGAGCTCCGCGAACAGCTTTGCTGTCGTCGTTGAGAATATTTCGTATCCGATTGGCAACGTACCCCGGCGCAGCCTGGTTGATTTCCTCAGCCAACTCGACCATCCGAAAGGCATACCCCAATTTGGCCTTGACCCGATGCGAGAGGTAGGACGGGTCTACCGGGATGCAGTGGCCACCGACTCCTGGGCCAGGTCTGAACGCCATGAAGCCGAAGGGCTTAGTGGCAGCCGCGTCGATTGCATTACCCAGATCTATATCGAGTTCCCGACTGAACCGCACCATCTCGTTCACCAGCGCAATGTTCACATGCCGAAAAGTATTCTCTAACAGCTTTGCCATTTCGGCTTCCCGAGCACGTTTGGCCGGTACGACAGTGTCAATGAAACTCTGGTAGAAATCACGCGCCTTGGCCGTGCATGCGTCCGTGATTCCTCCGACGACTTTAGGAGTGTTCTTCACTCCATACTGCTCGTTCCCCGGATCGATTCTCTCGGGTGAGAACGCTACGAAGAGGTCGGACCCAATCTCAAGATCATTCCCCGCAACGATGGGTCCGAAGATCTCCTCGGTGGTTCCAGGGTAGGTCGTCGACTCGAGGATGCACAGCGTCCCACTCTTCACGTGCCGGGCTATGGTGTGGGCCGCGTTCTCTACTGCACCCAGATCCGGGCCACCACCTGCACCCAAGGGGGTCGGAACACAGACCACCACCACATCGGCCCGTTCGATGCAAGCCGGATCCGCGGACGCGATATAGCCCTTGCTCAGGGCATTTGAGAGTTCGGCCTCCCCAATATCGCCGATGTGGGACACGCCTCGGTTGAGATTCTCCACGACGGTCTCGTTCAACTCGAGACCGGTGACGCTGTGTCCGACCTGCGTCGCGCGCAGCGCCATGGGTAGACCGACATAACCTTGCCCGATGACTACGACAGTGTTCATTTGGTTCCTTCCCTGAACCATGCGATCGTCTCTTCGATACCCTCGTCAAGCGATGTGCTTGTTATGTCTGGGAAAAGTGATTGCAGAACCGCATTATCGGCTTGCGAATGTGCAACATCGCCAGCACGCGGCTCGCGGAATCTAACGTCTCCTTTACACCCTGCTTTCTTCTCCAAAGCGTCGATCAGCTCGAGCAGGGATGTATTCGTACCAAAAGCGAGGTTGACCGGCTCCGGGTGTTGCAGCCGTTTCTCGCTTGCCTCAAGGAGGACGCGACACACGGTTCCGACGTATGTGAAGTCGCGCGAGTTTGATCCGTCGCCGTTGACGAAGAGGGGCCGTCCAGCCAAGAGGGCGTCGATAAAGACTGGGATGACAGCCGCGTACACATGTCCGGCCATCTGCCGCGGTCCGTAGACGTTGAAGAATCGGAAGGCCATCGTCGACATCCCGTAAGACTGCTGAAATGAAAGGGCATACTGCTCAGTAGCCAGTTTGCTCACTGCATACGGACTCATTGGTCGAACCCATTCACGCTCGGACTTAGGGAGCGCCGGATTCATTCCGTAAACCGATGACGACGAGGCCACGGTCGCGTGTTTCACATCTAGGGTGCGGGCCTCATTTAGCACCTCAAGGGTTCCGGTGGCATTTGACACGTGAGTGGCGATCGGATCCTTAATACTTCTGGGGACTGACCCGAGGGCGGCTAAATGCACGACCGACTGCACGCCGGCCAGCGCATGACGAAGAGCCCTCGAGTCCAAGATCGACGCCTCGACGAACTCGACGTTCAAGCCCTCGATGTTGGCAACATTGCCCGTTGAAAGGTCGTCGATGACGGTAACTTCGTGGTTACTTGCAAGGGCGAGTCGCACGAGGTTGGAGCCGATAAATCCGGCTCCCCCGGTGATGAGCAGACGCATGGCAACTTTCGGTAGATCAGGTCAGGACAGATGAGACGGCCAGTTGATGTAGCGTCCAGGCAGATATACGAGCCAATCTGTGCGGAAGGAGTCGCGATGGATGTGGTAATCGTCGGAGCCGGCGGCCACGGCCGTGAGACGCTCCATTGTATTCGACGGGCATCAGTCGATGGGTCTTTGAGGGTGCTGGGAATCGCGGATGACAGGCAGCCGTCGGGCGAGAGCCTGGACCGTCTCGAAAGGATCGACATCGGGTGGCTGGGGCCCGTGGAGTCCTTCCGCCACGTGCCCGTCTACCTCGGAATCGGTAATGGCATCGTCAGATGCAAGCTCAACGAGGTCATGACGTCGGCGCCGCCCGTAGTGGACCCGTCGGCGGTTGTGGGAGACGACGTCCGCCTCGACTGGGGATCCATCGTCTTCGCGCAGGCAACGGTGACTACGAACGTGCGTCTGGGGCGCCACACCCACATCGGGCGAGGCGCAGCAGTCGGCCACGACTGCACCCTTGAAGATGGGGTGTCGGTCATGCCGCTGGCATCCATCTCGGGCGATGTCTCAATCGGCAAGGGTGCCTTCGTCGGGACCGGCGCCCTGATACGTCAGGGAGTCCGCATTGGAGCCGCGGCGACCATCGGCATGGGCGCTGTCGTACTAGAGGACGTTCCCGATGCCGTGACGGTGGTAGGGAACCCGGCGAGGGTGCTCGGTAAACCACGCCACACTGACTGACCAACCTTCGCCCGCCGGGTTTCGGCGCGTCGTCGGTCTGCAGCTCTCGCACCCAGACCCGCCCGTTCCTTCAGGTCGCCTTGAGTGCGCCCTCGACTGCCTCCGCGATCGCCCGGTATCCCTCAGCGTTCGGGTAGACCCCACCGGAGCTCAACAGGCCGGCCTTGCCGCTGAGCGGCGAGCCGACGTCGACGTACTGGCCGCCCACCTGCTGCACCGCGCTGCGCACCTCGGCGCCGAGGGCGGTGAGGGGCGCGGGGTAGGAGCCGGAGTCCCAGAACGGTGAGACCGCGACGATCCGCGCCTTCGGCAGGTCCTGCCGCAGCTGCTGGAAGATCTTGGGGATGTTGGTGCCGGCCCTGGCCTGGTTCGTCATGTCGTTGCGACCGCCCGACACCACGACGATCGCGGGGTGGGCGGCGACCGCCCGGCTCACGACCTGCAGATAGTCCGGGCATCCCGCGGCAGGGCAATCAGGGGCGTGGAATTCCATGCCGTAACCGGTCCCCCGGTAGCCCAGGTTGACCTCGCGCCACCCCTCGCGCTGAGCCAGCAGCGTGGTCCATTTCGTCCCGTCGCCGCCGGCGCCGGTCGTGTAGGAGTCTCCGATGAAGACTGCCGTCGGTCGGGCCGCTGTCGTCCCGGTCGTCGAGCCGCCGGCCGCGCTCGATGTGGTCGTGCTCGGCGTACGCACCGAGGACGACGATGAGGGTCGCGCGGAGGCGCCTGCGGTGGCGCTACCGTCCGCGATCGCCACTCCGGCGATGACCACAGCCGCGATCGCCCCGACAGCCAGGGCCGCATCCGGAAGAGCGTGGCGCGCCGCGGACTCTAAGCGGGTGCTGCGACGGGCGGAAGCGCGGGTCATTCAACATCCTTTGTCGGCGGGCAATTCCGATCATCATGCCACCGGCCCGCTCCCAGACACGGGACGTCGCTGGCACGGTCGGTCGATGAGCGGGCACCCATGTCCTGGAGTCGGTGCCTGTCAGACCCCACCCCTACTCTGGAAACATGTTCGATCCACAGCAGACCGTCGCCGAAGACGACTTCACTCCACTCGCGAGCGAGGAGATCCGCACCTGGCTGATGTGGCTGCTCGGGGTCGACGACTGCCTGCCCGATGCTCAGCGGATCGACCAGATCGCCGCGCTGGAGGATCTGAAGGGCGCGGCCGCAGCAGCCCAGGCAGCTCTGACCGTCGATCTCTACGACGAGCAGCGCGCCACTGACCAGGCGCGCGGGCTTCGCCAGGCCGACACCGCGCGGTCCGTCGGCGGACAGGTCGCGCTCGCGCGCCGCGAGTCGCCGTCCCGCGGTTCACGGCACCTCGGACTGGCACGCGCCCTGGTCGATGAGATGCCGCAGACCTACGGCGCTCTGCGCCGCGGCGAGATCAGCGAGTGGCGCGCCACCATCGTCGCGCAGGAGACCGCCTGCACCACCCGCGAGATCCGCGGCATCGTCGATGAGCAGCTCGCCGACGACCTGCCCCGGATGTCCGACCGCCGTGCCCACGCGATGGCCGCGGGCCTCACCGCGCGGCTGGACGCCGCGAGCGTCGTCGCCCGACGCTCGCGAGCCGTCGCCTCCCGTCGGGTCTGCGTGCGAGCTGCGCCGGACGGGATGGCAATCCTGACCGCCGTCCTGCCCTGCGCTGACGCGATCGCCGCGCATCTCGCGCTGCAGCAGGAGGCGCGCACGGACGTCGCCGACGGCACCGAGCGCTCGCGGGGCCAGCGGATGGCCGACCTGCTGGTCGCACGGCTGACCGGGCGCGAGCCCGCCGGCCCATGCGACGTGCACCTCAACCTGCTCATGGACGCGGAGACGCTCTTCGCCGGCGACGACACGCCGGCGCGGCTCGAGGGATACGGCCCCCTCCCGGCCGATCTCGCACGCCAGCTCGTCGGAGCTGGGTCCGAAGGTGACCGCAACACCGCGCGGGTCACCCTTCGCCGCCTCTTCACCTCACCGCGCGACGGCGACCTGATCCGGATGGAGGCGACGACAAGGGCGTTCACCGGGCTGCTGCGCGAGCTGGTCACCGTGCGCGACGAGGTCTGCCGTACGCCCTACTGCGACGCCCCGATCCGACATGTGGACCACATCCGGCCGCACTCGGCGGGCGGATCCACGTCGTTCGACAACGCGCAAGGGCTATGCGAGGACTGCAACTACCGCAAGGAGCACCCCGACTGGCGTGCTTCCCGGGCATCGAGTGACGGCTACCGGCATGGCGTCCACGTCATCACCCCGACCGGACACGTCTACCGCAGCGAGCCGCCCCCGACGCCGGTCCGGCAACGATCACGGCTGGAGCACTCTCTCGCGAAACGAATCGACGTCGCCCTCCTCACTGGGCGCCCCTACCTCGAATCCGGCTGAGATAACTACAGGCAAGTAACTTACTCGAAAGAAACTTACCCGCTGCTAAGGCCCCGTAATTTAGTACGACCGACGTACTTTCAAGTACCGACCGCTTTGCGGCCGTGCCGACCTCGCTCCCACGCCGGTCGACCAGCACGTCCAAGGGGAAGAGCGCATGAGAAGAGCATCAGCAGTCGTCGTCGCAAGCACCGTCCTCGCAGGGTTCACCCTGAGCACCCATCCGCCTACCGCCTCCGCGGCTGCAGCGACCCCGGCACCCGTTGGCTACTCCGCCTACGGGTACGGCACCTACGTCAGTTCCTCTCTGGCAGCGCTCAATTCGGGCGCCACCGGATACTCCGTCATCTCCTGCACGACGACCTCCAACCTCACCAACTCCAACCAGGTGGCCTCGGTCGACCTGGGCAAGGTCGGCAAGGTGGGCACGGACTACAGCCAGAGCCGCAGCATCCTCGACGCGTCCGGCCGCACGTCCCAGGGCATTGCGCAGATCTCGGGGGTCAATCTCCTGGGTGGTCTCATCACGTCCACCTCGCTGAAGACCACGTCTCGCGCCACCTACACACCGAGCAAGACGTCGTACGGCTCCAACAGCACCGCGTTCGTCGGCATCAAGGTCGCGGGCAAGGGCTTCGCGAGCGGCGTCGGCCCCAACACGAAGGTGGCTCTCGCGCTCGGTGGCAAACCCTTCGCCTCGGTGGTGCTCAACGAGCAGTCCCAGGCCAAGGTCAACGGCCTGACCCAGGCGGTCACCACCGGAATCCACGTCACCGTCACGAACTCCAACAGCATGGGACTGCCCATCGGCACGACGGTCTACATCGGCCGTTCGTACGCCGCGTTGAAAGGCACGCCGGCCGGTTTCGCCACCGGGTCGGCGTACGGCACGCAGGCCACGCTGTCGGGCAGCGTCAAGAGCGGTCCCACCGCTCTCGCGGGAGTCGCCTGCGACGGGGGCGACCGCACGGTCAGCGTCGCCTCGAGCGCGATCCCGAGCCTGCTGAGCCTCGGGGCGGTGAAGAGCACGACCTCGTCGGTGGCCACACCGAAGCTGACCAGCTCAGCGACCAACCAGATCAGCGGGCTCAATGTGCTCAGCTCCTTGATCGGCGCTCGCACCATCACGGCGTCGACGACGACCAGCCGGACGAGCTTCACGTCAGCGGCGACCTTCACCGACACATCCGGGTTCGTCGGCCTCAAGATCGCCGGCATGCCCTCCATCACCGACTCGGTCAAGCCGAACACGACGATCACCCTCAGCCAGCTGGGGACCGTCACCTTGCACAAGGTCACCAAGACCGCGACCGGCATCCGAGTGGTGATGGTCTCGATCACCCTCGACAAGGCGCTCGGCAACCTCGCCAAGGGCACGCTCGTCGAGATCGGCGTCTCCAACACCGGGGTGCAGAACCGCTGACCCCTTCGACGCACGCAGGACGAGAGCCCCGGACCAGCGCTGGTCCGGGGCTCTCGCCGTCTGTGGGGTCAGCCGGCCGTGGAGGCGGTGCCCAGGATGTCCGCGGTCTGCTGCGCGAGCCCGGCTTCCAGCAGCTGCATGGACCGGGTGACCTCGGGGATGACCTTCGGACCGAGACGCTCGACCGCGTTGCTGAGCCAGTGATCCGACGCGGTCACAACCCCCTCACCCGCCGCCGTCAGCGTGATGACCGACTTGCGCCGGTCGGTGGGGTGCGCCTCACGCCGGGCGAAGCCGGCTGCCTCGAGCCGGTCCAGCAGTGACGTGACGGTCGAAGGCGTCAGTCCGAGCCGTTCGGCCAACTCCCGCGGGCCAAGTGGACCCCGCAGGTGCAGATGGCTCATCGCCAGGGTCTCTGGGACGCCCGTGCCGAAGTTCTCCGCGATGGCCTGGCGCAGGTGCTCGCCCGCAACGATCAGCGCGCGAAGAGCGTCGATGCCGTCCGCCAAGGGGTCCGCGGGGGAGACGTGGACACGGTGGTCCTTTCGAAGTCGAATACGTGAAGCTGCAATCATACGTTCATCGGATCATTTGACAGTCGTACGGTTGACCGTTACTTTACCTTCTATTGACCCGCCGTGGGAGCGGTTCGGGTCCTCCTGAGCTCGTTCACACCGTGCAAAATCGAAAGGTCGTCCACCCATGTCTGCTTCCGTCCGCCGCCCCCGCCGTCGTTCCGTCCGCGCCATCACCCTCGGCGCCGTCGCGACAGGGCTGGTCACCTCCGGCGCCCTGGTCTGGGGAGCGTCGTACTCCGCGTTCTCCGCCACCACGAGCAACGGGAGCAACAACTGGTCCGCCGGCACCGTCGCGCTGGCCGACGACAGCAACAACACCGCGATGTTCTCCGCGACCAACCTCAAGCCCGGCTCCACCGACTCCAAGTGCATCGCGGTCACCTCGAGCGGTTCCGTGGCCTCCGCGGTGAAGCTCTACGGCACGGGCGCGACGACGACCAAGGCGCTGTCCTCCTCGCTGAACCTCACGATCGTGCAGGGCACCGGCGGCGGCTCCGGCTCCTGCACCGGCTTCACCCCGCTCACCAGCGGCTCCGCGGTCTACACCGGCACCCTCGCCTCCTTCGGCAGCGCGGCCACCAACTACTCCACGGGCGTCGGCAACTGGGCCCCCACGGGCACCGCGTCGGAGACCCGCGTCTACAAGATCACCTACGGCCTCGACGCCAACACCCCGAACACGGCGCAGGGCGGCACCGCCTCGATCGGCTTCACCTGGGAAGCCCAGAACAGCTGATCGCCGAAGCGAGGCGGGTGCGGCCCCTACGGGTCGCACCCACCCCCGCTGCTGCCACCGGAGAACCGTCCGAACCGTCGAGGAGCCCGCCCGTGCCCGTTGCAGTCGTCCGCCCCACCGAGCCTCGGGTGCACGCCACCCCCGGCTCGACGTGGCGCGGCGGTTGGGGCGCCCTCGTGATCACTGCTCTCGCGCGCGCGGCACTGGCGATGCTCGCCAGCCTGCTGCTGTGGTCTGTGGTGCCGGTCGCGATCGGCTGGCACAGCACCGTCGTCATGAGCAACTCGATGGCGCCGCAACTGCAAACCGGTGACATCGTCGCCTCTCGCCCGATCGCGCCGCAGGACGTGCGGATCGGCCAGGTGCTCCTGGCCGACGACCCCGACCACGCAGGGCGACTGCGGATGCACCGGCTCGTCGCCGTACGCCCGGACGGGCGCCTCACGCTGCGCGGTGACGCGAACCGCACCGACGACTCCACCCCGATCTCCCGGAGCGCGGTCCACGGCGTCGCATCGTTGCGCTCGCCCTGGATCGGCAAGCCGGTCTTCCTCCTGCGCACCCACCAGGGCGCTGCCCTACTCCCGATCCTGGGCGCACTCCTCGTCCTGGTCTCAGCGGCGTTCGTCTTCCGCCCGGAGGACGAGGACGACGACGTCGAGGGGGATGGATTCGCTCCCTCGACCGCGCTCGCCTCTGCCGTCCCGTCCCACCTCGACAGCCCCCGCGCGACGACACCTGCGGGGTACGCCGCGCGACACGCGTCCGCTCCCGCCGCGCCGCGGCGTCGCGGCCGGCTCGTGCTCGTCGGCCTCAGCATCTGCGCCATCTCCGCCTGCGTCGCGCTGCCCGCGCAGGCCTCGAGCGCGTTCACCGCAAAGACGAGCAACTCGCCCGACACGTGGTCGGCGGCCGACTACTTCAGTTGCGGCAGCGCCGTCCAGGCGGCCGATCCCTACTTCTTCTACCCCCTCGGCGAACAGAGCGGGAACACCGCGACAGACGCCTCGGGTGGCGGACGCAACGGCACCTACACGCCGAGCCGCACCGGTGGGACGACGGGCACCACCGCCGGTCCGTGCGACAGTGCGCGAGCGACGACGCTGAACGGCAGCTCTGGCTACGTGTCCACGCCGACGAAGCTCACCAGTCCCAACAACTTCACCCTCGAGGTCTGGTTCAAGACCAGCACCACGCGCGGCGGAGCGCTGATGGGCTTCTCCGACACGCGGACCGGGGATCCGACCTCGTACTGGGACCGGGTCCTCTACATCACCAACTACGGCCAACTCGTCTTCGGCGTGAACCCCGGCCGAGTCGCCTACGTCAACAGTGCACAGCGGGTGAACGACGGTGCATGGCACCTCGCGACAGCGTCGTTGTCCACCAACGGGATGCGTCTCTACCTCGACGGTGACCTGGTCGACAGCGACTCGAGCATCACCGCCGGCCGCAACTACGCCGGATACTTCCGGGTCGGCGAGAACGAGCTGCAGGGCTTCCCGGCCGCACCCACCAGCGACTTCATCGGCGCCAGCCTCTACGACGCCGCCATCTACAACAGCGCGCTCACCGCGACCCAGGTCTCCGACCACTACGACGCGGCATCCTGACCTCAGCCCTCACCCGGAGCGAGCTCGTCGATCATCGGCACCACGTCGTGGATGCCGTCCTTCACCCAGGTCGGCACGTACGGATAGCGACCCACCTGCTCGGCGCGCGTCGAGCCGCTCAGCACCAGGATCGAGCGCATCCCCGCCTCCAGACCGCTGCGGATGTCGGTGTCCATCCGGTCGCCGATCATCACCGTCGTCTCAGAGTGCGCGTCGATCTGGTTGAGCGCGCTGCGCATCATCAGCGGGTTCGGCTTGCCGATGTAGTACGGGTCGACGCCGGTCGCCTTGGTGATGAGCGCGGCGATCGCGCCGGTCGCCGGCAGCGAGCCCTCCGCCGACGGTCCGGTGGCGTCGGGGTTGGTGGCGATGAAGCGGGCACCGTTGTCGATCAAGCGGATCGCACGGGTGATGGTCTCGAACGAGTAGGTGCGGGTCTCCCCCAGCACCACGTAATCCGGGTCGCGCTGGGACATGATGTAGCCGACCTCGTGCAGGGCGGTCGTCAGCCCGGACTCCCCCAGCACGTACGCCGATCCGCCGGCCCGCTGGTCCTGCAGGTACTGCGCGGTCGCGAGCGCCGAGGTCCAGATCGCCTCCTCGGGCAGGTCGATCCCGCTGGCCAGGAGCCGTGCCCGCAGATCGCGCCGGGTGTAGATCGAGTTGTTCGTCAGCACCATGAAGCGGCGCCCGCTCGCCTGCAGCTTCGCCAGGAACTCAGGAGCCCCGGGCAGCGCGTGCTCCTCGTGGACGAGCACCCCGTCCATGTCGGTCAGCCAGCACTCGACCGGTCTCCTGTTGGTCATGGCCGCATTCTTCCAGCACCGCACCGGCATCGGGCGCCGATCTCACCCCGTGCCGTAGTCGACGACGACTGCCGCGTGGTCGCTCCACCGCTCGGCGTACGACGGCGCGCGCCCCACCTGCACCCCCGTCACCGCGGCGGCCATCACCGGCGAAGCCCACTGGTAGTCGATGCGCCAGCCGGTGTCGTTGTCGAACGCCTTGCCGCGCCAGGACCACCACGTGTACGGCCCGTCCACGGCGCCGGCGTCCGCGCGTACGACGTCCCGCCACCCGGCCGCCGCCCACCGGTCGAGGTGCGCCTGCTCCTGCGGCAGATACCCCGACTTGCCGACGTTGCCCTTCACGTTGCGCAGGTCGAGCGCGGTGTGGCAGATGTTGAGATCCCCTGTCAGCACTGCCTTCTCGGCCACCAGCTCGCTCATCCGCTCACCGATGCGGTCCAGGAAGGCCAGCTTCTCCTCCTCGCGGGGACCGCCCGCCTCACCGGTGTGCACGTAGGTCGAGGCCACCGTCACGTCACCGACGCGCGCCTGCACCCACCGGCCGGCCTGCTCGAAACCGGGCAGTCCGACCCGCACGTCGGTCAGCGGAACCGGTGCGAGGATCGCCACCCCTGCGCGACCGGCATCCGCCGCCTCGGTGTGCGCGACCGACCAGTCGCCCATCCCCACGTCGTCCAGCACCGCGCGCAGCTGAGCGTCAGTGGCGCGCACCTCCTGCAACGCGACGACGTCCGGCTGCTGCTCGGCGATCCACGCCACGCCGCCGCGGCGGTGAGCGGCGCGAACGCCGTTGACGTTGGCAGAGATCAGGCGCAAGAGTGCGGCGCTCAGCGAGGCTGGGCCGCGCGCACAGTGGGCGTGCCGGCGTTCTCGTCCTGAGCCAGCGCGTCGATCTCACCGACCAGCCCGTCGAACTCGTCCTGCTCCAGCGTCACGCCGGCCGCGTCCAGACCCTCGCGCAGCTTGTCGGCGATCTTCGCCTCGCCCGCGCTGTAGTCCCAGGACGTGGCGGTGTCGACCGCCTGCTGCGCGGCCTCGCGTGCCGCGTCGAGCTCTTCGGAGGTGTGCTCGCTCATGGTCGTGACTCTCCTTCGCCGGGGGCGCCGCGCGCCGAGCGCGGACGTACGGCGACAGTAGTGAAGGACGCCGACAGCTCTCACGCCGGCGCGGCCCCGCGGAAGGAGCAGACGGTGCAGGAGATCTCGCACGACGTCGTCATCGTCGGGGCCGGCAACGCCGGCACCGCCCTGGCCGCCCAACTGTTGCGCCTCGGCGCCCGCGACGTGGCGCTGCTCGACCCGAGCCGGACCCACGTCTACCAGCCGCTGCTCTCCTACGTCGGCGCGGGGATGGCCACCACGGCCCAGACGCGCAGGCCCCGCAGCGCCCTCGTCCCGGACGGCTGCACCTGGCACACCCAGGCCGTCGCCTCGGTCGATCCCGACGCCGGCCACCTCACCACGACCGACGGGACCCGCATCGCGTACGGCGACCTGGTCCTCTGCCCCGGCGCCCGCCCCGACTGGGACGCGCTCCCGGGCTCGCGCGACGCGATGGACGAGGCGCACGGCTCGACCAACTACCTGCCGGAGCTGGCGCCGAAGACCTGGGAGCTCATCCGCGGGCTGCGCTCCGGCACCGCGGTCTTCACCGTCCCCGACCGGCCGGTGCCGTGCGGCGGGGTCGCCTACAAACCCCTCTTCCTGGCGTGCGACCACTGGCGGCGCACCGGGGTGCTGGACCGCATCGAGGTAGTGGCGCTCGTGGAGTCGCCGACCATGTTCGGCATCCCGCAGATCGACCGCCGGCTGGAGCGGGCGGTCCAGCGGTACGGCGTGCAGGTGCGCACCGGCACCTCCGTGCGCGCGATCCGCGCGGAGGACCAGACCCTGGAGACGACGGCTGGCGAGCTGCACTACGACCTACTGCACCTCACCCCCGAGCACCGTGCTCCCGAGTGGATCGCCGCTGCCGGTCTGAGCGACGGCACCGGCAGCTTCGTCACCGTCGACGAACGCACCCTGCAGCACCCGCGCCACCGCCGCGTCTGGGGACTGGGCGATGCGGCCGACACCCACTCCAGCAAGTCCGGCGGGGCTCTGCGCAAGCAGGTGCCCGTGGTCGCGTACAACATCGCCGCAGCCCGGATGGGGCAGCCGCTGCACGAGTACGACGGGTACTCCGTCGCCCCCATCACCACCTCGAGGTCGCACCTGCTACTGGCGGAGTTCGACCGCGACGGCGGGCTGCAGCCGATGTTCGGGCTGCGCGACCTGGCCCGGCCACGACCCTGGACGCTCGCCTTCGATCGCTATCTGCAGCCGCAGCTCTACTGGCACGGGATCCTGCCCGGACGGCTCTAGCACGCGCGTCTCGACGTGCCGCCACGTCGCGCTACTTTGCAGTAACCTCAGGCGAACCGCGCCACCGTGATGGCGTGCCCCGCTCGTGATCGAGGAGAACGCCGCATGACTCACGTTTCGCCCGAACCCAAGGCCGCCCCCAGCTCGGACCTGAACGCGCGCCAGGAGGCACTGCTCTGGGCGGGCGCCGACGTGGTGTTCATCGTCATCCTGCTGCTGCTCAGCGCCACCTTCCTGTCGGTCAACTCCGACTCCTTCCTCACGGCCACGCTGATCGCGCCGTTCGTCGGATGGGTGATCGGCAACCTGCTCGCGTTCGTGGTCCCCCGCACGATCTCGACCCCGTCGTGGCTGATCGCGATTGTCGCCCTAGTGCTCGTGGTCATCTGCGCCGGCGTCTTCCACAGCGGGCAGGGCGTCATCGCCACCGGCCGCGGCCTCGCGGGCCTGATCATCGGCCTGGCCACCGGATTCCTCTTCCTTCGCGCGTGGCGCGCAGAGCACCAGGCACACCGCGCGGCACGCGAGACCGCCTGACGACCGCCTGACGACCGCCCGGCGTCGTACGCTGCGGAGATGGCCGACGCCGACAAAGCCGACACCGCCCCGACGAGTTCGCCTACACCTGCGGCGGATCCGGGCGATCACCTCACCCACACCAGTCACACCCTCGACCTGCCCGGCGGACCGTTGCACTACACGGCCACGACCGGGCGGGTCGTGCTGCGCGAGGAGTCCGTGGAGGACGGCGTGTGGAAGGGGCACGTGGCCCGCGCCCAGGTGGGGATCACGGCGTACACCCTCGACGACGCCGACCCGCACACCCGGCCGGTCACCTTCGCGTTCAACGGCGGCCCCGGCAGCTCCAGCCTCTGGCTCCACATGGGACTACTCGGACCGCGACGCGTCGTGATGGGCGACGTCGGTGAGCTGGCAGCGCCGCCCTACGACCTCGCCGACAACACCGAGACGCTGCTGATCGACAGCGACCTGGTCTTCATCGATCCCGTCTCGACCGGTCGCTCCCGGGTGGTCGAGGGTGGCAAGCCCAAGGACTTCCACGCGTTCAAGCGCGACCTGGAGACCGTGGCCGAGGTGATCCGTCGGTGGGTCACCAAGGAGGGCCGCTGGATGTCGCCGAAGTTCCTGGCGGGCGAGTCCTACGGCACCACCCGTGCGGCCGGGCTCGCGCAGCTGCTGCAGGACGAGATGGGCATGTACCTCAACGGTCTGATGCTCATCTCCAGCGTGCTCGACTTCGGCACCGCCGAGTTCGACGGGCACGACGACCGCGGCCACGTGATGTACCTGCCGTTCTACGCCGCCACCGCGCACCGACACGGCAAGCACCCGGGCCGCTCGTTGCAGGACGTGCTCACCGAGGCCGAGGAGTACGCAGCCCGCGACTACCCGTGGGCGCTCTCCCGCGGCAACCGGCTCACCGCCGACGAACGGGCTGACGCCGTACGCCGGATCGCCACCCTCACCGGTCTGTCCGAGGGGTACGTCGACCGGGCCGACCTGCGGATCGAGCACTGGCGCTACTTCGGTGAGCTGCTGCGCGACCAGGGCCTGACCGTGGGCCGGCTGGACTCACGCTTCACGGGTCCGGCCGCCTCCGGCATCGCCGAGCACATGGACGCCGACCCGTCGATGGACGCGATCGTGGGCCCGTACGCCGCGGCGTACCAGGAGTATTCGCACACCGAGCTGCGCAACACCGACGACGCGCCCTTCAGCGTCTTCGGTAAGGGAGTGCTGGAGGACTGGAGCTACAAGGAGTTCGAGGGCCGCTCCGTCTACGTCGCCGACCGGCTGGAGCGGGCGATGCGCGCCAACGAGCACCTGCGCGTGCAGATCGCCTACGGCTACTACGACGGAGCGACGCCCTACTACGCCGCGCAGCAGACGGTCGCCCACCTGCGGTTGCCGCAGTCACGGCTGGACAACATCGAGCATCACTTCTACGACGCCGGGCACATGATGTACGTCCACCAGCCGAGCCGCGAGCAACAGAGCCGCGACCTGGCGGCGTTCGTCCGCTCGGCCTCCGGGGGCCCGCGAATCAGTAGGTGATGGTGGCCGACCCGTTCTGAGCGGCGTTGTTCGCGCTGCCGCTGCTGGTGACCGTGTTGCCCGCGCCGGCTGTGTAGCTGCTGCCCGAAGCGCCGGCGCCGCCGTACGCGGCGTAGTTGGTGCCGGTCACCGCGCCACCGGCTCCGCTACCGCCACCGGCGTATCCGCCGCCACCACCACCTGTGCCCACGACGCGCGTGCCGCCGGAGGCTGATGTCGGGATCGTCACACCCGTGCCGCCGTTTCCGCCGCCGTTCGCACCGGTGCCGTTGTTGCCACCCGCGTTGCCGTTGTAGCGAGTGGTGGGGCTTCCCGTGCCGGTGGCACCGTTTCCGCCGGCCCCACCCGTGGCGCCACTCGGAGCCGCTCCGCCGACCGCGGTGAGGGCGGTGCCACCGGCGGTCGGGGTCAAGGTGACCGTTCCACCTGCGTTGGGGTTCGGTGTGGCGCTACCACCGGCGGTGCCGCTTGCGTTGTAGCCACTGGAGGATGCCGCCACCGCGCCACCGCCCCCACCGGCGACGACGAACGGCTTGCCGGTGGAGTCCAGGATCGCCGTGCCGCCTCCACCACCGCGGCCGAGGTCGGCCGACGTCGATCCGCCGTTGCCGTACCCCGCACCGCCCGTGCCCACACCCGCGGCACCACCGACACCGCCGACCACCACCGTGATCGTCGTGGCGGTACCGGGCAGGGTGATCGTCCCCGAGATGGTCGCCCCCGAACCACCGGTCACCGCCGTACTAGCGTTGGCCCCACCAGCGCCGACGATCGTGTACGTCAATTTCGTCGTGCCCGCTGGGATCGAATACTGGGTCGAGCCCACAGCGGGGGTCAGGGTGACGGGCGGACTTGCAGCCTCGGCGGGTGCGGCAGCGCCGATGGCGATGACCGGCACCGTCCACGCGATGTGCCCGGCGATGACGCGCCGGGACGGGCCCGTGCGCTTCATACGAGTCGGCTCCTGCGTACTCATCCCGTAATTCCTAGAACTTTCTCTTTACCACAAAGAATTTTTTTCAGTGCGGATTCTGCTGATGTTCAGATCGCAACGCCGCATCTCTTGACCGCGACCAGACCAAAAATATACCAATGCCAGTCCAATCGGGCTCTTAGGCGTCCGCGAGTCGAGCGTTCATCGAGCAGTCACCGCCGAGGCGCTCTCGCCCGAGGAAACCGGTCACCATGCGCAGCCGTCGGGTCCAGCCGGATGGACCACGGACCCGGCCGGCACGTGATCACCCGGCCAGACCAAGGTGGCCGCTGCCCGGGGTCGGCGTGACGTCGGTGATGGCGGGTCCTGTGCGCCCCCACCACTCGGCCATGTACTGCACTTCGCTGCCGGCGATGCTCGGATTGGTGCGGAACCATTGCAGATCGGGATGGTTGCTCATCCCCGCGGCGAACACTGCCGCCGGTGCCAGCACCGGGTCGTCCGCCAGGCCTGCCAGGTCGACCTCGTCGGGTACGCACCCGGCGTGGGCGAGGGCCTGGAGCAGCGCGAACCGCTCGCCAGAGGTCACCATGAGCTCGACCAGTTGCTGCTGCTGCCCGGGGCGTGCAAGGTAGGTGAGCACGTGTGCCGCCGCTTGCGCCGCATACGGCTCGGCCGGGTCGACCATCTGCTGCACGGCAACGTCGGCCAGGACGTCCCGATAGGGACTGGCTGCCAGCATCAACAGCGAATGCTCCTGGCGTTCCACGAAATCGGGCGACAGCGCCTCGCGCAGGAGACGATCCAACATCGGGTCGTCCAGCCCCGACTCCCGCAGTGCGGCAAGCCGGTAGCTGCTGAGGGCGGCCGGGCTCTGCACCCGAGCACCCGCGGCGGTCGGTGCCGGGTAGCGCCCCAGCCTGGCCACGACCTGCTGGGTGAGGGTCGCCGACAGACGCTGCGCGAGCATGAACGCGGGTCGGCCGCGATCCATCCCATCGCTCGCGGCATGGATGATCGCGCGACTGAGGTCGGGGACCAGGTCCCCGGGGAGCGTGCCGCGGCAGATCGAGTTGAGCAGACCGTATGCCGCACCCCACTGCTGCTCGCCCTCGGACCGCTCGAAGAGGCCCACCAGCCAGCGGAGCACGGCAGGGTCGGCACTGGTGCCGAGGACGGCCACGACCCGGGCGGAACCACGGGCTCCCTGCTCGGAGGAGACGCGCTCGACCGAGTCGAGCAGAATCCGGCTCGCGTCACCATCGGCCAGCAGCGACCCCACTGTGTGCAGTCGAGTCGTCGATGCGTGGTGCACCGATCGCATTGCCTCGGACAACAGTTGATCCACCCAACTGTTCAGCACCGACGGCGGGAGCACCGGCCCGGTCGGTCGCGTGATGACGTCGGCCACCTGCATCCAGTCGGTCCCGAGCATGGCGCCGGCGGGCACCCTGGTCTCCCAGTCGCCGAGGGCAGCGCCGAGCTGCACGCGCGACATCGGTGCATGCGCTTCCGGTGCGATCGCCGGACCGAACATCCGGTCGATGCCACAGATGACCCCGACAAGATGTCCGGCAGGCAGGCTCAACGCCGCTTCGTAGGCGCGGACCACCGAGAGCGGGACTCGTTCGGCACCGGTTTCGTAACGGCACAGGGTGCTGGGGCCCAGGTGACAACCCTGCGCTCGAAGCATCTCCAGGAACTTCCCTGCCGGGCCCGGCACCGTCGCGAGCCTGCTGAGCCGCAGCAGCCACGCGATGCGCGCCTGCGGGTCGACGCTGCGCCCACGCAGCGGTGTTCGGTCATACGGCATGGCGACCGGACGGCCACGCCCGGGAACCCAGCTCATCACGCCCCCTCGACCCGAGCCGTGCGACTACGTAGCTCGACGGGCGCACCCGGAGCATTCCCGTGCCGGCGTACGCCGGACGACGGCGGCGCGGGGTGATCCCGCAGGACCGCGTCGAGCATCTCCGGGTTCAGGCCACTGTGCGGCCCGAAGCACGCCTGCACATCGAGCACCATCGGCAGTCCGTCCGCGCCGCGCCGGACTCCCACCTCGAGGGGGCCGGTCAGGCCGAGAGCGCGGACCGCGGCCCGTGCGACTCCCTCCACCCCGACGGCGTGATCGTCCCCGACCAGGGTCATCGTGGCCTCCGTGTCGTCCCGGACGGACTCCTCCAACACCGTCGAGAGCCGGCCCTTGCCATCCAGCGGCCGATAGAGGACGACGGAGTATGCCGGTCCGGGGACGAACCGTTGCACGAACCAGTCATCGCTCATGGCCGACCAGTCCACGTCGTCCGAGCCGTTGAGGACCGTCGCCGCTTGCGCTCCGCTGGCCCAACGGGAGCGCAGCGTCAGCTGACCGCCCATCGCGTCCAGCGCGTCCTCGGCGTCGGCGAAGTCGCTCGGGACGCCGAAATCGGGGACCCCCACTCCATGTGACCGCAGGCTCCACGCGGTCAGCAACCGGTCGTGCGCCGTACCGGTGGGCCCGGGCCCCGGGACGACGACATCGACGCCGAGTGAGAGTCGACCGACCGAGATCGCCGGTAGGGCGTCACTGCTCGCGGGTATGACGAGGTCGATGCCGTAGCGCTGCACGATCCGGGCCAGAGCGGGCAGGAAGCCGGGGTTCGTCGGCTCGGGCATGAGGTGGCACACCGCTGACGGGAGGCACATCGGCCGGCTGTCGGCGCAGTGCACCTGCAGGCCTCGGGTGGCCAGTTGCTCCACCAGGACATGTCCGGCAGCGCCCTCGGCGCCCGTGACGAGGATGCGGCGCCGTTCGGCCGTGAACTGCGGAGTCTCCCGCCCGTAATTCGCGTGCGGCTGATGCTCTGACAATGCGTGCCCCTTGGAAGGTCCCGAAAGGGAATAGCGCCGCGGCCCATGTGGTCGTGGCGCACTGATCTGGCGCACCGACCTTCGGAGACCGGTGCGTTTTATGAGAGGAAGATCGCCGCCCCCAGTTGGCTCGGCTTCTTCAGGTCTTGATTGGCTGCGAACGTAAGCCCTTACCTTTTCCTGGTCAAGCGTTTACGTTTTATTTACCTTTCGTTGACTGCTACTTACCGCTGGTGAACAGCGTGAAGTGTGTGTTACCGCAGGTCAGCGGGCCGACACATGTCCGTGAGGCCTGCTGGACAATCCCAAGGAGATGATGACCCCCTCCTGTCCAAGAGGTGGGGGTATTGCCGATTTTTTGCAGGGCTTCTTTCGCGCTCGCAACAGCTCGGCGCCGTATTGCAAGGCTCCCTAGTCTGCTCGCCACACGGCCACCCGGCACAGGACGGGAGACCTATGAGAGGAGTCGGCGTGAGGGGTTGCGTTGGCTATGCGCCAGGGGTGTACGACCTCTTCCATGTCGGCCACCTCAACATCCTGCGGCGAGCCCGCGAGCGGTGTGACTACTTGATCGCGGGAGTCGTCTCCGACGAGATGGCCGAGCGGGCCAAGGGGCGGACCCCGGTCGTCCCGACATCAGAACGGCTGGAGATCATCCAGCACATCGTCTTCGTCGACGAGGCGATCATCGAGACCGTCCCGCGCAAGTTGGACACCTGGCGCGAGCATCCGTTCGACGTCATCTTCAAGGGGGACGACTGGCGCGGTACCGCGAAGGGCGACCGGCTCGAGCAGGATTTCGCCGCGGTCGGAGTAACCGTGTGCTACCTGCCGTACACGATCCACACATCGAGCACGTTGCTGCGGGAGGCGTTGCACCATGCCGCGTCGTGAGGCAGCGGCGAGCATCTCGGTCACACCGGGCGGGGCGAGCTGAGTGTCCGTCGCACAGCGCAGCCCGGTGACCAGCCACACACCCGACGAAACCCTGCGCCAGACGATCCAGCGGCTCTCCGGTGCGCAGAAGACCTCCAAGGGTGCGCCGGCCTACTCCCGGTTCATCAACCGCAAGGCGGGCCGCCTGATCGCCGCGGTCGCCTACCACTGCCACCTCACGCCCAATGCCGTCACGCTGATCAGCGCGGGGTGGTCGCTGGCGGGTATCGCATTGCTCGTGTTCGGTTCACCGACAACGGCTCTCGGCATCGTCGTGACCCTGTGCCTGGCCATCGGGTACGCGTTCGACTCCGCCGACGGCCAGCTGGCCCGGCTCCGCGGCGGCGGCTCGCCCGCCGGCGAATGGCTGGACCACGTGGTCGACAGCGGGAAGATCTGCGCGCTGCACCTCGCGGTACTCGTGTCCTTCTATCGCGCCGGCGACTCTGCCCGCGAGCTGCTCGTCCCGTTGGTGTGGACCTGGGTCGCCAGCGTGCTGTTCTTCGTGATCATCCTCAACGACCAGCTGCATCGAGTGCGGGGCACCGCGCCGGCGAAGGATGCTGCGGCACCCGTCCTGCGCAGTCTGCTCGTCGCACCCACCGACTACGGCGTGCTGCTGCTGACCTTCGTCCTCATCGGGCAGCACCAGCTGTTCCTCTGGGTGTACGGACTCCTGCTGGTTGCCAACATCGCGTATCTGGCAGCCGGCCTGGCCAAGTGGTTCCGCGCGTTGTCGCACCCCCCGACCACCGGCGTCACCGCATGACCCCGACCCTGCTCATCGCGAACCCGTCCGCGGATGTCTACGGCTCGGACCTGCAGATGCTCCAGACCGTCTCGGCGATGCGCGGCCGAGGCTGGCGAGTGGTCGTGGCCATCCCCGGCGACGGACCGTTGGTGCCCCTCCTCACCGCGCGCGGTGCGGAGGTCGAGTTCCTTTCCTTCCCCGTGGTGCGCCGATCGAACATGTCCGCCGCCGGGATACTTGCTCTGGGCGTCGACGCCGCGCGGTCGCTGCCGGGCATGCGGCGCCTCTTGAAGTCCGTTGCTCCCGACGCCGTCTACGTGAACACAGTCACCATCCCCTGGTGGATCACCGCGGCGCGATCCGGCCGAATCGGTGTGGTCTGCCACGTGCACGAAGCGGAGGCGGAGGATCGCCGAGCGATCAGAGTCGCACTAAACACACCATTGCTCGCTGCCAATTCGCTCATCGCCATCAGTCCGTCGGTGGTGGATGCGACCGTTCGCGACGTGCCGGCGCTGAAGCGACGGACACACCTGATCTACAACGGTGTCCCCCAGCCATCCGCCGAGCCCACCGCCGCACCGGAACCACGGCCGTTCCGGCTGGTCGTCATCGGGCGCCTGTCGCCGCGCAAGGCGCCTCACATCGCACTGGAGGCTGTGGCTCAATTGCGTCGCGCCGGACGCGACGTCCGCCTGGAAGTCTGCGGGACGCCGTTCGCCGGGTACGAGTGGTACGAGGAGGAGCTCCGCGCCCGCGCCGAGGACGACGACCTCGCAGGCTCGGTGACCTTCTCCGGATACGTCTCACCCGTCTGGCCGGCACTCGCCCGATCGCACGCCGTCCTCGCGCCGTCCCTGCGCGAACCCTTCGGAAACGCCGTGGTCGAAGCGCAATTCGCGTGCCGGCCGGTCATCGCCGCCGCCGCGATGGGACACCTCGAAACTATTCACCACGAGGCGACGGGCCTGTTGGTCCCCCCAGGGCAGGCCGATGCGATGGCTGCCTCAGCGGCTCGCCTGATGGATGACCCGGGTTTGGCGACGTCCCTGGCCGAGAGGGCGAGGGTCCGCGCTCTCGACCGGTTCACGGTCGACCGCTACGGCACCGAGGTTGCCGACCTCATCGGGGGCCTGTGCCGTGATCGCCGCCGAGCGCACAGGCACGTTGCGTCCACCCGACCACGAGAGGTCGTGCGTGGCGCATGAGTCACACGACAGCAGCCGGAGCGGTATCGCCGCCGACGGTCCGAATTCTGGGGACGCATGGAATCCCCGCCGCGTACGGCGGATTCGAGACCGCGGCCGAGAACGTAGCGCTCTACCTCCACGCCCACGGGTGGCGGGTGGTCGTCTACTGCCAGGAGCAGGGTGTCGGCCCGATGCGGGAGGACGTCTGGCGCGGCATCGAACGCGTCATCGTGCCGGTCGACCGCGACGGATGGCTCGGCACCTCGACCTTCGACTGGATCACCGTGAGGCACGCGGCACGCCATCGTGACGTGTGTCTGACGTTCGGGTACAACACCGCGATCTTCAACGTGCTGCAACGGATTCGTGGCATCCCCAACGTCATCAACATGGACGGCATCGAGTGGTCCCGCGCCCGGTGGGGGAAGTTGCGCCAGGCGATTCTCTACACGAACGAGCGCATCGCGTGCGCCGTGGGCGATCACCTCATCGCCGACCACCCCTGCATCAACGATTACCTCGAGCGCAAGGCACCGGCACGCAAGATCTCGACAATCACCTACGGCGCCCACCGCGTCAGCGAGGCATCGACCGAGCCCGTGCTCGACATGGGGCTGACGCCCGGCAACTACCTCACGTTGATCTGCCGCCCGATCCCGGAGAACTCGATCCTCGAGCTGGTGCAGGCGTTCTCGGCGAAGTCCCGCGGACATCAGTTGGCGATCTTCGGCAACTACACACCCGACACCGATCCCTACCACCGAGCCGTGATGGACGCGGCGAGCGACGAGGTGCGCTTCGTCGGTGCGATCTACGAGCCGGCGCAGGTCGCGGCGCTTCGCCTGCACAGCGCGATCTACCTGCACGGCCACACGGTCGGTGGCACGAACCCGTCGTTGGTCGAGGCCATGGCGGTGGGCAATCCCGTTGTGGCGCACGACAATCCGTACAACCGTTGGGTAGCAGGCGACGGTGCGCTCTACTTCGACGACGTCGAGTCGGCGAGCAGCTGCATCACCGAGCTGCTCGACTCAGCCGACCTGCGCGAGTCGCTGTCGGCGGCGAGCCGAGCGCGACACGCCCGTGAATTCACCTGGGAGCACGTCGCCGGCCAGTACGAGGCCGTCCTGCGGCAGTTCGCGACGTCCCATGACAGATCCGCCAGGACGAGAGCAGGAGTAGGAACATGAAGATCGGTGTCGTCGGACTCGGCAAGATGGGGTTGTCCCACCTGTCGATGATCAATGCGCATCCGGATGTCGAGGTCGCAGGCATCGTCGACTCGGCCGGTTACCTCCTGGACGTCCTCGGGAAGTACACCGGCATGCAGAGATTCAGCGACTACGAGACCATGCTGGACACGGTCGAGTTGGACGCGGTCCTCATCGCCACCCCGACCCGCATGCACGAGCCGATGGTCCGCGCCGCGCTCGAACGAGACCTGCACGTGTTCTGCGAGAAGCCGCTCTGCCTGACATCGGCCGAATCCATCGCCCTCGGCGAACTCGCCGACGAACGTGGGCTGGTGACCCAGGTCGGCTACCACAACAAGTTCGTCGGAGCGTTCCAGGAAGTACGAAATCTCCTCGACGCCAAAGCGATCGGACAGGTCACCCACGTACTGGCGGAGGCGTACGGGCCCGTCGTCCTCAGGGCGAAGGGGTCGACCTGGCGCAGCCGTAAGTCCGAGGGCGGCGGCTGCCTCTACGACTACGCGGCGCACCCGATCGATCTGCTGACGTGGTATCTCGGCGCACCGGTCGGCGTCGGCGGCTCCCAGCTGCGGCGCGTCTTCTCCGACCACACGGAGGACGAGGTGCTCGCGACCATGTACTTCGAGGAGGGAGTGAGCAGCCAGATCAGCGTCAACTGGTCGGACGAGTCCTGTCGCAAGATGACCACGAAGGTGACGATCTGGGGTACGGCCGGCCGCATCCAGGCCGACCGTCAGGAATGCCAGGTCTACCTGCGCGACACCGTCGAGCCCCCGCCCGGCTATCAACACGGCTGGAACACCAAGTACACCACCGAGTTGACCGACCCGACGTGGTTCTATCTGCGCGGGGAGGAGTACAGCGCGCAACTGGACTACTTCGTGCAGCGCGCCCGGGCAGGCAAGGTCGAAGGCGTCAACACGTTCCAGAGCGCCGCGGTCACCGACCGTGCCCTCGAGCTGATCTCGCAGGACGCCGCCGTCGGGACCTCCCTGCGCGAGTTGCGCCCTGCGCAACCGACTCCAGCAACGACCACCGATCGCATGAAGCGACGCATCTTCCGGAAGCAGCCATGACGACACAGATCGCCCCTTCGCCCGCCCACCGGACCGACCGGATGCCGCGACTGCTCTTCGGGGACAACCAGTTCTTCGGCGTGAACCACATGTCGGAGGAGAAGGCGCGCCAGCAGGCGATGCGCTTCCAGAACCTCGATTCCATCGTCCGGGTCCTCGACGCGGCATGTGACGAAGGCATCGACACCTTCATGTGCACCACGCACGACCGGATCGGCGAGATCTGCGCTCACGTGCGCGCAAACCCCGAGCGCTACGCGGACTTCACCTTCTACCCGTGCATGCCCTACGCGCACAAGTACGCCGATGCCGTCACCGAGGACGGCATGCTCGGGGCCATCCGCCGGTTCCTGCCCGAGGAGGGTCTGTTCAACGCCGCGTTCCGGGGTGGCCGCGCACTCGCGACCAAGGATGTCGAGGGCATCATCACGCTGCTCGTCGACGCCGAGATGGCAGCCTTCCGCGGTGTTCGCACCCCGGTGATCTGGCTGCAGAACGTCGTCGTCGATCTGCTCCTCGGACTCGACTTCAAGGACGCCTTCTCGATCTTCGATGAGCACGTACGCACCCGGTACGGCGCCGAACCCGGCTATATCACGATGAACCTGCCGCGCGCGCTGGACATGTTCGACGACATCGGCCTGGTCAACCCCATCGTCTGCTCGAACATCAACAAGCTCGGATTCCGCATGTCGGGCGGGATCGAGGAGTACCAGGCCGCACTGCGCGACCGGCAGTTCCGTGCGGTCGCGATGTCGGTCTTCGCGTCCGGCGCGATCCCGCCGCGTGAGGCCCTGGAGTGGGTGTGCAGCCAGCCGCAGATCGAGTCCATCGTCTTCGGAGCATCGAGTCGGGCGAACATCGCTCAGACCGCCGAACTCGTTGCGGAGTTCTGCTGACCATGGCTGCGGGCACTGCAGTCGCTTCGTCCCGGGCGCGGGGCCGCGGGCTGCTGCATCCTGAGCCGCTCAAGAGGCCGGCGTTCGACGTGAAGGCGGCGACCGTCCTGCGCGCCACACGGACTGCCTACCGCGAGCATCTGGCGCATGAGCGGATGGATCCGGAGGCGCTGCAAACGCTGCAGGATCAGCGGGCGATCGCGCAGGCTTCGTTCGCCATGCAGCATTCGCGCTTCTACCGCGACCTCTACCGGTCCGCAGGATTCTCCATCGGGGACCTGCGAGACCCTGCAGCCTTCTGCAAACTGCCCACCATCGGCAAGGAGGACGTCCGCGAGCGCTTCGCCGACTTCCGGACGGATGAGGCCATCAGCGCGAACACGGCGCTGAACGTCACCGGCGGCAGCACGGGAGAACCCCTGCGGATTCTGCGTGATGTGCGGGTGCCGGCGCGGGCCCTGGAGTGGCAGTTGTTCCACTGGTGGGGCTTGGACCCGTCTGTGGATATTGCGATCGTGCAACGCCACACGAAATCCCAGAAGGATCGACTCCGCCACGCGGCGTCCTGGTGGCCGTCCGTACGGTTCCAGCTCGACGCGTTCCGGATGAACGAGGAGACGATCGGACAGTTCCTCGCGCAATGGCAGTCGGTCGAGCCTTCCTTGTTGATCGGCTACGCCGGTGCGATCAGCGAAGTAGCCGCAGAGCTCCTCGCGCGGGACATCCGTGTCCATCAGCCGCGAGCAGTCGCCACGACCGCGGCCCCGCTGACCGACCCCCAGCGAGCCACCATCTCGGAGGCGTTCGACGCACCCGTCTACGACCACTACCGGTCATCGGAGGTGCCCTGGATCGCGGGTGAGTGTGCCGCCCATGAGGGACTGCACGTCTTCGCCGACGTCCGCAAACTCGAGCTTCTCGACGAGACCGGCGTCCCCGTGGCCGCGGGCACCGTGGGTGACACCGTCGTCACCGACCTCAACAACAGGGTGTTCCCGCTCATCCGTTATCGACTCGGTGACCGAACCGCTGCGATCGACGCCCCGTGCGCGTGCGGTGTCACGCTCCCTCGGATCCAGCCCATCAGCGGGCGTCAGACCGACGCGTTGCGTCTGCCCGGTGGGCAGGTCGTGGCGGGTGAGGGCCTCGCGCAGATCTTCAGCCGACACCCTGGCGCGGTCCGACAGTTCCAGATACATCAGATCTCCGACCGCTCCGTGGTGCTGCGATGCGTATCGGCGCACCGGCCCGACTCCGCGCGCGACATCCAGGTGGTCGCGTCGAACCTTCGAGAGCTCCTCGATCACCAGGTGAAGGTCGCCGTCGTGCTCGTCGACCGGATACCTCACGCGGGTGGGAAAGTCAGATGCGTGACCAGCGACGCGCGGTAGCGGAGCTGGTGCGGGACTCGACCGCGACACCGTTGACGGTGCTGCAATCCGGGCCCCGACCGCTCCCGACCACCAATCCCTACAACATTCTGCTCGCCCAGAGTGTCGAAGCACGTGACGCCATCGACTACCGGTACTTCTCATGGAGAGAAGCGCTGCTGGGACGGCATGAGGTCTTCCACGCCCACTGGCCGGAGGCGATGCTGCAGGGCCGCACCCCGCTGAGATCGGTTGCTCGACAGGCCCTGTTCGCACTGCTCCTGGTCAAGTGGAAGGCGCGTCGAACGGCCGTCGTACGCACGGTGCACAACATCGGTCTGCCCCAGGGGATCTCGCGTCGAGAAACCCTGCTGCTGCACGCCTTCGAGCATCAGACCGTGCTCGGCATCTGCCTCAACGAGCACACCCCGGTACCCCACGCACGTGCTCGACATGTCATCCCCCATGGCCACTACCGCCCGTGGTACGACCGTTATCCCCACAGCACGGCACGGACCGGACACTTCGCCTACTTCGGAATGATCCGGCGGTACAAGGGGGTGGACGGTCTCGTGCGGGCATTCCAGGAGACGACCGATCCCGCCCTGAGTCTGACCGTCGCCGGCAAACCGTCGACGCCGGCGCTCGGCGCGGACCTGGAACGACTGGTCAGCACAGATCCTCGGATTAGCTTCGCCCCCGGCTTCCTGGAGAACCCCGACCTCGTCACCGCGATCACAGAAGCGGAGATGGTGGTCCTGCCGCATCCGGAGATGCACAACTCCGGAAGCGCTCTGGCCGCACTGTCACTGGACCGTCCCGTGCTGATCCAGGATAACGCGGTCAACCGCGATCTGCAGTCGGAGGTCGGCGCCGGCTGGGTCCACCTCTACGCCGGCAACCTCACGGGTACGGACCTGGTGGACGCACTCGAGGCGCTGCGCGCGAATCCGCCGAAGGGTCGCCCACGGCTGGAGACCCGTGAGTGGGACCTCTCCGCGGCCCTTCACGAGGACGCCTACCGTCACGCCGCATCCATCGTCAACGCGGGTCCTCGTTCCATGCGCCCGGGCCTGCGATGAGCACGACCGAACAGCACACCGATCTTCGCACCGGCCGAGGACCAGGTCCGGTGCATCGTCCTCTCACTCTCGTGGTCGCGATACTCACCTTCCGCCGCTGTGAGGAGTTGCGCAGACATCTCCCCGAGGTCGCCAGACATGTCGAGTCTCTGACCGCCGCCTCGCCAGGACCGATCTCGGCATCCGTCCTCGTCGTCGACAACGATCCGTCGGGGTCGGCCGGTCCCGTCGTCGAGGAGATGGGCCCGGCCGTGCGCTATGTGTGCGAGCCCGATCCGGGGATCGCAGCTGCCCGCAACCGCGCGGTCGACGAAGCGGCCGGAGCGGATCTCCTGGTGTTCATCGACGACGACGAACGACCGCTTCCAGGGTGGTTGCCCGCGTTGGTCGACACGTGGGCGGTTCATCGCCCGGTGGCTGTTCCGGGACGGGTCCTCCCCCGGTATGCGTCTCCTCCTGAGACGTGGTTGATCGCGGGCGGGTTCTTCGACCGCCCGGTTCGGGCCTCGGGCACGCGTATGCCGACCGCCGCCGCGGGAAACCTCCTGATCGACCTACGGCAGCTGCGCTCCTCAGGTCTTCGCTTCGAGGAGCCCTTCGGCAGAACGGGCGGTGAGGACAGCCTGCTGGGCAGGCGCCTCGTTCAGCAGGGACTGCAGATCATCTGGTGTGCCGAGTCGGCGGTCGAGGACGTCATCCCAGCTGAACGTCTCACGAGGTCGTGGGTACTTCGCCGAGCGTGGTCACAGGGCAATCTGCAGAGCTTGATCGACGTGCGTCTCGCGGCGGGTCGGTGGCGACGGGCGTACGTGACCGCCTACCGGCTCGCGGCAGGGTGCGCCCTCATCGGCAGGGGGATGCCGCGAGTAGTCATCGGCTACGCGTGTCGGAGGAAGCGTCTTCAGGCGCAAGGGGCGGGCGCGTCGTTCCGCGGGATGGGCATGATCGCCGGAGCCTGCGGACGTCGGTTCGAGCAGTACGCACCATCTGACGCACCCACCTGACGACCCCAGGCTTGCAGCCAAGTAGCACGCGTCATGGTTGTTCGCGACGTGCGCGCGCCACCACCGGAGCGCTGCCCAGGAGCAGCGTCAGCGTCGGCGCTGCTGTCCACAGGGGCGTGCCCAGCAGATCCCAGACAGTGACGCACGAGAGGAACAGCACCAGCGCATTGACCCGGCTCCCGGAGATGGCCGCCGTCAGGAATCGGAGAGCGACGACCGCGATGATTCCTGCGAGGACCAAACCGAGGATCCCGTAAGGCGCCCACAGATCAGCCGTGATGCTGTGCAGTTCGAACTGACCCGAATAGAACATGTACTTGTCGAGGCCGCCGAGCCGCGGGTCCGCACCGATGGCTTGCATGGCGTTCTCGGCGATCGAGATGTCGTGCATGTTGGGCTGGACGCCCATTCCGTAGCCGAGCGGATGCTCCATCAACAGGCTCTTGAACCCCACCAGCTCGGGACGGCCGCCCAGGAGCAGCGATCCTGAACGGTTGAGTTGCAGGACGGTGCGCTGCTCGGTCTCGGCTCCCAGATATCCCCGGAGGATCAGAGTCTGGCCGAGAGTCAGGATCGCTGCCAGAACGACGACGAGCAGACCGGCCTTCGCGAATGACGCGCGAAGGTCGTCCCCCCACGTGTATCGACCCGCGCACAACAGGAGGGCGCCGGTCACGATGTACGTCGCGAAGAGTGACCTGGAGTCGGTGCCCGCAGCGACCGCCATCAAACCACCGAGCGCTGCGAGTTGGGGCCACTTCATGCGCGTGGCCACGGCGATGCTGAGCACCACGATCGTCACGGGGGTCGCGTAGCCGAACTTCCACGATCCCGTCGAGTAGACGAAGGTCATCCTCGGCACGCTCATCAGACTGCCCAGACCGAAGCACAGCCCCACCAACCACAACGGCAGGATCGTCCGGGCCCAGAGGACGGTGCACACCCCGAGGAGAATCCCCCCCAGAAGGGCAGCCGCAGCGATCTGTGCGCGGCCCACCACGACATGGTCGACCGCGGTCGATCGGCTGAGGAACAACCCAGCGACCATGGCGGCCATTCCGCACGCGAGCGCCCATTTGGCTCCCCAGTACCGGCCGAGCGTGGGGAGCGACAGCGGAAGCAGGAGGAATGCGAGCACGTCCCCACTGGTGACCCCGTAGTGCACCGTCAGCCGCAGTCCCAGCAGGAAGAGGCAGAGCACCGCAAGGACCTGCTCGACGAGGACGGTCCTGTTGACGATCTCGGTGTCACGTTCGCGACCGGCGCTCGAGCCCGCCCCGCCCTGTGTCGACCCCGCCGGGGCGTCCGTCTCCCCTCGCGGCTCGTCCACGCGGCCCCGGGGGAATGCTGTGCTGTGCGACACGTCGGACCGACCTCAGACGCCGTTGTAGATCGGCGAACACTCCACGCAGCTGACGTCCGTGCTGCTGACGAGGAGAGGCTCTCGGTCGTGGCGCGCGGTCACCTGCTCGAAGGCTCGGGCGATCGGCTCCACACTCCGCGCGATCCGCTCGAGCACCTTCCTGCACTCACGGCGCGACATGCGCGCTGGGTCCTGGATGTCGTCGTCCCTCCCGGGAGCCCGGACCGCGCCTCGTGCGCGGGAGGCGTCCTCACGCAACTGCCGAAGAGCGTCGGACGGTGTTGCTCCGCAGCTGTTCGAGCGGCACGAGCTGCGGTACGTCAGCGCGTCATCCAAGAGACGTGCGAACTCCGGCACCGTGAAGACCTTTCGCACGACCGAGGGACACATGGAGACGACTTCCGAGCGGTGCACGCGCGTCATCACGAGAATGAGGTCGGCCTCCAGCAACATCGCGGCGGTCAGCCTGGTCGAGCGGAAGGTTGCTGCGCCGTCTGACAGATCCGCGGGAAGCTTCTGTTGCATGGCCGCGACCATCTCGGAACCCTTCAGCGCACGGGTGCCTGCACTGACGACCGAGATCGCGAGCGCATCCTGCAACGACGACCTCAGCAGGAGCGCTGTGGCGGGAGACCTGCAGATGTTCGCGGTGCACACCACCAGGACCTTGAAGCAGTCGCTCGCCACGTCATCTCACCCCCTGCGGACACTTGCCTGCACGGTCGCGCCGGTACGGACGCTCGGCTTCCCGACGAGCTCGACAGGAAGCTCGGGCGAGTCCAGTTCAGGAGCATCCGCCTGAGGTACCGCTGTGGTGTGCCGGCCCGATTCCGCGCCGCCGTACGTGCGGTCACGACCTGACCGGAAGCGCTTCCTCGCCAGGACCACCCCGAGCAGTTTGGCGCCCCCCTGCTCCAGCGCACGGACACTCTCGGCCAGTCGCGACTGCGAGACGGATCCCGCACCCGCGACGAGCACCGCCCCGGAGGTGAGGTGGGCGATCAGAGCAGCGTCGGTCACGGGACCGAGCGGCGGACAGTCCAGGATCACGATGTCGTAGTCGTCGGCCAGACATTGCACGAGCACCGCCATCTGCGACGAGCTCAACAGCTGCCCGGGGTTCGGGGGCACGGCGCCGGAGGGCAGCACGAACAGCTTGTTGTCGGCGCCCGACGGCTGTACGACGTCCTCGAAGGCGGACAGCCCGGACAGGATGGACGAGAGGCCGGCACTCCCTTCGATGCCGAGTCGTTGCGCCACCGCCGGTTTGCGCAGGTCGGCGTCGATCAGGAGGACTCGGTCGCCGGCCTCGGCGCACGCGAAAGCGAGGTTGAGCGCCGTCGTCGTCTTCCCCTCCGATTCCTCGCTCGAGGTGATGACCACGGAACTGCGCCCGCTCCCGACCTGCATGAACCTCAGGTTCGTCCTCAGCTTGCGGTAGGACTCCGCGCGCCCACTCAACGGAACGTCGCGCACCGGCAGCTGAGCTCCGCCGGACCACCGAGACCGCCGTGGCATCGTCACCTCGCCGAGCACCGGCTTGTCGACGACATCGCTGAGATCGGCGGCGCACCGCACCTTGTCGTCGAGCTTGTCCCGCAGCACCCCGATCGCGAAGGCGAGGATCAGGCCACCGAGGAAGCCGGCCGCGACGTTCCGTTTCGTCGCCGGCACAGCCGGTTTCGTGGGGACCCGCGCCGCACCGACCGCGTAGACGTCCACTGTCGGGCGCCCGCGAGAGTCCTTGGGCGACAGGCTCTTCGCGGTCACACCCAGGACGTCGGTGACCTTGTTCGCGATCGCTGCCGCGTGCTGTGGAGACCGGTCGGACGCACTGATGTGGATGATCACCGTGCCTGCGGCGACACTCGTGGACACTTCACGAGCGAGCTGTGCTTCGGTCGCGGGGAACGGGAGCATCGTCGCGACCTCCCCCAGTACCCGGGGGCTTGTCGCGAGCATCGCGTACGACTCCATCTGGGCCTGCGTGTAGGACGACCCCTGCGACAGATCGACCGCGCTGTTCCCGTACGACAGCGAGAAGTACACGCTGGCGCTGGAACGGTACATAGGTGTCGTCGTCACCGACCACAGCAGCGCGGCGATCACACACGTGGCGAGCAGGCCCAGCATGATGCGCCAACGCCGTCGAACGATCTGGGCATAGGTGTGAATCGTCATCGCGAACAGTCCCCTTCGACATTCATTGCGCTAACTTCCCCTTCCGGCGAACAACCGACTGAACGGTGTGAACGATGTCCTCGACGTCGCGGCGCACGGCCGGCGCGAGCGCCGCCGCGCCCGCGATGGCGGCCACGCACGCGCAGGCGCTCAACAAGATCTGTGTGAGGGGCGCCAACGGCACCACCGAGCAGGTGACGAAGCCGGCTGCGCCGCACAGGACAGCCATGGCGGTCACGCGCGTTGCATCACGGACCATCGCGCGGACCGGACACTGCGTCTTGCGTGCGGCGAACCAGAGCGAGAACGGCCACTTGATGGCGGCGGAGACGGCGTACCCGGTCGCGACGCCCACCACGCCCCACCTGCTGCCGATCACCAGGCACGCGATGCGGATTCCCGTTTCGACGTACGAGAGCTTGACGAGCTGGCCGGTGATCTCCCGCGACAGGTAGATCCAGAAGCAGGCGAAGGAGAACGTCTGGACAGCGCCCGCGACGGCGAGCATCCGGAAGATCGGGACGACCCCGCTCCATCGGTCTCCGAGGACCAGGACGATGACCGGCCTTGCCGCTCCGGCCAGGAACGCGATGGGAAGGACGAGCAGGTAGCCGAGGGCCAGCTGGCCGCGAAGCACATATCGGTCGTGCCGAACCGAATCGTCCCGCAGCCGCGACAGCACCGGGAGCGCAACGCTGGTGGTCGGTGAACGCACCTGGCCGAGAGGTGCCATCAGGAGCTGGAATCCCCGGTTGTACAGACCGAGCGGTCTCGCCCCGAACCGCGTCCCGATGATGAAGGAGTCGGCGTTGCTGCCTACGTACTGGATGAGCTGGGCGCTGACGTAATGCCACCCGAAACGCAGCAGATGCCTCATCGGTTCGTGACGCGACGGTTTGCCGGGGATCCACCGCGAGACGCCGACGACGATCATGAGTCCGATCACCGCCTGCCCCAACTGTTGGGCGACCAGGGCCCAGTAGCCGGCCCCCCACACCGCGAGCAGCACAGCGAGGGCGGCCGCCAGCATTACCGAGACGACGTCGGTCGCGGCCAGGACGCCGAATCGCATGTTCCGATTCAGGTCAGCGCGGTACTGGGTCGCCAGACCGTCGAACAGGAAGACGAACGACAGCACCATGGCGATCCGCCGCAGTTCGGGCTGCCCGTAGATCAGTGCGATCAACGGCGCCCCGGCGATGATGACAACGGTGAGTGACGCGCCCAGCCCGGTATTGATCCAGAACAGATTGCTGCGTTGCCCGGCCGACAGAGTCCGCGCCTGGACCGCCGCGTAGGACAGACCGAAATCGCGGAAGATCTCGGCCACCCCCACGATGGCGACCACCATGGCGAGCAGACCGTAGTCGCGGGGACTCAGGATCCGGGCCAGCGCGACGACCCCGGCCATCTGGATCAGGATGCGCACGACCTGGCCGCCCACAGTGACGATGGCGCCTCGTGCCGCGCGTTCGCCCAGCCCCTGGGAGGGGATCCTCGTCTCGTAACCACCTCCCTCCTCCTCGTCCACCTCAGGAGGAGGGAGCTCACTGACCCCGGTCACTGGCGACTGCCTGCGATCCCGTCTCGGTGATGCATCCCACGTCGGTTCATGAATCGTTCCACTTCGAGATCGCGTGGAGCTTCTTCGCATTCTCCTTCGTCACGGTCTGCATCCACTGCAGTTTCACGCCCTTGGCCATCGCCTTCATGGCCTGCTGGTTGATCGTGGTCGCGTCGTAGACCCGCAGACCGTCGAACGAGACGGTGACCGGGACGGTGGTCGCGTTACCGGAAAGGTAGGCGGCAAGCCCCGGACTGCCGGCTGTCTGCAACCCTGCCGTGGAATCCGTCGCCTGCACCTGCCACGTGCTCGGTTCCGGAGTGCCGTCGGCCCAGACCTTCGCCCGCAGTGTGGTGGGGGTGGTGCCCGTTGCGTCGAAGCGCACATCGAAGGTCTTGCCAGGTGAAGCCGTCAGACCGGAGATCGCCTGAAGCGGCACCGTCGCGACCTCGGTGGTGCCGGACATCCGACTGATCGCGAGGAACACCTGGCCGTCGTTCCTGATCCACACCTTCGCCCGGTAGTCGCCCACACCGGCCACACGACGGCCGAGAACGTATACGTACAGGCTTCCCGTGCTCTGCATGGTGTCGGAGGAGAACTGCACGCGTACATCCGACTGAGTCGTCGAGACCGCATTGGCGTACGCGCTCGGACCGGTCCCGGCCTGGGTGATCTTCATCCGCCCGACCCCGCCGCCGACCGACAGCCCCGAGCCGCTGGAGCTCCACGCCCCGCCGCTGTCCAGAGAACCCCACCCGCTGGCTACCGTGCGACCGAAGTCGTCCGCCGCGAGGGTGGTGGGTGCCGCCTGGGCGACGGTCACGGCATGGGACACGGAGTTGGTCGCGCCCTGGTTGTCGGTCACCGTCAGCGTCACGGTGTAGGTGCCCGCGGACGTGTACGCGTGCGTCGGGTTCACGCCCGTACCGGCGGTGCTGTTGTCACCGAAGTTCCACGAGTACGACGCCACCGTGCCATCCGGATCGGTAGACCCCGACCCGTCAAAGGACCCCGTCAGGTTGTTCACCGACGAGGTGAACGCCGCCACCGGAGGCTGATTCACCGGCGCGGTGACCGTGATGCTGTGCGTCACCGAGTTGGTCGCGCCCTGGTTGTCGGTCACCGTCAGCGTCACGGTGTACGTCCCGGCGGACGTGTACGCGTGCGTGGGGTTCACGCCCGTACCGGCGGTGCTGTTGTCACCGAAGTTCCACGAGTACGACGCCACCGTGCCATCCGGATCGGTAGACCCCGACCCGTCAAAGGACCCTGTCAGGTTGTTCACCGACGAGGTGAACGCCGCCACCGGAGGCTGATTCACCGGCGCGGTGACCGTGATGCTGTGCGTCACCGAGTTGGTCGCGCCCTGGTTGTCGGTCACCGTCAGCGTCACGGTGTAGGTGCCCGCGGACGTGTACGCGTGCGTGGGGTTCACGCCCGTACCGGCGGTGCTGTTGTCACCGAAGTTCCACGAGTACGACGCCACCGTCCCATCCGGATCACTCGAACCCGACCCGTCGAACGACGCGTTCAGGTTGTTCACCGAAGACGTGAACGCAGCCACCGGAGGCTGATTCACCGGCGGAGCGGTCACCGTGACGGTGTGCGACACGGAGTTGGTCGCACCCTGGTTGTCCGTCACCGTCAGCGTCACGGTGTAGGTACCCGCGGACAGGTACGCGTGCGTGGGGTTCACGCCCGTACCGGCGGTGCTGTTGTCACCGAAGTTCCACGAGTACGACGCCACCGTCCCATCCGGATCACTCGAACCCGACCCGTCGAACGACGCGTTCAGGTTGTTCACCGAAGACGTGAACGCAGCCACCGGAGGCTGATTCGGGACGACACCGCCGCCGGCGACATAGTGCGCCTGCACGGTGCTGGCGCTCAGCTCGCTGGAGTAGACCGCCACCTCGTCGATGGTGCCGGCGAAGTAGTTGTTGCCCGCCCACGAGCTGTCACCACCCACACGCCAGTACCCCGTGTAGGGCTGCGCCTGGGTCTGCGGGCCGCTGGCCACGTCCTGGCCGTCGACGTACAGGTTCATGCCGTCCGGGCCCTGGGTGGCGACCATGTGGTGCCATGCGCCGTCGTTGTAGGAGTTCGGCGAAGTGATGATGCTGGCCGACCCGGGGTACACGCCGAAGTTCAACCGGCCATCGGGGGTCATGTAGACGTGGCGGTCGTAGTTCCCGCTGTTCCCGCTCTGCTGGTCGCCGAATCCGATGAGCTTGCCGCCGGCCGTGGTCGTGGTGTTGAACCACAGCTCCTCGGAGTAGACCGTCGGGTTGCTGACCGGGTCGCTGGAGCCGATCGTGCCGTCCGTGCCGTTAAAGGTCGCAGCGGTGCCCTGAGAGCCGAGCGCGCCCGGCTGACCCAGCGTGACGCCGCCAGAGTAGACACCGGTCTCCCCATTGGCGCTCGCGTCGGCGGCGGTCGATCCCGCCGTGTCGTCCAGCCGCCAGTAGAGAGCGGGATTGGAGTTGTAGACGGCCTTGCCGTACGCATCGGTCGGGATCGTCGGGGTCGGCAGACTTCCGCCACCGTCGGTGTAGTGCGTCTGCACCTGCGCCAGGCTGAGCGCGGCAGGGTAGATCGCCACGTCGCCGATGGTGCCCGCGAAGTAGTTGCTGCTCGGCTGGTTGGTCCACCCGCTGAGGTTGTCGCCACCGATCTTCCAGTAGCCGGAGTAGCTCTGCGCGGAGGTGACGCCGGCGTTGGCAGCTACCTTCTTGCCGTCAACGTAGAGGGCGATGCCCGCGGTCGGGTCCATGGAGGCGACGATGTAGTGCCAGGCTCCGTCGTTGTAGGTGTTCTTGCTCTGGATCGTCTGGACGGACCCGGGGTAGACGCCCCAGATGATGTGTCCGGCGTTGTCCATGTAGACGTGCCGGTCATAGCTGCCGCTGGTCCCGGTGTTCGAGTCGCCGTACCCGACGATCTTGCCGCCGCTGGTCGTGGTGGTCTTGATCCACGCCTCCACGCTCAGCGCCGGAGTCGTCGCGACCGTGGAGTTGGTCGCTGCGAACCCGTTGGAGCTTCCGCCGAAGGTCGAGGCCGTCGTGGAGTCACCGCTGATGGGACCTGCCGCCCCGCGAGTGACATCCGACTGAGCGGTCGCGTCGTTGAACCCCGCACTGTCGTAGATCGTGCTGCCGCTCGGCTCCCCCAGCGTCCAGAAGTCGCTCGCCCCGTCCTTCGCGACGTCCTGTGCGTACGGGCTGGGAGAACCACTACTGGCCGTGACCGAATTGGTCGTCGGCAAGGTGTAGGTGTTACCGAGCGAATCCGAGGCGGTGATCTTGTAGGTGTACGCCTTCCCGCCGACGAGACCGGTATCGCGATATCCCATCTGCGGGCAGTTCCAGTACTGGTTGCTCTGGGTCGTCGTGTAGATCGGCGCCGCCGTGCCCGACCGATACACGTTGTAGGTCAGATTCGCGTTGTCCGGGTCGGTCGCCGCCTGCCAGGAGACCCGTGCGGATCCGCCGGCCATCGCGAGCGCAGAAGGAGTCGGCGCGGCGTAACAGGCTGTCGGCCCCATCTTGTTGGGGGCCTTGCTCCGCACAGCGAATCGCACGAGCCCGTACTGAGCCTTGCCGTTGACGGAGGGGAACTCACCGCCGATGGACAGATAGTTGCCGTTACCGGTGATCGACCAGCCAGACTGCTTCTGCGCCGTGTAGGAACCGAAGAGGAAGTTCGGGTACCACGTGAGGATCTTGGCGTACTGGTAGGCGCTGTAGTTCCACCCGTACTGATCGGGTCCCTGGTCGTAGTTGCCCGACGACGTCGTCGAGAACGCCAGGGCGTGCTTCTGGTTGATGCTCCAGTCGCTGAGCTGGGTCAGCCCACCGATCATCTCGCAGTTGTGCACGTGACTGACGGTGTAGAGCGCCCCGTTCATGGGAAAGGTGTTGTAGGTGTCGCCCTGGCAGTCGTTCAGCCAGTTGATCGATCCGTCTGCAGGGTTCAGCGAGAACTCGCCCTCGAAGGATGCGCCGGACCCGAACGCGTAGCCCGAACCGTAGATGTTGGTGCCATCCGTGCTGAGACCCATGATCGCGCCGTGCACCGCGTCAGGGATCTTCGTCGACGCAGCCCATGGAACCAAGCTCCCGGTGACCGGATCGACAGCCGCCAAGCCGTCGACCTCCTGACCGTTCAGCGTCACGAACTGGCCGCCGATGACGACCTTGGACTGATCCGGGGTCATGATCATCGTCCACGGAACGTAGTTGTCCGTCACCGGCGCCCAAGGCAGTCGGGCGCCGTTCGTGATGCTCATGGCGGCCAGGTGATGGCGGTAGACGCCGTCGTCATAATCGAACGCGCCACCGGCGTACACCGCGCTGGATGAGACGGTAATGGCCTTGACCTCACCGCTCAGATTGGGGCTGAAGCTGGGGACGAGCGCACCGCTCGCGACGTCGAACGCAGCGATGTGACCCCGGGGTTGGCCGTCGACCGTCGTGAAGTCGCCGCCCACGTAGATGCGTGAGTTGTCGGGGGACTTGGTGATAACCAGTGCCTGCGCGTTGAGGGTGTGGTTAAACGACGTGATGAGGTTTCCGGTGGTGATGTCGTACGCGATCAGGTTGCCCACATTGACCGATCCGGGTCCCCCCACCGCGACGCCCGGCGGACGCGCCTGGGAGAACTCGCCCGCGACGTACACGGTGTTGCCGATGGTGACCTGACTCCACACGACGCCGTTGATCTGCCAGGTCGGCAGGGCGTCGTCGCTCACGGTCGCGGGGGTGCCCGCCGGCGGGTCCGTGTCGGCTCGCGCCGAGGTCGCGCTCGAGACGATCACCATCCCGAAGGTGAGCAGCACCATCGCGGTCGCCATCGCGATCAGGCGAGTCAACCGCTGCGACAGGGTGGTTCGTAGTGCGGTCATCGTCGCTCCTGAACACTGTGATGCGGGGTGAGGGGTCGTCACCGGGTGGGCCGAGTGGGTGGGTGTGACGGCCGGACGGGGGGTCTGCTCAGTCACGTCACTTTTCCTCTGAACGTCGCAAGCTGGTGGAGCCCGTCGAGATCGACGGTCATGGTGACCTGGCTCAGATCCGCTGCCGGCACCGAGAACCCGTACACGGCGTTCCCGGACTTGCCCGGTTGAACGGTGCTGGCGAAATCGACCGAGCTCTGGTCGTAGACGAGGTGGGCGAGGCGGGCCGGTGAGCCGTAACTGACGGTCACGACCACGGCGTCGAACGACAACGGCTTCTTGGTGCCGTTGGTCAACGTCACGTAGAAGTCGGTGACCGGCCGGCCGGGAAACACGCCCGGCCCCTGTCCGGTCACCTTGCTCTGGGTCATCCGGGTGATCCTGAGCCGCAGCCCGTCCGCGTACTCGACGGGCTGGGTGAAGGGCCTGGCTCCACCGATCGCGGAGATGCTCGGCCGCACCTTCCGGCCGCCGCGCTCGACCGGTACGACCGCCGATGATGCGAGCGGGTCGCTCGGGATCGCGGTGCTCGCACCCTTGGGCAGCTTCTGCTGGGTCGAGGCCTGCGACGTGTCGTCCTGCGGGCCGGCTGTCGGGGTCGATGTCAGCCCCGCGACGGCGTTCGGCACACCGGACGCGGTCGACCCCGGCCGGTCGGCCGCGCCGTCGTGCGCGGAGCTCGCGCATCCCGTCACGGCGACACCGAGTGCCACACAGGCGACGGCGATCAAGGATCCTCGACGTCCTCGTCCGGATTGACTCAGCGTTTCTGATGCCATCAGTAGGCTCCCGTTCCACGTATGACGGCACGCACCGTGCGCCAGAGGATCTGCACGTCGAGGAACATCGACCAGTTGTCGACGTACCGGAGGTCGAGTCGAAGCGACTCGTCCCAGGACAGGTCGCTGCGCCCGCTCACCTGCCAGAGTCCCGTCAGCCCCGGCTTGACCCGGAGCCGTCGGACCGCGTCCGCGCCATAGCCGTCGACCTCGGACCGCAGGGGTGGCCGCGGGCCCACGATCGACATGTCGCCGTGCATGACGTTGACCAGCTGTGGCAGCTCATCGAGTGAGAACCGCCGCAGCACCTTGCCGATCGGGGTGACCCGAGGGTCGTGCCGACGCTTGAAGAGCACGCCGTTGCCGTCGTCGCCATCGATGCGCACCATCGCCAGTTGGTGCTCGGCGTCGGGCACCATCGAGCGGAACTTCAGCATGGTGAAGTCCTTTCCATCGATCCCCACCCGCGTCTGCCGGTAGAACACCTGGCCGCCGTCGCGGACCTTGATGAACACGGCGACGAGCAGGAGCAGGGGTGACAGGAGAACGACCAGCAACCCCCCGACCACCCGGTCGAAGAGCGCCTTGCTCGCCGCGTTGAGACCGTGCAGTGCCGGTCGCTCGATGTGCAGCAACGACAGATTCGCCGCCGGCCGGATCGACATGCGCGGTCCGGTCACCTCGACCACCCCGGGAGACACGACCAGCTCGATACCGAGGTCGTCCAGCTCCCAGGACAGGCGTCGCAGCTCGATCCCGTCGAGGTCGGAGGGGCTGGCCACCACGACGACGTTCGCGGCGTACTTGCGCGCGACCTGGACCGTCTCGTGCACCGACCCCTCCCGATGGACGCCGCCGACCGTGTCGACGGTGTCCCCGGTGCAGATCGCGACGGGACGGATGCCGTGCTGGGTCTCCCGGTGCAGATCGGCCACCAGGTTGCGCACGGCATGGTCCTGCCCTGCCACCACGGCACGCTGACACGCGAGTCCCTGCCACCTGGCCCGGTAGAGCTGCCTGCGCAGCGCGAACCGCGCCACGAGCGTCGTGCCCAGGAGTGTCGGGAAGTAGACGAGGACGAAGAAGCGCGACAGGTAGGGACGGTCGACGTAGATCGCGTAGGACACGAACGCCGACAACGCCAGCAGGCGGATCGCAGCGGAGATCAGCGCCCGGTACTCCTCGGCTCCGATCCCGAGATAGCGACGCTCGTAGCCGTGGCACACCGTGACCGTGCCCACCCAGGCGAACGGGCTGAGAACGAGGAGCACCACGTACGGCAGCGGGATGGGATCGCGCAGTGGGACCGCCCCGGAGACCGCCACGGCGGCGACGCCGCACACGATCGCGCAGAGCACATCGACCACGAGCGTCGCCGCGAGATACGGCCTCGACCAGTCCTGGGCGCGCGCACGCTCGATGGGAACGGCAAGCGCGGTGCCTGCGCCCCACGCTCCGGCGACCGCCGGCCCGTCCACTGTGACGGGCGCCGGCGTCGGCGCGGGCATCGGGATCGGGGAGACCTCATCGAGGTCGCTCACGGAAGGGTGCACGACGCCCGAATCTGCGAAATCGGTCACGACCCTCCCATCAGGTGGTCCGAACATGGGTGATGACTAGCTCTTTACGGCTGGTCAAGTTCAGAAGAGCATTCCACCTACGGCCCGATGAGAGCGCAGCTCTGCTATGATCCGCCGCCGCTTGCAAAATATCGCGCATGGAGCGCCCCGGCGCCCCTCGATGTGGTATGAGCCCACTCCCGGCGCACGGGGGTGCGACTCGCGCTGCAGGGAGCCAGGGGAAGCAGGCCCGCGCACCCGGCAGCCGGAAGATACCGCGTAGACCCTTAGAGAGGCCGAGCTCTCACCTGGACCACTGGGAGTGCACCGCGTGGGCCTGTCTACGGGTGGGGTGACCGCAGCGCCGACGACCCACCCGGGCCGAGGTACGCGAACGCAGGCGAGTGACCCCAGCGCCCACAACCCACCCGGCCGACCTAAGCCGTCGCGGGAAGGTTCAGCTGGTCCACCACGTGACGGTGGCCGCAAGGCCCTCGTCGAGGGACTCGGGCTCGATGTCCGGGAAGAGTTGCAGCAGAGTGTCGTTGGCAGCTCGCGAGTGCTTCACGTCACCGATCCGACCGGGCACGTGCTCCACCTGCGGATGTGCGCCGGCGGCACGCTGATGGCCGACACCAGGTCGTTGATCGAGGTCTGCGTGCTGTAGGCGAGGTTGACCGGCTCGGGGTGCCAGACGCCGCGTTCGACCGCGGCCAGCAGCACCCGGCACACCGTCGCGACGAAGAGGAAGTCGCGGGTCTGCTCCCCGTCGCCCTCGATGCGCAGGGGGCGCCCGGCCAGGGTCGCGTCGAGGAAGGCCGGGATCACGGCGGCGTACGCGTGATCGGCCCGCTGGCCCGGCCCGTAGACGTTGAACGGGCGGAAGACCAGCGTCTGCAGGCCGTAGGACTGCTGCGCGGCCAGCAGGTACTGCTCCCCGCTCAGCTTGCTCGCGCCGTAGGGCGACATCGGCCGCACCCAGTCGCGCTCGCCGATCGGGGTGGCCGGGTTCGCGCCGTACACCGCGGAGGAGGAGAAGAACACCACGTGCCGGACACCGGCGGCGCGTGCCGCCTCGATCAGGCCGACGGTGCCCGTGACGTTGACCTCGTTGCAGCGCACCGGATCTTGCACGCTGGAGGGCACGCTTCCGATCGCCCCGAGGTGCACGATGTGCTCGACGCCCGCGACCGCACCGGCCAGCACCTCGGGGTCGGTCAACGAGCCGATGACCACCTCGGCATGGACGTCACCCAGGTTGTCGCGCAACCCCGTCGAGAGGTCGTCGAGCACCCGCACGGTGTGCCCCGCCGCGAGCGCCGCCCGGGTGAAGTTGGAGCCGATGAAGCCCGCTCCCCCGGTGACGAGGATCGTTGCCAACGGCTCAGCCGGCCATGGCCTTCTGCAGGTTCTCGTCGATCGCGCCGAGGAACTCCTGCGTCGTCAGGTAGGGCTGCTCCTTGCCGATCAGCAGGGCCAGGTCCTTGGTCATCTTGCCCTCTTCGACGGTCCCGATGCAGACGCGCTCGAGGGTTTCGGCGAAGGCGGTGACCTGCGGGGTCTCGTCCATCTTGCCGCGGTAGGAGATGCCGCGGGTCCAGGCGAAGATCGACGCGATCGGGTTGGTCGAGGTCGGCTTGCCCTGCTGGTGCTGCCGGTAGTGCCGGGTGACCGTGCCGTGCGCGGCCTCCGCCTCGACGGTCTTGCCGTCGGGGGTCATCAGCACCGAGGTCATCAGGCCGAGGGAGCCGAATCCCTGCGCCACCGTGTCGGACTGGACGTCACCGTCGTAGTTCTTGCAGGCCCACAGGTAGCCGCCCTCCCACTTCAGGGACGCCGCGACCATGTCGTCGATCAGCCGGTGCTCGTACGTGATGCCCAGCGCGTCGAACTTCGCCTTGAACTCATTGTCGAAGATGCGCTGGAAGATGTCCTTGAACTGACCGTCGTAGGCCTTGAGGATCGTGTTCTTGGTCGACAGGTAGACCGGCACCTTGCGGTCCAGGCCGTAGGTGAGCGAGGCGCGCGCGAAGTCCTCGATCGACTTGTTGTAGTTGAACATCCCCATTGCGACGCCGCCGTCGTCGCCGTACTTGGCGACCTCGTACGTCGTCTCCTTGCCGCCGCCCTCGGGCGTGAAGGTGATGGTCACGGTGCCGGCGCCGGGCACCTTGAAGTTCTGCGCCTTGTACTGGTCGCCGTGCGCGTGACGGCCGATGATGATCGGCTTGGTCCAGCCCGGCACCAGCCGCGGGATGTTGCTGATGATGATCGGCTCGCGGAAGATCACGCCGCCGAGGATGTTGCGGATCGTCCCGTTGGGGCTGCGCCACATCTCCTTGAGACCGAACTCCTCGACGCGCGCCTCGTCCGGGGTGATCGTCGCGCACTTCACGCCGACGCCGTACTGCTTGACGGCGTTCGCGGAGTCGACGGTCACCTGGTCGTTGGTCGCGTCCCGGTTCTCGATGCCCAGGTCGTAGTACTTCAGGTCCACGTCCAGATAGGGATGGATCAACCGGTCCTTGATGAACTGCCAGATGATGCGCGTCATCTCATCACCGTCGAGTTCGACGATGGGGTTCTTGACCTTGATCTTCTCCATGCGGGCGGTAGCTCCTCGAGGGACGGTGTGTCGTCGGGCGGCCCGTCGCGGATGGGGACTGGGCCGCCCTGCGAGAGTATCGCGGGGCGGCCCGTTGGCCGGAATCGGTGGGGTCAGCCCACGGTATGGACCGAGTCGGCGACGATGGTGAGGACGATCCGTTGCTGGTCGCGACCGCCGTACCAGGGATAGGGCCGACCGGTGTAGCGCTGCGACAGCGCCTCGATGTGCTCAACCGCGCCATCGGTGCTCATGGACACGACCCGTCCGCGCACCTCGAAGTAGCGCCACGGCTGCTGAGGGTCGGAGACGGCCACTGCCACCCGGGGATCGCGCTGCAGGTTGCGGACCTTCTGGAAACCGACGACCGTGTTGATCAGGACGTGTTCGCCGTCGGTGTCGACCCACGTCTGGGTGATCTGCGGGCCGCCGTCCGGCATGAGCGTGGTGACGAAACACGGGCTGGGCGCACGCAGCAGAGCGAGCAGTTCAGCGGGCAGGTCCATGTCGGCTCCTCGGCGGGGTGTCGTCCTGGGGTCAGCCTAGGGACGGGCGCGTCCGTCGTCCGGCGTCCCCTCTCGACCATCGCTCGCAGGCCGTTTCGGCCCGCAAACCCGCGCTGCTACCGTCGAAGTCATTCACTGGGCGCGCCCTTCTGCGCGTGCCCGCCGTCCACACGAAGGGGTTCCCACCCGTGAGCACCACGCCCGTCAAGGTCGCCGTCACCGGCGCCGCCGGCCAGATCGGCTACAGCCTGCTTTTCCGCATCGCGAGCGGCGCGCTCTTCGGGGCCGACACCCCGGTCGAGCTGCGGCTGCTGGAGATCACCCCTGCGCTGAAGGCGCTGGAGGGCGTGGTCATGGAGCTGGACGACTGTGCGTTCCCGACGCTCGCCGGCGTGCAGATCGGCGACGACCCCAACACGATCTTCGACGGCGTGAACCACGCGCTGCTGGTGGGCGCCCGTCCGCGCGGACCCGGCATGGAGCGCGGCGACCTGCTCGAGGCGAACGGCGGCATCTTCGCCCCGCAGGGCAAGGCACTGAACTCCGTTGCGGCAGATGACATCCGGGTCACCGTGACCGGCAACCCGGCCAACACCAACGCGCTCATCGCCATGTCGAACGCCCCCGACATCCCCCAGGAGCGCTTCTCCGCGCTGACCCGTCTGGACCACAACCGCGCCATCTCGCAGCTGGCCGCCAAGACCGGCGCATCCGTGACCGACATCAAGAAGATGACGATCTGGGGCAACCACTCCGCCACCCAGTACCCCGACCTCTTCCACACGCTCGTCGGTGGCCGCGTCGCCGCCGAGGTCGTCAACGACCAGCAGTGGCTGGAGTCGACCTACATCCCGACCGTCGCCAAGCGCGGCGCAGCGATCATCGACGCGCGCGGCTCGTCCTCGGCCGCGTCCGCCGCGTCGGCGACCATCGACCACGTGCACGACTGGGCCGCCGGCACCCCCGCCGACGACTGGGTGTCGATGTCGGTCTGCTCCGACGGTTCGTACGGCGTGCCCGAGGGTCTCATCTCCTCCTTCCCTGTCACCGTCGCCGACGGCACGTGGTCGATCGTCCAGGGCCTGGAGATCGACGACTTCTCCCGCGGCAGGATCGACGCCACCGTCAAGGAGCTCGGCGAGGAGCGCGACGCGGTCAAGGGTCTCGGCCTGATCTGACCCACCGCTCCACGACGAAGGCCCGGCGCGAGCGATCGCGCCGGGCCTTCGTATATGCGTCTCAGATCTTGACGACGGCGAAGATCACGACGATCGCCAGCGCGAAACCGCACAGCGTCAGGACATCGACCATCCGCGAGCGCACGGCGAGGCCGTCGGTGACCGACGCGGGCAGGAGACGCAGGAACGCGGCGAGCAGGAGCACGACCGCGAGCGCGTACCCGCCGGCACGCAACGACCCGAAGTAGGCGATCAGCAACGCCACGACACTGGCCAGCGCGATGGTCCACCAGGCGGGACCGAGGCGCGCGGGCTTCATCGAAGCCGGCGCTCGGCCGCCTCGACGACGTTGACCAGCAGCATCGCGCGCGTCATCGGCCCGACACCCCCGGGGTTCGGCGACACGTGACCGGCGACCTCGGCGACATCGGCCGCGATGTCGCCGGCGATCTTGCCGTCGACCCGCGAGACACCGACGTCCAGGACGGCCGCGCCCGGCTTGACCATGTCGGCGGTGACCAGGTCGGGCACCCCCGCGGCGGCCACGACGACGTCCGCAGTGCGCACGATCGAGGCCAGGTCACGCGTGCCGGTGTGGCACAGCGTGGCCGTCGAGTTCTCGGTACGGCGGGTCAGCAGCAGCCCCAGCGGCCGGCCCACGGTCAGCCCGCGCCCGATGACCACCACGTGCGCGCCGGCGAGCGGCACCTCGTAGCGGCGCAGCAGCTCGATGACGCCGATCGGCGTGCACGGCAGCGGACCGCTCTCGCCGAGCACGAGCTTGCCCAGGTTGAACGGGTGCAGCCCGTCGATGTCCTTGTCGGGGTCGACTCGCGACAACAGCGCGAATTCGTCCAGACCCGTGGGCTGTTGGACCAGGAACCCGGTGCAGTCGGGGTCGGCGTTGAGCTCGTCGATGACGGCTTCGACCTCGGCCTGCGTGGCGCCGGCGGGCAGGTCGCGACGGATGGAGTTGATGCCGATCTTGGCGCAGTCGCGGTGTTTGGCGCCGACGTACCAGTGGCTGCCCGGGTCATCGCCGACGAGGACGGTACCGAGCCCCGGAGTGATGCCGCGCGCCTTCAGGGCCTCGACGCGAACCCGCAACTCGTCCATGATCGTCGCCAGGGTGGCCTTGCCGTCCATCACGATCGCCGTCACGGCGGACATCCTCGCACGGGCGCCTAGGCGAGCGGGGCCTGGTCGCGGGCGCCCGGTAACGTCACCGATCGTGAGCTGGACCGTCCGCACCGTGGCCTACACCGATCCCGACGCGCAGACCCTCATCCGCGAGCTCGACGACGACATGACCGCGCGGTACGGCGGCGTCGATGCGACGCCGGTGGCGCCCGACCAGTTCGCGCCGCCCGTCGGCACGTTCGTGGTCGCCGCCGACGAACGCGGCCTGATGGCTGCGCCGGGCTGCGTGCGGCGAGCGCCGGCGACGTGGAGCTGAAGCGGATGTACGTGCGTGCGTCGCGGCGTCGCGAGGGGCACGCGGCACGCCTGCTCGGCGTACTGGAGGAACGGTCGCGGGCCCTGGGGTTCACCCGGCTGATCCTCGAGACCGGGACGGCGCAGCCGGAGGCGATGGCGCTCTACGAACGCCTCGGCTACGACGCGATCCCCGGCTTCGGCTACTACAAGGACGAGCCGCTCTCCCGCTGCTACGCCAAGCGCCTCACCTGAGCGGCCGGCTTCAGCCGGGCAGCACCGACAGACGCACCTGGCGGACGGGGTTGTCGACGTTGAGGTCGACCAGGCAGATGCTCTGCCAGGTGCCGAGCGCCAACTGACCGTCGACGATCGGCACCGTCGCGTACGGCGGGATCAGCGCCGGCATCACATGCGAGCGCCCGTGGCCCTTGCTGCCGTGCTGATGGATCCACCGGTTGTCGGCGGGCAACAGGTCCCGCAGCGCGTGCAGCAGGTCCTCGTCGCTGCCCGCGCCGGTCTCCAGGATCGCGACGCCGGCCGTGGCGTGCGGGACGAAGACGTGCAGCAGTCCCGAGTCCACCCCGCGCAGGACTCCCTCGCACTGCCGGGTGATGTCCAGGACGACCTCGCCATCGCCGGTGCGGATCTCGATCGTCTCGGTCTGCATGACCCCATCCTCCCGCTCAGTGCGCGAAGTGGCGGGTGCCCGTGAAGTACATCGCGATGCCCGCCCCCTGCGCCGCGTCGATGACCGACTGGTCGCGCATCGACCCGCCCGGTGCCACGACCGCGATGACGCCGGCGTCGATGAGCACCTGCAGCCCGTCCGGGAACGGGAAGAACGCGTCGGATGCGGCGACCGCGCCGCGCGCCCGCTCGGCGCCCGCACGGTTCACCGCGAGGTGGCAGGAGTCGACCCGGTTGACCTGGCCCATGCCGATGCCGACGGATGCACCGTTGCGCGCCAACATGATCGCGTTGGACTTGACCGCCCTGATCGCGCGCCACGCGAACTGCAGGTCGCGCGCGATGTCCTCCTCGACCGGATCGCCGGACACCAGCCGCCACGAGGCGAACTGGTCGCCTCCGACGACCTTGCCGGCGTCGTCGTGCACGATCGCGTCGACGTTGTCGGAGTGCTGCATGAGCATGCCGCCGGAGATGTGCCGGATCTCGCCCACCTGCTCACGCGGGTCGGCCAGCAGCAGCCGGATGTTCTTCTTGCCCTTCAGGATCTCCAGCGCCTCGGGATCGAAACCGGGCGCGACGACGACCTCGGTGAAGATGTCCTTCACCGTGTCCGCCATCTCGGCCGTGACGTCGCGGTTGGTGGCGATGACCCCGCCGAACGCCGATGTGGGGTCGCAGTCGTGTGCGCGCCGGTGCGCATCGGCGATGTCGCTGCCCACCGCGATCCCGCACGGGTTGGCGTGCTTGATGATCGCCACCGTCGGCGCCCCGCCATGGTCGTACGCCGCCCGGTGAGCCGCGTCGGCGTCGACGTAGTTGTTGAAGGACATCTCCTTGCCGTGCAGCAGCTCCCCCTGGGCCAGACCGGGCGAGGGCAGGAAGCCGTCGTAGTAGAGCGCCGCGGCCTGGTGCGGGTTCTCGCCGTACCGCAGCGCGCGCGCCTTGTCGTACGTCGCGCCGACCCACGCCGGGAAGCCCTCACCGTCGCTGGTGTCGGTGAGCACGTTGCCCATCCACGACGCCACGGCCACGTCGTACGTCGCGGTGTGCACGAACGCCTCCGCCGCGAGCCTCTGACGCTCGCCCAGCGTGAACCCACCTGCGCGGACGGCAGCCAGCACCTCGTCGTACGTCGTGGGGTCCGTCACCACGGCGACCGAGCGGTGGTTCTTGGCCGCACCGCGCACCATGGACGGGCCACCGATGTCGATCTGCTCGACACACTCGGCCTCGCTCGCGCCGGAGCCGACCGTGTCCGTGAACGGATAGAGATTGGAGATCAGCAGGTCGAACGGCTCGATCTCCAGATCGGCCAGTTGCGCCACATGCGAGGGGTTCTCGGTGTCGGCCAGCAGCCCTGCGTGGACCTTCGGGTGCAATGTCTTGACCCGCCCGTCCAGGCACTCGGGGAATCCGGTCAGGTCCTCGACCGCCGTCACCGGCACGCCGAGGTCGGCGATCAGGCCCGCGGAACCGCCGGTCGAGACGAGCGTGACGCCCGCCTCGTGCAGGCCGCGCACCAGCGCCTCGAGACCGGTCTTGTCGTAGACCGACACCAACGCCCGGCGGATGGGGCGTCGGCGTTCGTTCGCGTGCTGTGTCACGGGATCTGGACCTTTCGTCCGTTGACGGTGAAACCTTCGCGGGCCATCCGGCCCACGTAGTCCACGAGCTGGGGGCGCTCGACGGACTTGATGCGCTCGGTGAGCGCGTCGACCGTGTCGTCGCCGTGCACCGGCACGGTGGCCTGGGCCACGATCGCGCCGGTGTCGACGCCCTCGTCGACCACGAAGAGGGTGGCGCCCGAGACCTTCACGCCGTACTCGAGCGCATCGGCGGGGCCGTGGATGCCGGGGAAGCTGGGCAGCAGCGCGTTGTGGCTGTTGAGGTAGCGACCGCCGTACCGCGCCAGGAACCGCTCGCCCACCAGCTTCAGGAAGCCCGCGGACACCACCAGGGCCGGGTCGTACGCCGCGACCATGTCGGCCAGTTCGGCGTCCCAGGCCTGCCGGTCGGGGAAGTCGCGCACCCGGCAGACGAAGGTCGCGATCCCGGCGCGTTCGGCGCGGGCGAGGCCCTCGATGTTGGGGCGGTCGGCGCCGACGGCCGCGATCCGCACGCCGTACGCGGGGTCGGCGGTCGCGTCGATCAGGGCCTGCAGGAGGGTGCCGGACCCGGAGACGAGCACCACGATGGACACCGGTGCAGCGGCTTCGGACACGATGAGCAGGCTACCGGGTGGCGTGGGGGCCTCCCCACCGCGCACCAGCGCGGGCGATCGCCTCAGACGTGCGAGCGGCGCACCCTGATGTAGTGCAGGGCGGCGGCCGCGACGAGCGCTCCGACCACGAACTCGAGCGCGAAGAGGGGCAGGACGACCAGGCCCACCTGCGCGCGGGCCAGCGGCGCACCGCTGACGTGCGCCCCGGCGATCCAGGCGAGCAGCGACATCCCCACCGTCAGCAGGCCGGCGGCGCTCGCCGCGGCCGTCAGCTGGTGCGCAGCCCCGACAGGGTGCTGAGCGCTCCGGCGGCGCGGGCCCCGGCGTAACCACCGGCCAGGACGACGACGAGCGGCACCACCCGCAGGTACACCGGGAACGCGCCGGGATCGGGGATCGCACCCAGCACCGGGATGCTGGGCAGCAGACCGGTGTGCACGGCACCGGATGAGACCGTGGCGGTGCCGACGTGGACGCTCGCGCCACTGGTCCACCCGGTGATGAGCACGACCATGTTCGGCACGCTGGCCAGCTGCGCCAGCGCCAGGATCACGGTGCCGACCGCGCCCGGGCCGAGCAGCCCGTTGACCTGGCCGATCCGCGACATGTGGGTCGCGACGAGGAGCACGAGCACCAGGGTGGCGACCGCGAAGAGGGCGAGTGCGGCCTCGCATGCGGGGCGCACACCACGGCGTACGCCGTCCGGCACCCGCTCCCACCAGTCCGCGCACACGGCGTACGCCGGGGCGTCGGGCTCGGCGCGCAGGGCCCAGCCGAAGCCGGCCGCAGCCACCACGATCGCGCCGGGGATGACCGTGAGGAAACGGGGTGTCGCTGCGCCGGTCGCACCGAGCAGGGCCAGGAGCAGGCCGGCGATCAAATATCCGCCGATGAAGAGGGCCACGGGGTGCCACCAGCGACCGGCGTCGCGCCCCTCGTGCTCGACCTCGCGCAGAAGGGCCTTGGCACCGGCGCGGGCGCACCAGAGCGCGAGCGCGGTGAAGATCAGGGGGCGAACGTGACCACGTGCGTGACGCTGCCGGCCGGCGCGCGCAGCGACCCGTGATGGGCCAGGACCCACCCGTCGCCGGCGAAGGACATCGCGTCCAGCCAGCTCACGCTGCTGCGCGAGTCGGCGGTCCAGGCGACGAGCGAGGGGACGAGGAGCACGAGGGCGAGCGCGACGGCGCCGACCGCGCCGTACACCAGGGCCAGACCGCCGAGGCGGCGGTTGAAACGGCCTGCCGGGCGCAGGACGGTGACGTTGCGGTCGCGTTGGAGCACACTCATGGTGGCCCTATGCTCGCCGCTCGCGGGCGTCGGATGGGTGCGGCGCGCCGACGGTCCCCAGGGACGCGGAGGAGCCCGGACATGGAACGAGCGACGCAGGTGACCCTGCGTCGCTCGTTCCGTCTGAAAATCGTTGTGGTTAGCGGGCGTCCATCTCGGTGAAGTGACGCTCGGTCTCGCCGACGTAGATCTGGCGCGGGCGGCCGATCTTGGTGGCCGGGTCCTCGATCATCTCGCGCCACTGGGCGATCCAGCCCGGCAGGCGACCGATGGCGAAGAGCACCGTGAACATCTCGGTCGGGAAGCCCATGGCCTTGTAGATCAGGCCGGTGTAGAAGTCGACGTTCGGGTAGAGCTTGCGCGACACGAAGTAGTCGTCCTTGAGGGCGATCTCCTCGAGGCGGATGGCGATGTCGAGCAGCGGGTCGTCGACGCCCATCTTCTCCATGACCTCGTGCGCGAACTTCTTGGCGATCGCGGCGCGCGGGTCGTAGTTCTTGTAGACGCGGTGCCCGAAGCCCATGAGCTTCACGCCGTCTTCCTTGTTCTTGACCTTGTTCATGAAGGTCTCGACGTCGTCGCCGCTCTCGTGGATCTCGCCCAGCATCTCCAGGACGGCCGAGTTCGCGCCGCCGTGCAGCGGACCGGACAGCGCGTGGATGCCGGCCGAGATGGAGGCGAACAGGTGCGCCTGCGCCGAACCGACCAGTCGCACCGTGGAGGTGGAGCAGTTCTGCTCGTGGTCGGCGTGCAGGATGAAGAGCATGTCCAGCGCCTTGGCGATGGTGGGGTCCACGTCGTACGGCTCGGCGGGGAAGCCGAACGTCATGCGCAGGAAGTTCTCGACCAGGTTGAGGCTGTTGTCCGGGTAGAGCAGCGGCTGGCCCTGGCTCTTCTTATGCGCGTACGCCGCGATCGTCGGCAGCTTGGCCATCAGGCGGATCGTCGACAGCTCGATCTGGTCGGGGTCCTTGATGGAGAGGCTGTCCTGGTAGAAGGTGCCGAGCGCGGAGACCGCGGCCGACAGCACCGACATCGGGTGCGCGTCGCGCGGGAACGCCGCGAGGAGGTCCTTGAGGTCCTCGTGCAGCATCGTGTGCCGGGAGATGCGGGAGCGGAACGCGTCCAGCTGCTCGGCGGTCGGCAGCTCGCCGTAGATGAGCAGGTAGGAGACCTCGATGAAGGTCGACTTCTCCGCGAGCTCGTCGATGGGGTAGCCGCGGTAGCGCAGAATGCCAGCGTCACCGTCGATGTAGGTGATCTCGGACTGGCAGGACGCGGTGTTGACGAAGCCGACGTCGAGCGTGACGTTGCCGGTCTCCTTCAACAGAGCGGCGATGTCGTATCCGGAGCTGCCTTCTTTGGCCGGGACGAGCTTGAAGTCCAGCTTGGTGTCGCCGGCCGAGAAAGTGGCCGTGCCCTGATCCGTCATGTGCCATCCGTCCTTGTTGTTCCTGGGCGCATGCTGCGCGCGTCTGGGCGCGTCGAACGCACCCGAAATTGAGGCATCTTGGACGGTACCTCAGGTCGAGAACACCCCCGGACCGACCCCCAGCCGCAAAAAGCGCGTTGTTTGTGGCCCTGTCAACCCACGCTGAGACGCTGTACGGCGGCTGCGATCCGCTCGTCCGTGGCGGTGAGTGCGATCCGTACGTGCTGCTCCCCCGCTGCGCCGTAGAAGTCGCCGGGCGCCGCGAGGATCCCGCGTTCGGCGAGGCCCTGGATGCTGTCGCGGCACGGCCGGTCCTGCGTCGCCCAGAGGTAAAGACCCGCTTCAGAGCTGTCGATTCGCCATCCCGCCCCCTCCAGCGCGGCGCGCAGGGAGGTACGCCGCGCGGCGTACACCCGCTTCTGCGCGGCGACCGCGTCGTGGGCAGTCAGACCCGCGATCAGGGCCCGCTGGATCGGCCACGGCACGATCATCCCGGCGTGCTTGCGCACCTGCACCAGACGGGCGACGAGGCGGGGGTCGCCGGCCGCGAACGCGGCTCGGTAGCCCGCCAGATTGCTCTGTTTGGACAGCGAATACACCGCCAGCAGGCCGGAGTGATCTCCGCCACACACGCGGTCGTCGAGGATGCTCGGGGTCGTCGGACCCTCGGCGTCCTCGCGCCAGTCGAGCTCGGCGTAGCACTCGTCGCTGGCCACCACCACGTCGTGCTCACGCGCCCAGGCGACCACCTTCGCCAGGTGCTCGATGGGCAGAACGCGACCGTCGGGGTTGCCGGGAGTGTTGAGCCACAGCAGTTTCGGAGGCTTCGGGCCGAACGTCAGGGTGCTGTCCGGGGCGACCGGGGTGGCGCCGGCGAGGCGCGCGCCCACGTCGTACGTCGGGTAGGCGATCCGCGGGATGCCGACCACGTCACCCGCGCCCAAGCCCAGCAGGGTCGGGAGCCAGGCGACGAACTCCTTGCTGCCGATGGTCGGCAGCACCCCGTCCGGATCGACGCCGGTGGCGTGCCGCCGGCGGGCGAACCACGCCGCCACGGCCTCCCGCAGGTCGGGGGTGCCCCAGACCTGCGGGTAGCCGGGCGCGTCCGCCGCGTCGCGCAACGCTTGCTGCACCGGCTCCGGGGTGGGGTCGACCGGCGTACCGACCGACAGGTCCACCACGCCGCCGGGGTGGGCGGACGCGGTGGCCTTGGCCTGCGCGAGCGAGTCCCAGGGGAAATCGGGCAGCGAGGCGATGCTCACGGGTTCTTACTCGTCGTGCTCTTGGATCGGCAGATCGGCGATGACCGGGTGGTCCTTGTTGATCATGCCCATCTTGGCGGCGCCGCCGGGGCTGCCGAGGTCGTCGAAGAACTCGACGTTGGCCTTGTAGTAGTCGGCCCACTGCTCGGGGACGTCGTCCTCGTAGTAGATGGCCTCGACGGGGCAGACCGGCTCGCACGCACCGCAGTCGACGCACTCGTCCGGGTGGATGTAGAGCGAGCGTTCACCCTCGTAGATGCAGTCAACGGGACACTCTTCGATGCACGCCTTGTCCTTCAGGTCGACACACGGCTGAGCGATCACGTAGGTCATTGCGGCAGACCCTTCCTGCATGTGGTGGGGCGCGGACGCCATCGGGCGCGTCCTTCGGCTCGACTTAGTATGACGGCCCGATGCCTGAGCCTCCCAACCAGCCTGACCTCACCCGCACCCTGACGGTGGGGATGCGGGTGGTGTTGCGGCACCGGCTCGACGGCGGGCTGACCGATGCGCTGGGCCCGCTGGTGTCCGCGGACGACACGACGCTCGTCGTACAGACCCGGCGCGGGCGCGTCACGGTCGCGCGCGTCGACGTGGTCGCGGCCAAGGAGGTGCCCCCTGCCACCGTACGCCGGGGCGCGCCGCACCTCGCGCCGTCGATGGCGGATCTGCAGGAGCTGATGGTGGCGGGGATGCCGCCGCTGCGCTCGGAGTGGCTCGGCCGGTGGTTGCTGCGGGAGGCGTCGGGTTACACCGGTCGTGCCAATTCCGTTCTGCCGCTGGGTGATCCGGGCGTGCCGTTGTCCGATGCCCTCGCCTTCGTCGCCTCCTGGTACGCCGACCGCGGCGGAGCGCCGCTGCTGCAGGTCTACGGCCCGTCGGGGTTCTCCGTTGCCGACGACGCGGTCGGCGGCGCGGCGATCGACGCCGGGTGGACGGCGTTCCAGCGCACGCTGGTGATGACGGGTTCGGTGGACGCGCTGGCCGTTGGTGGCGGGTCCTCTACGGCGACGGTCGCGGACCGGCCGGACGACGCCTGGTGGTCCGGCGCGGCGCCGCGCGAGCAGGAGCACCGCGCCACGGCGACGGCGATCTTCGACCAGATCCCGGACGCCGCGTACCTCACGCTCCGCGCGGACGCCATCCGTCCCGAGGTCTCGGGCGGTGCGGATGCCATCCGTCCCGAGGTCACGGCCGGCGACGTGGTCGCGGTCGGGCGCACGGCCTTCGCGCACGCGTGGGCCGGGGTGCTCTCGGTGCACGTGCCGCCGGCGTACCGGCGCCGCGGTCTGGCCCGCCAGGTGATGACGCTGGCTGCGCGCGAGGCACGGGCGCGCGGCATCCGCTCGATGTACCTGCAGGTCTCGCAGGACAACACGGCAGCGGTGCGGCTCTACGAGTCGCTCGGCTTCGCGATCCACCACGAGTATTACTACCTCCGCGCCCCCGCCGCCCCACGAGCTGCACGAGCCGCACGCGCCCCACGCTGACGGCGTTCGCGACCGTTGACGGCGTTCGAACGCCGTCAACGAACGGGAAGACCGTCAGGGTGGGAGACCCAGGGCCGGCCCGGTACTGGTTCGAGGCCCGCCTGCACCAGGATCCGGCGCAATCGTGCCGGCTCGAACGCGTCGTCCCAGATCCAGCGGACCACCCGATGAGTGCGTCGGATCGCGTCTTCGCGGAGCTTCTCCCGCCAGACGACCTCTTCGGCAGCGCCCCCTGAGAAACCGTCGGCGCGGTACTTCACTCGTCCGTCGAACTCGCCGATCAGATCACCCCATCCGAAGTCGCCGTATGCCGCGCGGCGTTCGCCGTCGGGGATGCGCACTTGCAGTTCGGGTTGCGGGAACCCCATCTCGAACATCCGCGCTCTGCTGAGCGACTCGCCTTCGGAGCCGCTGCGGCGGTCTGCGAGGCTCACGACTCGCTGCAGCCTGCCGGCGTCCTATCGCGCGGGATGGGAGGGCAGCGATCTCGGCGGTCAGCTGGGCCCGGACGCACTTCCCTTCTCGCAGCGCCGAGTCCGCGGTCACCAGGGCCGAAGAGAACAGCGTGCTGCGCGCGAGGTCGACGACGGTGCGCGCGACCGACGTCACCGGCAACCCCGAGACGTAGTCGGCGGGCGGCACCTCGTGCACGCGATGCCGCCGCACGAGCGCGCTGGAACCGGCGGCGTCCGATGACACGGTGACATCGACGTGTTGAGGCCACGCGCCCACGATCGGCAGCCCCCACAAGGCCGCGGCGGCATGGAAGGAGAACACGGGGTGCGGCCGCTTGTGCATCTTCGCCGCCGTGGCATGCACCAGGGTCAGGTGCCGCTGGCCGCCGTACATGCCGTCCCACTCGTCCGACTCCACGTAGCTTCCCCGACGGATGCGGCGCAGTGTCGAACCGTCTGAGGGGTCCTCGCGGGCGCGGGTGAGCTCGACAGCATGGACGATCAGCGATCGTGGGTCGGCCTTGGGCATCTCCCGACGGTGGCACTTCTGCGTACCCGACGTCCGAAGTTGTCCACAGGGCCGTCCGGGCTGACGGCGTTGGCGTTCATTGACGGTGTTCGAACGCCGTCACCGAACGCAAAGACCGTCAGGGTCGTGTCGCGAAAGGGCGGAGCGTTAGGTGGTGCGGGGGGTGAGGCGGCGCAGGGAGGACTCCCCCACCACGACCGCTGCGAGCAGCACCACCCCGAGCCCCGCGCCGAGCAGGCAGACGCCCGACCAGTGGTAGGTGGAGGCGACCCTCGTGGCGACCCACGAGCCGGCGGCACCGCCGATGAAGTAGGCCGTCATGTATGCCGCATTGACCCGCGCTCGCGCGTCTCCGGCGAGGGAGTAGATGCGGCTCTGGTTGGTCACCTGCAGCGACTGGCAGGCGAGATCCAGCAGCACCACACCGATCAGCAGCGCGATGAGCGACGCCCGCCCCCCGGCCAGCAGCGCCCACGACACCAGGAAGAGCAGCGCGGCGCCGACCGAGGCGTAGAGCTGGTGACCGCCGTCGGCGAGCCGTCCGATGAGGGGCGCGGCCAGCGCGCCGGCGACACCGGCCAGCCCGAAGAGGCCGATGACGCCCTCGGAGTAGTGGTACGGCGACCCCGACAGGAGCCCGGTGATCGCGGTCCAGAGCACGCTGAACTGGGCGAAATTCAGTGCGCCGTAGAGCATCCGACGCCGCAGTATCGGCTCGGTGCGCACCAGCCGCGCGACCGACCCGAGCAGTCCGCCGTACGACGTCCGCACCGTCGGCGGGCTGTCCGGCAACCCTCGCCATAGCCCGGCCGCGAGCAGCAGGACGAGCGCTGCGGCGACGAGGTAGACCGAGCGCCAGCCGCCCACCTCGGCAAGCAGCCCCGCCAAGGTGCGGGCCAGCAGGATGCCGATGAGCAGCCCGCTCATGACGGTCCCGACGACAGAGCCGCGGTCATCGTCGGAGGCGAGCGCGGCCGCGAGCGGCACGACCACCTGGGCGACGACCGAGAGCAGTCCCACGATCAGGAGCATCACCAGCAGCCAGGCCTCGTTCTGGGCGAACGCGGTCAGCACCAGGGCCACAGCGGTCGCCAGCGTCATGCCGACGATGAGCCGCCGCCGTTCCAGCAGGTCGCCGAGGGGCAGCACGAAGAGCAGGCCCGCGGCGTACCCGAGCTGGGTGACCGTCACGAGAATCCCCACCGCACCGGACGCGATGTGCAGATCGCGTCCGATCAGGTCGAGCAACGGCTGGCTGTAGTAGAGGTTGGCCACCGACACGCCGGCGGCGAGAGCCATCAGCAGGACGAGCGGCCGCGACAGCTGCGATCCGCCGGTGGCGGTCGTCTCAGCGGGGGCGGCGGTGGGCACGGCCTGGCTCCTGACGGTCGAGGTGGGTCATTGCCTTGCGCAACCACTTCGGCTGCCGATGTGTTCCACCGAGCCGGTGAGGAGAGCGGCGCCTCAGCCGCAGACGACCAGGTCCGCCGGCTGGTAGGTCGTGGTGAGCGACTCGTCCTTGACGACCTTGCCACCTCGCTTGACCACCCGGGTCACGGTGACCTTGAATCCGGGCACCGCCGGCTGCGGGAGGCAGCCGGGCGTCTTGATGTGCTGCACTCCGGCCTTCTTGATGTCGAACTGGGGCCCGGTGGTGCTCGTGACGGAGAAGACCGACGTGCCGTAGAGGCGCATCACCGAGTAGTTGGACTCGGTACGCGCCTCGATGACGATGCCGTGACCGGTGTCGTTGGTCCACTTGTTGTCGATGGTCGGGACCGACAGCGTGGCCTCGCGGCCCATCGGGTAGCGCGAGATCCAGTAGGAGTGCGCCTGGTGGGTGTCCTCCTGCACCCCCGCGAAGAAGGTCGCGTTGTACATCGTGGTCGACACCTGCGACAGCCCGCCGCCGGTGCCGAGCACGTCGCGACCGTCCTGCAGCACCGGCGCGTCGACGTAGCCGTTGGCCTTCGTGATCGGCGACAGGGCGGCCAGCAGGCTGAACTGCTCGCCGGGCGCGACGTAGGTGCCGTTGAGCTTGGAGAGACCGTTCTTGATGTTGATCGTGCGGGCAGCGTTCTGCGCGCCGAGCGGGTAGCGCGACCGGAACTCGCTGACCACGGTGGTGCTGATCTGCGACGGGTCGACCGTGACGCCCTTCTGCAGGACGACCGAGGCGGTGACGGTACGTCGGCCGGCCTGCAGCGCCGCGATCAGCGCGGCACCGGTCTTGACCGGATCGACGGCGGTGCCGTTCTCGCCCGCGATAACCTTCTTGGTCGGCACGATGTCGTTCATCTCGACCTTGGCGTTGCGCGCGGGCGTCGCCAGCTGAGCGCCCAGCGTGCTCATCAGGGTCGCCATCGCGGACGGGATGATCGCCAGTTTCAGCGAGTTGCCGCTCGGCACCGTCTTCAGCACCTCGGACAGCTGGGCCGGGGTGATGCTCACCTGCTGCGAGCCGTTGACGAGGGTCACCGGACCGGCCAGCGCCGCAGTGGCGGGTCCGGCGGCGAACGCGTCGACGGTCTTGTCGGTCAGCACCGGCGACTGCCGGGTCAGTGTGGCGGTGTACGACGTCCGACCGGGCCACCCCGCCGCGATGCTGGTGGCGAGCGAGGCGGCGTCGACACCGCGACCGGGCTGGGCGTGGGTGACCTTGACCTTGCCGCCCAGGAGTTTCACCGTCCCCGGCGCCGGCGCACCCTTGATGGAGGCGCTCGCGGCGGCGATCGCCGCTTGCAGCTTCGCCTTGTCGACGGTGGTCTTGAGCCGGCGGGTGGGACCGCCGGTGTAGCGCTTCCACAGTGCGCTGGGGGACAGCGTGAAACCGGTCAGGCCGTTCAGGGCTCCGGTGGGGTCGTACGCCAGGCCCGCGCTCGCCGGGTTGATCTGCAGAGTGCGGCCAGCGGCGGTGAACGTGACCGGCTTGCGCTCGGCGGCCGCGACGTGAGCGACCAGGCGCTGCTCGGCGGCGGCCTTGCTCTGCCCCCCGACGACGACTCCGTCCACGGTGGTACCGCTCGGCACCCAGTCGGTGTGGACGACCGCGACCCCGGCGTACGCCGCGAGCGCGACGACGAGCACTCCGATCCCGCCGACCAGTCCCCAGCCCCTACGGGATCGCCCCGAACCCTCGCTCACGGATGTGCTCCAAACCGTCCTCGGTAGTAGGTGAGGGCATCCTGCGGCCGCTCGGCGTCCCGCATGGCGACCACCGCTCCGACGACCAGTGTGTGATCCCCGGCGGCGTGCGCGTCGACCGTGCGGCACTCCAGCTGAGCCAGGGCGTCGTCCACCAGGGCGACCCCCGTCGCCCCGCCACGAGTATGCGGCACCCGGTCGAGCTGATCATGTAACGGACGCCCGCGGGTCGCCAGCCACGCCGCGGTGCTGCGCGCGCTGGCCGGCAGGATGCTGATCCCCCACACACCCGCCTCGATGATCGCGTCGTGGAAGCGCGCCTCCTGCTCGACGCTGGCCACCACGAGCACCGGGTCGAGGGACACCGACATGACCGCGCTGGCGGTCATCGCGTGATCGAGGCCGCCGGCGTACGTCGTGAGGACGGTGACGCCCGTGACCAGTCGCCCGATCACCCGGCGGTAGTAGTCGGGGTCGACGCCCTGCACCGCTCCGGCGCCCGGCTGCTCGATGGTCATACCGACAACCTCTGCCGCGACGTCTCGTGCGCGGCGATGAGTCCGCCTGTCGCAGCATCGATCTCGGCGAACCCCTCACGGCCGGAGAGGACGGCGACGATGTCGTTGGAGAGGGCGTAGTAGTGACCGTCATGGACCGTGACCTGGGTGCGATGGCACCGCAGCGCCTCGGCCTGCGTCTCGATGCACGACTGATCGACCACCTCATGGGTCACCTGCGCATCCGGGACCACCGACGGCGGGAACGGATCATCCAGGCCGAGGGTGGTGCAGCCCTCGATGGAGGACTCGAGGCACATCTGGCGGTCTTGCTGCGCCCACGATCGCGGGGTGACGGTGGCGAACAGACGCGGACGTTCCCCGGCAGCCAACGATCCGACCCCGGAGACGACCGCCCGGTGCACCTGGATGTGATCGGGGTGGGCGTACCCGCCGTGCTCGTCGTAGGTCACGACCACGTCCGGTGCCAGCTCGCGTACGACGCCTGCCACGGCTGCGCCCACGACCTCGACCGGCGCGGCAGCGAACGCTCGCGGGTGCCGGGACGCCGGAGATCCCGCCATCCCCGAGTCCCGCCAGTCACCGGGCAGGAACCGTGATGATGTGACGCCGAGCGTCTTCATCGCACACGCGAGCTCGCCCCGGCGTACGTCGGCCAGCGGGTCCGCGACGTCGTCCGGACGGGGCTGACCCGCCGGCAACTCCAGGTGGGCGAGGTCGGCCGGGATGACCTCGCCCTCCTCGCCCAGGGTCGCGGTCAGCACATGCACCTCGTGCCCCTCGCGCACGTGGTGCGCGATCGCGATCCCGTTGGCGAGCGTCTCGTCGTCGGGATGCGCGTGCACGAAGAGCAGGCGTGCCATCGCGGCCTAGCGGCGTGCCCGGGACAGCGCGCGACCGCGCTCGCTCTGATCGAGGATCAACTTGCGGATGCGCACCGACTCCGGCGTCACCTCGACGCACTCGTCCTCGCGGCAGAACTCCAGGCTCTGCTCCAGCGACAGCTTGCGCGGCGGGAAGATCTTCTCGAAGTTGTCGGCGCTCGAAGCTCGTACGTTGCTGAGCTTCTTCTCCTTCGTGATGTTCACGTCCATGTCGTCGGTCCGGGAGTTCTCGCCGATGATCATGCCCTCGTAGACCTCGGTGGTCGGGTCGACGAACAGGGTGCCGCGCTCCTGCAGGTTGACCATCGCGAACGAGGTCACCGCGCCCGAGCGGTCGGAGACCAGGGACCCCGACGTACGGGTGATGATCTGGCCGAACCACGGCTCGTACCCGTCGAAGACGTGGTTGGCGATGCCGGTGCCGCGGGTCTCGGTGAGGAACTCGGTGCGGAAGCCGATCAGCCCGCGCGACGGCACCTTGAACTCCATCCGGATCCAGCCGGTGCCGTGGTTGGTCATCTGCTCCATGCGGCCCTTGCGCGACGCCAGGATCTGCGTGATCGGACCGAGATACTCCTCGGGGGTGTCGATCGTGAGGCGCTCGACCGGCTCCTGCAGCTTGCCGTCGACCTCGCGGGTGACGACCTGCGGCTTGCCGACGGTCAGCTCGTAGCCCTCGCGGCGCATCTGCTCGACCAGGATGGCCAGCGCCAGCTCACCACGGCCCTGCACCTCCCAGGCGTCGGGCCGCTCGGTTGAGAGCACACGCAGCGAGACGTTGCCGATCAGCTCCCGGTCGAGGCGGTCCTTGACCATCCGGGCGGTGACCTTGCTGCCACGTACCTTGCCGACCAACGGCGAGGTGTTGGTGCCGATGGTCATCGAGATGGCCGGCTCGTCGACGGTGATGAGCGGCAGCGGGATCGGGTTCTCGGGGTCGGCCAGCGTCTCACCGATGGTGATCTCGGGGATGCCCGCGACGGCGATGATGTCGCCCGGTCCGGCCTCATCGGCGCTCTTGCGCTCCAGACCGTCGGTCATCAGCAGCTCGGTGATCTTCACGCGTTGCTGGGTGCCGTCGTGACGGCACCACATGGCCTGCTGGCCCTTGCGGATCACGCCGTTGCGCACCCGCAGCAGTGCGAGGCGGCCGAGGAAGTTGCTGGAGTCGAGGTTGGTGACGTGCGCCTGCAGGGGCGCCTCGTCGTCGTACGACGGTGCCGGGATGGTCTTCAGGATCGTGGCGAAGAGCGGCTCGAGGTCGCTGCCCTCGGGCATCTCGCCGTTGGCCGGTCGGGTCAGCGAGGCGATGCCGGCGCGTGCGGAGGCGAAGACCACCGGGAAGTCCAGCTGGTCGGCGTGGCCGTCAGCGTCGTCGAGCAGGTCCATGAAGAGCTCGTAGGTCTCCTCCTCGACCTCCTCGATGCGGCTGTCGGGGCGGTCGACCTTGTTGATGCAGAGGATGACCGGCATCTTCGCGGCCAGCGCCTTGCGCAGCACGAAGCGGGTCTGCGGCAGGGGGCCCTCGGACGCGTCGACGAGCAGCACGACGCCGTCGACCATGGACAGGCCGCGCTCGACCTCGCCGCCGAAGTCGGCGTGACCGGGGGTGTCGATGATGTTGATGGTGACCGGGTGGCCGTCCGCGGCCGGACCGTCGTACGAGATAGCGGTGTTCTTCGCGAGGATCGTGATGCCCTTCTCGCGCTCGAGGTCGCCGGAGTCCATCACCCGCTCACCGGTGGTCTCGACGGTCTGGCGATCGCTGAACGCACCCGTCTGCCAGAGCATCTTGTCCACGAGCGTGGTCTTGCCGTGGTCGACGTGAGCGACGATGGCGACGTTGCGTACGTCGTCCCGAGTTTTCATGGGCATGATTTCGATTATCTCAGGGAAACGGGGCGTTTCTGACCACGCACCATCGGTGGCCGCCCACGACCACCGGCGATCCTGCCGGCGAGCAGCAGCCCGAGAAGGGCCATCAGCACGGGCACGCTGAGCAGCGTGACGAAGGTCGCAGGCCGCAACTGCGCGCGGTGCGCCGCGATCCAGGCGCCTCCGATCGCCGTCACGACGCTGCCCGCGAGCGAGGACGCCAGGTAGATCGCGGACTGGTAGCGGCCCTGCTCCTGCACCGGGGCGAGGGCCAGCGAGGCCACGGACAGAGCGGGCACGACGGTGCCGATCCCCAGGCCGGCCACGGCCCAGGCGATCAGGGGCAGCGCCACCGGCACCGTGGGGACCGCGAGCGCGACCGTGCCGACGAGACCGGCGGTCATGGCGGCGAAACCGGCGCGCACCCGCAGGGTCGGCGACGTCCGGGCCTGGATCTTGTCGCGGCCGTGCACCCACGACCCCGCGGCCCAGAAGACGCCGGTGATGGTCAGCGTGATGCCGGTCGTCGCCGGCCCGAAACCGCGCACGCGGGTGAGCGTGAGCGGTAGGAAGCCGCCCGACATCCCGAACCCCGCGCTCGTGAGCGCGCGCAACGCCACGACCGTCGGCATACCGCGTGCGGCGCGCAACGTGCCCGCCGGCAGCGCTCGCCGGGTGAGGACGAGCAGGGCGGGCAGGGACGCGAGCATCAGCGCGGCACCGACCCACTCCGCGGGGCCGCCGAGCAGGGCTCCGGCCAGGACCAGGACCGCGGCCACCAGGGAGCAGCCCGCCCCCGCACGCACCAGACGTTTCCGGTCGGCCGGCCAGGCGCCCGATGAGTCCGACAAGCCCCGTGCCGGGCCGCGCAGAGCGGGAGAAAGGAGCGCGTACGCGGGCAGCAGGAGCAGCGCGGTGACCGTGAAGGCCCAGCGCCAGCCGAGGGACTGCGCGATCAGACCCGACACCGGAGGTCCGACGACCGAGGGCAGCACCCACGCCACGGCCATCGCACCGAACATCCTGGGACGGAGCACCTCCGGGAGGGCCTGCGCCAGCAGCACCGTGACGCCGATGTCCAGCCCGGCCTCGGACACCCCGGACACCCACCGCGTGGCCACCAGCACCAGCATCGTCGGGGCCAGCGCCGAGCCCAGCTGCCCGACGACGAAGAGCGCCGCGGACCGGCGCAGCAGCCAGGACGGGCCGCGGCGGTCCACGATCACCCCGAAGAGCGCCACCGCTGCGATGTAGGCCACCATCGGGGCCGCGCCGGCCGCGCCGAAGAGTGCCAGGCCGTGCAGCTGGGTCGAGGCCGCGGGCAGCACCGTGCCGGTGGCGCGGTCGGCGTACGCGCCGAGCGTCACCATCGCCAGACCGCCTGCGGTGACCGGCAGCCTGCCGCGTGACCAGAGGCCGGTGGCGAGAGCGGCGTCCGGCGCTTCGTCGATTGTCTCGGATGTCACAGACCACATGTTGATAGTTAAAGTCGACTTGAAGTCAAGGGGTGGCCTGAACCGGAGGGACATGATGGACACGCGCGACGAATTGAGCATCGGACAGGTAGCCGAGCGCAGCGGATTCGCCGCTTCGGCGGTTCGCTACTACGAATCCGAGGGGCTGCTGCAATCCACCCGCGATGCCGGCGGACGACGGCGCTTCCGGCGTTCGGTACTGCGCCGCCTCGCGTTCATCCGGGCGGCGAGCAACGTCGGATGCTCCCTGGAGGAGATCCGCGAGGAGCTCGATCGGCTGCCGAGCGGCCGCACCCCCACCAGGGCCGACTGGCAGCGCATCTCACGGCACTGGCGTACCCGGCTCGACGAGCGCATCGAAGCGCTGCGGAAGCTGCGCGACGGCTTGGACTCCTGCATCGGGTGCGGCTGCCTGTCCCTCGGGACGTGCCGGATGTCCAACCCGCAGGACGCCGCCGCGTCCGACGCCCGCGCGCCCGGCGCGGCGTTCCTGCCGGCGGCCCTGCGGCGGCCGGACGGTTCCCCTTCGTCTGCAAAGGTGTAATGATGTAATCAAGTAATCATTACCCGAGGAGGACACCATGAATCACTCCCGTACCGGTGGACGCGGCCGCTCCGGCGGCTGGCAGCAGGCGGACCTGCCGTCCGCCGATGACGCGGCCGGCTGGTTCGCCGGCCGCCTGCCGAACGACCTCTACACCGGGGCCCCCACCGTCACCGTCGACCGCGACGAGATCGTCGTCGTCGGTGACATCGATGCCCCCGACCTGCCCGAAGGCACCGATGCTGCAGCCACCGAAGCAGCCGTCTCCGGTCGGATCACGCGCTTCCGGGAGGAGACGCGGGGCGCGCGGATGGCCCTGGCGGACGAGGCGCAGGCCCGCTACCGGCGCAAGGTCGCGTGGGGAGCCCGGATCGGCGACACCGAGGTCGTCTTCACCAACATCGCCGTCCCGGTGATGACGCGCCTGCGGCAGGACGAACGCCGCGTGCTCGACACCCTGGTGGACGCCGGGGTGGCCCGCTCCCGCGCGGACGCCCTGTCCTGGGCAGTGAAACTCGTCGGCGAGCACAGCCAGGAGTGGCTGGCCGAGTTGCGCGAGGCCATGACGGCGGTCGACGACCTGCGGGCCAAGGGTCCGCAGGTCTGAAGAGACCGACGACGCTGACGGTTTGCGTCGGTGGCCAGGGCTGCAGCCCTGGCCACCGACGCACAACCCCCACCCGTCTCTCCGTGCGGTCTCAGCGGACGAGGACCGGGGTAGCGGCGGCCGGGTCTCGCTGGCCAGTACGACGGTCGCCCCGGCTCCACGCGCGTTCCCCGAGGAGGCACAGCGCGGCAGGCAGCAGCACCAGTCGCACGATGGTGGCGTCCACCAGGATCGCGACCGAGAGCCCGACGCCTATCTCCTTCATCTCCACCAGCCCCGAGAAGGCGAACACCGAGAACACCGACACCATCACGACCGCGGCGCTGGTGACCACGCCGGCGGTCTGCTCCAGGCCGAGGCGCACGGCGATCCGGACCGGCACCCCCGCGCGCACGTGTTCGCGGACCCGGCTCAGCACGAAGACGTGGTAGTCCATCGACAGACCGGTGAGCACGGCGAGCAGGAACGTCGGGATCCACGTGATGATCCCGCCGGTGGAGTGGAAGTCCAACGGACCTGCGCCCCACCCGCGCTGGAAGACCACTGTCACGACACCGAACGCCGCGCCGACCGACACCAGGTTGAGCGCTGTGGTGAGCACCGCCAGCACCGCGTTGCGGAACACGACGCCCATCATCACCAGCACCAGCCCGAGCACCACGATCAGCACCCGCCACAACGCGATGTCCGCGTGCCGGATCGTGTCGTAGGACTGCGCCACATCACCGCCGACCGCCCAGGTGGCACCGGTCGGCCGGACCGCCTGCGGCACCACCGTCTCCCGCAACCGAAGGACCTGCTCGCCCGCCCGGGAGCTTCCCTGGGCGGCCGATGTCGCGACCGTCGCCACCGCCGTACGGCGGTCGGCCGAGACGACGACCCCGGCGGGTGACCAGTCACCGGTGGCCGCGGCACGGCGTTCCACGGCCTGCGCCGCGCTGCCTGCGTCCGCGCCGCTCACGACGACCCGTGCCAGGTTGCCGTGGCTCGGATACTTCGCCTGGATCTGCTGCATCGTGCGCACCTGCGTGATGCTGTGCGGCAGCGCTTCCAGCGAGTCGGTCTGCAGGCGCATCCCGAGGGCCGGCGCGGCGAGCGCCACCATGACGGCACCCCCCACAGATCAGCGCGGCCGCCGGTCGGCGTAGCACCGGGCGCAGCAGCCGACCGCTCACGGCTCCGGTCGGGATACGCCGGGAAACCCTCCACCACAACGGGATCCGTGGACGGTCCACCCACTTGCCGAGGAGCGTCAACATGGCGGGCAGCACCGTGAGCGAGCCCAGCACCGCGATCACCACGACCAGCAGGGCGCCGGTCCCGAGGCTGTCGAACGTCGTGTCGCGCGCTGCGTAGAGACCGCCCATGCTGATCGCGACCGCCAGTCCCGAGACCACGATCGAGTGACCCGACGTCTCGCCCGCGATGCGGATCGCGTCGGCACGGGTCGCGCCTTTGTCACGCTCGGCGCGTTCGCGTTTGAGATAGAAGAGCGAGTAGTCGACGCCGACCGCCATCCCGATGAGGAGGATCATGCTGGAGACCGTCGGCTCCATCGGGATGATCAGCGAGATCGGTCCCATCAGACCCATCGTGGCGAAGACGCTAGTGATCGCCAGGACGACCGGCAGCCCCGCCGCGATCAGGGCGGCGAAGACGATCACCATGATGACCAGTGTGATCGGCAGGCTGATGAGCTCCGCCGACCCGAGATCCTTACCCACCCGGTCGTTCACGGCCTTGTTCACCGAGACGTCCCCCGCCTCGTCGATGCGCAGACCGGGGTAGGCCGTGCGGGCGGACTTCGCGACCTGTGCGATGCCGCTCACGTCGGCGTCGTGGCCGCCCCGGACGGTCGCCGCCACGAGCATCGCCGCGCCGTCCTTGGACAGGACCGGCGACGCCACGGACGCGACGACGGGCTGGGTCGCGAGCCGGGCGCGTACGTCGGACGCGGCCCGCTCCGCCACCGGCCGGTCAAGCGCGCCGCGCGCGGACCCGATCAGCACGTACTCCTGGTCGGGCGCGTCCAGACCGGCCGCCGCGATCATCGCCGCTGCCCGGCCGGACTGCCCCACCCGGTAGTCGGCGTCCTTGGTCTGATGGGTGCTGATGGCCGATCCGAGGCCCACGGCCATCACCACCATGAGCGCCCAGACGCCGACGGCGCGCCAGGGATGCCCCGCACTCCAGCGGCCCAGTCGTTGGGCCGCACCGATCCGTGCCATGACTCCTCCTGCGATTGGAATGGGTTGTCGTCACAGGGTTTCGCCGAACGGGCGCGGCGTCAGGAGAGCCAGCACCCGCACGGGGGTGTAGCTGGGTGCACCCCTGAGGTCCGCAGGTCGGGAACCTGAGTGCACCGCCGTGCGGCCCGGATTCGGCGACGATGGTCGGATGAACCGACGACCCGGCCTCCTCGCGTCGATCGGGCTCAACCTCGCGAGCCTGGTGATGACGCTGCCGGCTCTCGCACTCCTGGGGCTGACCGTGGCGGGCATCGCATCGTCCGTGGCGATCGTCGGCCTGTTCATCCTGACCGTGACCCTGGTGCTCCTGCGACAGCTCGCCGGGGTGCAGCGCCGCCTGGTCAGCGCGGGCCTCGGCGAACCGGTCGCCCGCGCCTACGCCGACACGCGGGGCCTGTCACCGGTCGCGCGGGTCCGCCGCTGGTTCACCGACCGAGCGCGGTGGGCCGACGCCGCGTGGGCGCTCTTCACCTGCACCGTCGGCGCGATCGTCTCGGTCGTCGCGCTGGCCGTCGTCCTCTACCCGGTCTGGAGCATCACGTGGTACTTCCTGTGGCGATCGCTCCCGGCGGACCTCCCGCAGCCGTATCACTTCCTGCACGTCGCGGACCCGGTAGGCGGAGCCATCTTCACCGTCGTGAGCGTGCTGGCAGGGATCGCCGGGATGCGTTGGCTCACACCGGCCCTCACCCGGTGGCGCCTCCTGATGGACGCATCGATCATCGCCGACTCGCGCACCGCGGCCCTCGAGGAACGGGTCGAAAGGGTGACAGCTTCGCGCACCAGCACCGTCGACGCGGCGGCCGCCGAGCTGCGCCGCATCGAGCGTGACCTGCATGACGGCCCGCAGGCCCGGCTGGCCGCTCTGGGCATGGAGCTGGGCCTGGCCGAGCAACTCGCGCTGCGCGATCCGCAGGCGGCGGCCGGCCTGATCGCCGAAGCACGCGCGAACGCGCACACGGCGCTCGCCGACATCAGATCGGTCGTGCGTGGCATCTATCCACCCGTGCTCGCCGATCGCGGCTACCCGAGTGCGATCAGTGCGTTGGTCGCAGACCTCCCACTCGCGGTCTCCCTCGATCTCGAACCAGGCCAACGCCTTTCGCCGCCTCTGGAGTCGGCGCTCTACTTCGCCACCAGCGAATGCCTGGCCAACATCCTGAAACACGCGCACGCCGGTCAGGCGTGGGTCTGCCTGCGGCGCACCCCCCGAGCGATCCGCGTCGAGGTCGGCGACGACGGGGTCGGTGGCGCGGCTGCCGACGGGGCGGGTCTGCGCGGTGTCGCACGGCGGCTCGCGGCGTTCGACGGCATGATGAGCGTGACCAGCCCGCCCGGCGCGGGCACGAGGATCGAGATGGAGGTGCCGTGCGAGCCGTCGTCGGGGAGGACAACGCGCTCCTTCGCGACGGACTGACCCGCATCCTCACTGCGTACGACATCGACGTCTTGCAGGCCGTCGACAACGCGCCGGCTCTGTCCCGAGCACTGCTCACCGAGCGACCCGACATCGCGATCGTCGACGTCCGGATGCCGCCGACCTTCACAGATGACGGACTGAGAGTCGCCATCGAGGCGCGCGCTCAGCTGCCCGACCTGCCGGTGCTGGTGCTCTCGCAGTACGTCGAGCAGCTCTACGCACAGGAGCTGCTCGACTCCGGCTCGGGCGGGGTCGGCTATCTGCTGAAGGACCGTGTCTCCGACGTCGCGGGGTTCATCGACACCGTGCGGAGGGTGGCCGCCGGTGGGACCGTGCTGGATCCCGACGTGGTGCGCCAGCTACTGACCCGGCAACGGGCAGGGAGCCCGGTCGACCGACTCACCGCCCGCGAGCGCGAGGTCCTGGAACTGATGGCCCAAGGCCGCTCGAACGCGGCGATCGCCGGTGCACTCTTCGTGACCGAACGATCGGTCAGTAAACACACCAACTCGATCTTCACGAAGCTGGATCTGCCGATCGACGCCGACGACAACCGGCGGGTCCTCGCAGTACTCACCTACCTGCGCGGCTGACTCGGCGTGGCACCAGCTCGGCGCCGAGCCCACGATGCGTTGTGGGGGTTTTGCGTTTGCGGCCAGGGCAGCAGCTCTGGCCGCAAACGCAGAACCCCCACACCGACGCACAGCGGGTCAGTGCAGCAGAGCCCTGATCGCGTCCACGATGGGCAGATCGGCGGGCAGCCACGGGACGTCGTACAACTGGGCCGGCGTCAGCCAGCGGACCTGGTCGTGATCGACCAGCCGCATGGTGCCGGTGGTGATCCGCGCGAAGCGCACCTGCATCACGAAACCCGGCTTCAGGGGCCAGCCGGTGGCTTCGTCCAGGGCGACCGGGCCGGTCACCTGCTCGCCGAGCTCGACGGTGACGTCCAACTCCTCGGCGAGCTCACGATGCAGGGCCGCCTCGAGCGACTCGTCCTGCTCCACCTTGCCGCCGGGGAACTCCCACCCGCCCGCGAGCGCGCTGGGCGCCGTACGCCGGGCCGCCAAGAGGACCGTGGGGTGCGCCAGGTCGTCGACGATCGCCGCGCCGACCACCACCCGGGTGATCGGCTGTGCGGCCGCGTCGGTCACGTCGCGATGTGCGCGGGAGTGCGATCCGCGGAACCGGCGCCGGCGCGCGTACTCGCAGCGCTCGACCCACGCGCGGCGTGGGCTCCCCGGCGGGCGTGCGGGTTGGTGAAGAACGCGACCGCGACGATCGCCACCACCGCCAACAGTGCTGGCAGGTAAAGCGACTCGCCCATCGCCCGGGCGAACCCGGACTGCACGGCCGCGGGCAGCGATTTGCCGGGAGTCTGCGCGCCGCCTGAGAGCGCGGCGCCGCGGGCACCGAAGTGCGACGTCAGCCGGGACTCCATCAGCGAGGCGATCGCCGCACTGCCGAGGACCGCACCCACCTGACGGGTCGTGTTGTAGACACCCGCACCGGCACCGGCATTCTGGGGCGGGAGCATCCGGGTGGCCGTCACCGACAGCGGTGCCCACATGAAGGCGTTGGCGAGGCCGAGGACCACCATCGGAAGGAGCAGGGCCCAGATGTGCGTGCCGGGTCGCAGGATGTACCCCAGCCACGCCACCGCCACGCAGAGGCAGGTGAGGCCGAAGCCCGCGATCAGGCTTGGGTGGTACCTGTCGACCAACTTGCCCACGACCGGCGACAGCAGCAACGTCACCAGGGCCATCGGGACCAGCAGCAGCGCGGCCCTCGTCGGCGTCAGGCCGCGGACGGCCTGCGCGTAGAGCATGAACGGGAAGACCATGGCGGTGATCACGAAGCCGACCACGGAGATCCCGACGTTGGCGAGGCTGAAGTTGCGGTCGGTGAAGAGCACCAGCGGCACGAGCGGCTCGGCCTTGTTGAAGCGCTGCCACACCACGAATCCGGCGAGGACGAGCACGCCGAGGACGATCAGCAGGGGCACCGAGATGATCCCGATGATGGTGCCCCAGTGGTATTCGTGGCCCTCCTGGATCCCGAAGACCAGCAGGAACATGCCGACCCCCGACAGCCCCACCCCGAGCCAGTCGAAGCGGTGGCTGTGCACCGGCAGGCTCGGCACCAGCCACATGGCCAGCCCGAACCCGATGACCCCCACCGGGACGTTGATGAAGAAGATCCACTCCCAGCTGAGCTGGTCGACCAGCACCCCGCCGAGGATCGGACCCGCGAGCGTCGCGACACCGGCGACCGCGCCCCAGAAGCCCATCGCCTGACCGCGGCGTTCGGCGGGGAAGATCCGGGTGATGACCGACATGGTCTGCGGCGCGAGCAGCGCGGCCCCGAGGCCCTGGAAGACCCGCGCCACGATCAACGTGCCGATGCTGCCGGTCAGGCCGCACCACAGCGACGCCAGCGTGAAGATCGCCAGGCCCACCAGGTAGACGTTCTTCGGTCCGTAGCGGTCACCGAGCCGGCCGGTGATGAGCAGCGGCACGGCGTACGCGAGCAGATAGGCACTGGTCACCCACACCACGTCGTTGATGTCGCTGTGCAGGCTGCTGATGATGTCGGGCGTCGCCACCGACACGATCGTGGAGTCGACCAGGATCATGAAGAAGCCGACGCACAGCGCGATCAGGGCGGGCCAGGGGCTGAACCCCTCGGCGTCGGCCTGACGGCGTGTCTGGCTCTTGGTGAGCGTGATCTGGTCTGGCGTGTCTGCCACGTGCCGCTCCTCCCGTGCTACCCCTGCGGTACGCCGTGACGGGCGAGGGCCACCGCCGTACGGCGCTCGTGCCGTTCCAGAATATTCGGTCGCCGCGCGCAGGGCGGTCTCCGGCCGCGAGGCAAGAGCAGCCTCACCTGCGTGGACAGCACCGCGGGGCGCAGGCACCGTAAAGGCAGAAGAGCACTTCCCTGCAGGAGGAACCGACCATGACCGACGCCGAGCGCCTGGCCTCCCCCGACGGCACGCACCCGCCGGGCGAGATCGCCATGAACGACGTCCCGGCCTACCAGCCGCACGCCGCCGAACCGCACGACGCGAGCATGGCCGGCCGGCTGAACTGGCTGCGCGCGGGCGTGCTCGGTGCGAACGACGGCATCGTCAGTGTCGCGGGCATCGTCGTGGGCGTCGCGGGCGCGACCACCGGCCGACAGCCCATCGTCGTTGCGGGCGTCGCCGGACTGGTCGCGGGTGCGCTCAGCATGGCGACCGGCGAATACGTGTCGGTCAGTACCCAGCGCGACACCGAGCAGGCGCTGCTGGAGAAGGAGCGCACGGAGCTGCGCGAGATGCCGGAGGAGGAGCTGGAGGAGCTCACCGGGATGTACGAGAGCAGGGGGCTGCCCCGGCCGCTGGCCGAGCAGGTCGCCCACCACCTCACCGAGCACGACGCGCTCGGCGCGCACGCCGAGATCGAGCTCGGGATCGACCCGGACGAGCTCACCAATCCCTGGCACGCGGCGTTCGCATCGCTGCTGGCGTTCTTCGTCGGCGCCCTGCTGCCGGTCATCGCGATCCTGGTGCCGGGTCACTCGTGGCGGGTCCCCGTGACCTTCGTCGCCGTGCTGATCGCGCTGGCGGTCACCGGCAGGGTCAGCGCCGACCTCGGCGGGGCGCCGCGGCGGGCCGCCATCCTGCGCAACGTGGGTGGTGGTGCGATCGCGATGGTGATCACCTACGCGGTGGGCCATCTGGTCGGCGGAGTGATCTGACCTTCGCCGCACCGGGGGGTCAGCCCCGCGGGTCGAGCAGGCCGGCGTCCTGCGGCGCCCACGCCGGGTCCGAGCCCAGATCGACGATCCGGTTGGTCTCGTCGACGAAGACCACACTCGGGGTCATGAGGGCAGCCTCGGCGTCGTCGTACTGGCCGTAGCCGATCACGATGACCAGGTCGCCGGGACTCACCAGTCGGGCGGCCGCCCCGTTGATGCTGATCCGGCCCTCGCCGGCCGGGCCTTCGATGACGTACGTCGAGAGCCGGTTGCCGTTGTCGATGTCGACGATGTCGACCTTCTCCCCCTCGAGCAGGTCGGCCGCGCGCATCAGGTCGGCCGACACCGTCAACGACCCGACGTAGTGCAGGTCGGCGTGCGTCACCGTGGCCCGGTGGATCTTCGACTTCATCATCGTGCGCTGCATGCCCGCGATTGTCCCCGACCCGCCCCCACCATCCGGCCGGAGACCCGTGCACGGTCATAGTGGAGTCACCATGACCAGAGCGCGTTTTCACGGCACCATCACCGGCATCGGTACGACCAGCGGCGTCCGCGTGGTCGTCGGCCAGTGGCGCGACACGCCGTACGGCAGCTTCGACGACGTCATGCTGCAGACGAGCGAGGGGCACCGCCGGCTGCTGGCACCGACGGCGCAGGTCGCCGAATTCATCGAGCAGACCTACGAGTTCGACGAAGTGAGCATCACCCCCGTGACGGTGGTGACGGACGGCGAGACCGTCCGGCTCACCGCCGATGACCTGTCGATCGCGTGGGCCGTCGGGCGACGTACGGCGATCGGCAGGCTGCTGCGTGCTGTGCCCGCGCGCCTCGCGACGGCTCCCGCGTGGAGTCGGCTGATCGACCCGGTGGCCCGCGTCGTCATGCGCGGGGTCCGCACCGCAGGCACGGCGCGCGCCGGGCGGCGGGAGTTCTACGGAGCCCGCGACATGCACGAGCTCGTGCGCGTGTCGGGTGAGTACGCCGGCCGTGACCTGGGCGAGTTGGCGCCGGTCAGCCCGGCGGTGTCGTTCGGGTTCGGTTCCGCGCCGGCCCGGCCGGCGGTGACCACGATCGTGACGACGGTGATCGAGCGGTCAGCGAAGGCCCAGCCACAGACCCAGTGACGCCAACGCGACCCCGCCGAGCAACGTCCCGAGTCCGCTCCACACGGCGGGACCGCGCCGGCCGTCCTGTAGGAGTCGCGCTGTTTCGAAGCTGGCCGTGCTGAAGGTGGTGTAACCGCCGAGCACACCGGTGCCGAGCACGGCGAGCGCGTCGGACCCGAGTGCGCCGCGCTGCGCCAGGCCGGCGAGCACCCCGAGCGCGAGGCAGCCGGTGAGGTTGATGAGCATGGTGCCGACCGGCGTGTGGGTGCGGACTCGCGCCTTGACCAGTCCGTCAATCACGAACCGCAGCACCGCTCCGACGCCACCGCCCGCGCACAGCAGCAGATAGGTGCCGACGCTCATCGGCGCACCCGATGTGCCCGCTGGGCCGCGGCAATTCCCGCGAAAGACGCGAGCAGGCCCACACCGACGGTCAGCCCGCAGTACCCGATCGCCATGCCCGGCTCGTTCTCCCGGATCAGCTGCGCGGCCCCCTCGGCGAACGTGCTGTAGGTCGTGAAGCCGCCGAGCATGCCGGTCCCGAGGAGCAACCGCACGGTCCTCCGGCGCCCGTGATCGGGGCCGCGGCCTGCGAGCAACTGCACCAACGCGCCGAGCAGGAACGCTCCGGACACGTTGATCGCCAGGATCGTCCAGTTGACCCGGTCAGCGGGGGTGCGGAACCACAGACTCAACGCCTCGCGGACGCCGGTCCCGACGAAACCCCCGAGCGCGACGTACGCCGCGTACGTCGCGCGCAGGTGCACGGGACGCCCTTCGGCGTCGACATCGGGGTCCTCGGGCAACCAGGGATTCCGCACGGCGTCCCGGGCCGCGTTGGTGATTCGACTCATGCCGCGCTGACGCGCGACGGCGGTATGAACGACATGGTCGAACTGAATCAGATCGGCGGTACCACCGTCGCGGCGAGGTCGTTGTCGCATCCGGCTCCGAACGGCTCCATCATCAGGCACACTTCGCTCATGCCCCTCGCGAAGATCCCTGCGCTCCTCACTGCTGCCACGTTGCTGAGCGGAGCCGGATTCGTCGTCGTCGCACCAGCGCACGCTGCCACGGCGCCGAAGACGTACGCCAACTGCACAGCGCTCAACAAGGTCTACAAGCACGGCGTCGGCAGGAAGGGCGCCAAGGACAAGACCGCGGGCAAACCAGTGACCAACTTCACCGTGAACACCGCGGTCTACAACAAGAACACCAAGTCCGATCGCGACCACGACGGCATCGCCTGCGAGAAGGCCTGACCCTCCACGCGCGAGTGTCCGCAGTTCCGTGCATACGTGCACACGGAACTGCGGACACTCGTCGTCGAGTCGGTTACTGCCTGCGCATCGATCCGGTCGGGAACGACACCACCAGCGAGTAGCCGTCACCCTGCTTCGACGCCACCTTGATCCGGGTGCCCGACCCGGCGACCTTCACCGACCCGGCCGGGTTGGCCACGTAGTAGTAGGCGTTGGGGTTGGTGTCGTCGAACGTCGACACGGCGGGACGTGACGGGACCTTCGCCGCCAGACCCTGCTTGTGCAGGGTGAAGGCGTCGGTGCGGTCGAGCCCGAACGTCGCGTCGTACGGCTGGATGCGATTGCTCACGGCGACCCCGTCCGGCCACACCATCGGGGTGGCGTGGGCGTCCACGGGCAGCACCAATCCCCCACCGGGGTGGGCGGAAGTGTTGTTGTCCTTGAACTCGTTGTTCACGTACCAGATCAGCACGCCGTCCTGGTAGGGGAAGTGCTCGACCACGTCGGGGCGGCGGGGTCCGAAACCGAAGTTGTACGGGCCCTGCTTGAGCGTGGTGTCGTATCCGCTGTAGCGGCGCGATTCGGCCAGGTAGTAATTGGTCGCAACGCGGGTGTCGGTGCCGTTCATCCGGGTGAACCCCGCAGGTGTCCAGACCGAGCTCGCCGACTCCGCGCCGTCGGTGGTCGTGGTGGTGCCGACCGTGGTGGCGATGTCGTCGAGGAACGCGCCGGCGCCGTTGGTGCCGCCGTCGGTCTGGTAGAGGAAGCGGAAGGTGAGCTTCTTCCCGGCGTACGGCGTGAGGTCGTAGGAGACCGTGCTCCACCCCGTGCTCGTCCCGGTCACCGGCGTGCCCACGTTGTTCCAGGTGGCTCCGCCGTCGGTGGAGACCTGCCCGTAGAGGTAGTCGTAGTCGGCCTCGATGTCGTACCAGACCGACGCCGAGATCTTCCCCGACGTCGCCCCGGTCAGGTCGATAGTTCGCGTCAGGCTGTTATTGAGGTCGTCGTCACGCCCGGACCACCACTCGTACGAGCCCGTCTTCGGGGTGTTGTACTTCGTGGCGATCGTCTTGTCCGGCAACGAGATCGCAAGCGTCTGGGGCTTGGTGACGCTGTCCTGGTCGGCGGGGCCGAGCGAGACCTTGCCGGAGTTGCCGTAGCGCACTGTCTGGGTGTCGGACCAGCCGAGCTGGGTCCTCTCCCACGCGCCCATGTAGCCCGGGGTGGTCCCGATGGCGTTGCCACCGTGGTTCAACCACGAGCCGCTGTTCATCAGGCTCCAGAACGACACGCTGTTGGTGCTGGTGTTGGTGGTGTCGTAGAGGTCGGGCAGGCCCAGGTCGTGGCCGTACTCGTGCGCGAAGACGCCGAGGCCGCCGTTCTCCGGCTCGGTGGTGTAGTCGCGGATCCAGATGCCGGTGTTGCCGATCTGGGCGCCGCCGTTGAGGTTGCCCGTCGGGCCGGCCTTGCCGGCGCCGGTCTGCACGGCCCAGCGGTGGGACCAGATGGCGTCCGCGCCCTGGGCGCCGCCGCCGGCCTCCTCACCCTCGCCGGCGTGGATCGCCTGGAAGTGGTCGATGTAGCCGTCGGGCTCGTTGAAGTCACCGTCGTGGTCGTAGTCGTAGCGGTCCCAGACGTCGTACTTCTTCAGCTCGGTCTTGATCTGCGCGTCGGTCTTGCCGGCCGACTTCTGAGCGGTGTACCAGCTCGTCGCCGTGTCGCCGATGTAGGACCAGTAGCGGTCGGCCTCCGAGCCGGTGTTGGAGCCGTAGCGCGCCTCGTTGTAGGGCACGGTCACCCAGTCGGACACATCGCCCTGGGCCTTGTAGCGGCCCTGCGACTGGGACTTGTAGAAGTTCGAGAAGCTCTCGCCCGTGGTCCCGAACATCATGTTCTTGTAGTGCGCCCGGTTGAAGTCCTTCTCCCAGTACGTGGAGTTGTCGTCCGACGCGGTGCCGTCGATGGTGCGGTCCGGCTCGGGGATCTGATTGTGCTGGGGTCCCGGGCCGCCGCCGGCGGTGGGGTCGGTCTTGGTGCCGAAGTCGGTGAGGACCGTGAAGATGTTGGCCGTCTGCTCCGGGTCGTACTCGACGTACTTGGGCTTGGCGGCCTTCGCGTTCTTGCCGCGGGCCTTCTGCTGCGCAGCGGTCGGCTTGCCGTCGTCGACGACGATCACGCGCTTGCCGTTGACCGTGGCGGTCGTGGCCTCGCCCTTGATCAGCTGGTCGACCGCGGTACGCCGCAGTTCGGCCTGCTTCTTCTGCAGCGGGTCCGGCTTGTTGTCCGGTCGGACGACGGTGCTGGGCGAGGTGCCACCACCCGATGTCGGGGCGCCTCCGGCCGATGCCGCGTAGGTCACTCCCGGTGCGAGGGCCATGGCCGTTGCGGCCAGAGCACCCGTCATGAGCACGGTTCGCTTCACGTTTCCTCCTGGATGTCGCCGGCCGCGGGATGTGGCGGCGGGCGCCGTCAGTGTCGGCTGCACCACCCGTCATTCAGAAGGGCTTCGACGCGTTCCACGGTCGAAACTGACAGAGAGTTGACCTTTTCCTGACCGTTTCCTGTGTACTCGCCGGTACTTCTGCGCGAGCCGGTCAGTGCCGGCCCTGCAGGACACGCAGGTCACGCTCGGCGATCAGGCGGTGCTCCCACTCCTCGTGGATCACCGCCCGCAGGCAGCGCCGGACCTCGTACCGACCTGGCGGCGGGTAGCCCGGGCCGGTCACGTCGGTGTCGCTCGCGAGATGCTCGTCGGTGAGCCCGGCGAACAGCGCCCGCATCTCGGCCATCCGGTCTCCACGCAGAGCGAGCAGCCGCTCCAGCGTCGGGCGCGCCGTGCGGTCGTTCGGCACCCCGTGGTCGTTCGGGTCGTGTTCGTCGTGTGGCAGGCCGAGGGGGTCGAAGGGCGACGGGTCATGCAGGACAGCGTGTTTCGCCCACCCGTCGACAACGAAGACCAGATGCCGCAACGTCTCGATGAAGGACCACTCGTCGTCGACCCGCTCGTGCAGTTGCTCCGGCGGGAGACTCCGCGCGAGCGCGACGGTCGATGCCCAGGACGCCTCGATCACCCCCCACGCCTCCCGGAAACCGTCGGCGTCCGTCGGCCGCAGCTTCGCGCGCTCCGGATAGCGCCGATCCAGCTCCGCCTCGACGAACGGCGTGACGTCGACGCCGTTCACGGTCAGATTGCGCACCAGGCCGTCCAGCTCGAGATCGGTCATGTCGACGCCCCGGAGCCGCGCTCCCGTCAGGTAGACGTTGCGCATCCGAGCGCCGCTCAGGTCGACCCGCTCGAACCGCGACCTGGACAGACCGACTCTCATGAAGCTCGAACCACCCAGGTCCACATCCGTGAAATCGCTCACGCAACGACCCTGCCACCGTCCACCGACACCGGACAGTGGCTCGCCTCTCGTCGTGGGTGTCCGCACTCCCGTGCCCCCGTCCGTACGAAACCGCGAACACTCGTGGACCGCTCATCCCTCCTGCTCGGGCCACCCGTCGAGGAGCTTCCCGATGTCCGCCAGCTGCGCCGTGGAGACCCACGACGGATTGGACCCGACCGGTAGGCGCTGCACCTCCAAGTCGTCGATCCCCGTGGCGCGCAGCTCCTCGTCCGACACGGTGTCGTGCAGCAGAGGAATGTGCAGGCTCACGTCACCTCGCGCTTCACTGCTCACCCACCCCACGCCGGCGATCCCGCGCGTCACCGTGCCACCCGCGGCGGAGACCCACAGGATCGCCTTGTGGCCCGGTCGCATCATTCGGCTGCGGTAGTTGTCCGCGACGCACCAGTCCCGCACGATGTGCTGTCGGTGCTCCAGCAGGGCGCGGCGGACGCGCGCATGCTGCTGCGGGTCGCACTTGATCACCCAGGCGCCGAGGTTGTCCTCGGTGATCTTGCGCTGGGCCACGCTCCAGTCCTACCAGGCGCCGGAGCCGCCGGCACCGGGTGGGAGCGACGCACAATGGACGCGTGCCGCACAACGACCCGCCCCCGCTGACCGACGACGGGCACCACATCGTGGTCGACGGTCGTAAGTGGCGGGCCACCGATCCCGCCATCCCCGGCGCTCTGCGCAAGGAACTGGTGGCGGAGTTGATGAGCGCCCGCCGCGATGTGCGCACCGACGCCGAGTCCGCCCGCCCGCGGGTACAGGACGCGAAGGTCGCGCTCGGTGAGCGTGGCGACCCGTGGTGGGAGCCGACGCCCGACGGCCGCCGTACGAGGCTCGCCGCGACGATGCGGACGCTCCTTCGTCACCGCGACGCGGAGGCGACCATCTGCCCGAGTGATGCCGCGCGGGTCGTGGGTGGTGAGTCGTGGCGCGACCTGATGGACGACGCCCGCTCCGTGGCAGGCGAGCTGGCTACCGGCGGGGTCGTCGTCGTACGCCAACACGGCGAGGACGTCGACCTGGACGCGGCGGTCGGGCCCGTGCGCCTGGCCCGCGGCCCGAAATGGTGAGCGTCACTGCCCTGTCGGTCGCGCGCCCCGCAGTGCGGTCCACCGTGGCGCGACCGCCAGCGCGAGCGCGAGCAGGGACAGCACGACGGCGATGATCACCGAGGTCACTGCGACACCGAGGTAGCCGTGTCGGCCGGGGTCCATGAACGGGTAGGGATACCAGCCGACGATCCCGCCCCGCACCAGGCTGTAGACGAGGTAGGCCAGTGGTCCCAACAGCCACCCCAGCGCGGCCCGGACCGACATCGCCCGGCGACCGGTGAGCAGCAGCCAGTCGAGGATCACCACGATCGGCATGATGTAGTGCAGGACCGTATTGTCCCACGGGACGGCGGTGAGCTCGGATGCCGGGTAACCCGACAGCAGCACGATGAAGATCAGGATCACGGTCGTCATGAAGAACGCCACCGCACCGCGGTACAACTCCAGCCCTCGACTCGACCACCGACCCGCCGCCGCGAACGCGCTCAGCATCAGGCTGATGACCGTGAGCAGATTGGCCTCGACGGTGAAGTAACTGAAGAAGTCACCGGCACCGAACCTGTGCTGAGCGACGAGAGTCGCGACCTCGGTCACCAGGGCACTGAATCCCAGGAACGCGAACAGGACCCTGACTGTCACGATCGGCCACACCGTGGGCGGGCGTTGCGGGTGGATCACATGTTCACTGACCACACCGCGCCTCCGGAGCCTGGGTTACCGGGCCGATGCTAGCGGCGGCCCGCCTCTCCGGCCGTGCCCCGCGCCGGAGCACCGTCGGGAGCGGCGGCATCTGCCGGTCCTGAGGTCACATTCAAGCGGCCGAAGTGCCAGGAGAACGGTGACTCCCTGACCATAAAAGTCACGAAGGGTCGCCCCCGATGGAGGCGACCCCTCGTCGTCAAGACCGGTCAGGAAGTCAGCGTTGCGAGGTGGGGCTGGTGGTGCCGAAGATGTAGGGCTGTTCGGTGTAGACCGCCCGGTAGTCCCGAGTGGCCGAGCTGGTGTAGCTGTAGGAGGTGGCGCCGGCGGAGTTGGTGGTGAAGGCTTTCAGGTCGGTCCAGGTGCTGCCGCCCTTGGCCCGGTACTGGATGACTCCTGTTTCGCTGGCCCAGGGGATGTTCATGTCCAGGCTGTAGGCGTAGCGCACGGCGCGGGTGTTGATGGTGACCTTGCTGCCGGACCGGGAGGTCTGCAGACCGGCCCAGGAGCCGACCTTCACTGTCGTCACGGGGGCGTTCTGGGTGTACGTGTGGCCCTGGTCGTCGAAGGCGAACCGGCCCTTCCAGGTCATGACGCCGACGTAATCCAGGTTCTCGGATTCGTCGATGATGTCGGTGTCGAAGAGCACCGTGTACGCGGCGTCGGAGACGTTGTCCCCGCCGGCGTACCAGGAGGCTGTGACGACTCCGTGCAAGACGCATCCACCCGTGAGGGAGGGCATGTCGGACGGGTCGCCTTCGAAGTCGGAGGTGAGGCGGATCGTGCTGGGCACGACCAGCTTGCAGGTGCCGTACGGGGTCCCGGACGTGGCCGGGTGGATCCGGGCGATGTTCCGGATCATGGCCTGGCGGTTCACGTGATGAACCGTTCTCGTGGCGGTTGCAGCGCCGGCGGGCGCGGTGACGGCGACCCCCAGGGCTGCGATGGCGGGCACTGCGCCCAGGGCGGCAAGACGACGAATCATGGATGGGCCTGCTTTCGCGTGGTTGGCGTGGTCCCCCAAGTCGGCCACACCCGGTCGCAGCCTATGGGTCACCTGTGCCCGAAGTGGGCTGATTCGGTCGAGCTGTCTCGATGCGATCCGTTGCTGAAGACGCACGGAGCCAATATCGATCGCCTGAACCCTAGAGACGGCGCCGGGGAGGTCCCCGTGGCGCCGTCCGAAGCACCATCCTCGACCGCCGCCTGCGGCCGCCTCGGGCGGGTCGGTGGTGTCGCAGTCAGATCTCGGGGTCGCACTGGCGGCGACTAAGCGCTGACTCTTGCGCCCGCTCTACCGCTCTTGTGCTGCCACGGGATCGAAGACCCCTCTGCGTACGGTATCAAGCGGTATCATGGTGGCATGGCCATGACCTTGAGGATGACGGACGAATTGACCGAAGCGCTACGACAGACCTCCGAACGGGAAGGTCTGTCGATGCAGGCCGTCGCCGTTCAAGCGATCGAGGAGTACACATCCCGTCGCGCGCACCTGCGCGACCAGCTGCTGAGCACCCTCGTGGTGGAGGACCGCGCCGTGATCGCGAGGTTGGCGGACGCGTGAACGACGACGAGCCGACCGAGTTCCTGACCTTGGAGGACATCCTCGCCGTCGGCAAGGCGTATCTGGGCCGCCGTCCTCAGGTGCGCGATTACGGCATCCTCGAAGCCGCCGCGGGCCGTCCGCGGGCAGTGGTGTTCGGCGAGCCCGTCTACGCGGACATCCACTTCAAAGCCGGAGCGTTGCTGCACTCGCTGGTGAAGGGCCACGCCCTGATGGACGGCAACAAGCGACTTGGGCTCGGCGCGCTTAGGTTGTTCTACGCCCTCAACGGCTTCACGGTCATCGCTGATGACAACCAGAAGTTCGACCTGGTGATGGACGTGGCCGAAGGGCGCCTTGTGGCAGTGGAGGACATCGCGGCCCGCCTGGAGAAATTCGCTCGTCACAGTTGAGAGCGGGACCTCAACCCGTCACGGTTGATGCTGCTGGCGCGATCGGTTCGGGCCGGGTCGACGTGGCCGATCGCCGGGAGCTGGCGATGGGGTCTTGGTCGCCCGTACTCACCCGCGCGTAGCCCACGACCTGTCCCGACATGTCTAGACCTTCGGGCAGAATTGTCACAAGCCCAGGATCGGACCCTAGATGCTTGCGTCGCGGACCAGCCCAGGATGGGCGTCTAGGGCATACCCCAGATGCACAGTTGTCAGACGGTGGGCTTCTCGTGGAGGACATCAACGTCAGTGATCGGCGGCAGGCTGGTCAGGCACCGATTGCCAACCTGCGGATCGGCCATCGCACGCGGGACGTGCCGGGCGGTGGCCCGGCACGTCTTGCGCCAACGTATGTGCCTATGCGGTGCGTCTTTCGGCTGGCTGATCCAGGCGGACCGGCATCAGGATGGACAAGTTGCCGTCCCGGGCGGGGTTCCGGATAGCCAGCGGTGCGATCGGGTCGTCCAAGCTAAGGGTGAGTTGCTCGCCGGCCTCCAGCGCCTGCAGCAGGAACTCGCGGTTCACCCCGACTACGACGGCGTCTGGATCCTCGGACGCACCGACCCGCACCCCTTCGGTGCTGATGTTGAGTCGGCTGACGTCATAGGCGACGCCGTCGTTGTCCCGGGTGAGGGTCTCGGTTGGCCCGGCGGACAGTGCGGCTCGCAATGCTGCGGCGTCCACCGGCACTTGTCGGCGCCCCGGGGTGAGCAGGGTGCGGTAGGAGGGGAAGTCCACGTCGGGTATCTGCGAGCGGACGGTGCCGCTGTCACTGGACAGGGTGATCGTGCCGTCGTCGACGACGATGTCGAGGGAACCGGTGTGCTCGCCGGCGAGCAGTTCATCGACCGCCGGTGCAGGCAGCAGGAGGTGCAGTTGCGTCTGCTCCGATGTGGGCACCGTGCTCGTGGCGAGGCGGTACCGGTCCGTGGCGACTACTCGTAGCTGGGCAGGTTCGCTGTCCAGGAAGACCCCGTTCAGGCGGGGCTCGTCCGGGTCGGGGCAGATGGCGTGCCGGACCTCGCGCAGTGCTCGGATCAATTCAACGGCAGGCAGGGTGCAGCGGTGCATGGTGATCTCCGTGTTCTCGAGGAGCTGATGGACGATGGAGATCTCCCTCCGAGCATCGGCCAGACCAGCTTCCAGACGGCCCAGATGCGCGGCCAGGATCGCGCTGGCGGTTGCCGGTTCGGTCGCGACCGTCCTGATGTCCTCCAGCGGCAGGCCAACCCGGCGCAGATGCGCGACCAGCCGAGCCGAAGCCACCTGACTGCGCTGGTAGAAGCGGTACCCAGAACTCGGGTCGACCATCGATGGTGCCAACACGCCGGCACCGTCGTAAAACCGCAGTGCGCTGACGGGCAGCCCACTCAGCGACGCCATCTGACCGATACCCGGGACTGCTGCACGAACAGGTGACATCTGATCTGGCTTGCCCGGAAGAGCGGCCTGGAAGGATGTTGCGATGCCCAAGCCCTACCCCATCGAGTTCCGCGAGGACGTGGTGCGCGTGGCACGCGCCCGCGAAGCGGGCGTGACCTTGGCGCAGGTCGCCAAGGATTTCGGGATCCACGAGATGACGTTGACCAAGTGGTTGCGCACGGCCGATGTCGAGGACGGCAACAGGCCCGGCACGACACGTGCCGAGAGGGTCGAGTTACGAGATGCCCGCCGCAGGATCCGCACCCTGGAACAGGAAAACGAGGTGTTGCGCCGCGCGGCGGCGTACCTGTCCCAGGCGAATCTGCCGGGAAAAGGCTCTACCCGCTCGTGAAAGAGCTCGCCGCGCACGGGGTTCCCGTGACGGTGTCGTTGCGGGTGTTGAAGCTCTCTCGTGCCCCGTACTACCGGTGGCGCACCGCCCCGGTCACCGGCGGTGAGGTGGCGTGGGCCTACCGTGCCAACGCGTTGTTCGACGCGCATCGCGACGACCCGGTCTTTGGGTACCGGTATCTGCACGAGGAAGCCGGCGACGCCGGCCACCAGATGTCGTCGCGGACCGCGTGGGCGATCTGCTCGGCCAACACCTGGTGGTCGGTCTTCGGCAAACGGCGCAGCAGTCGGCCTCGCCCGGGACCGCCGGTGCACGATGACCGGCTCGCGTTCCAGGACGCCAAGGGCCGCACCCGGCACGACTTCACCACCGCCGAGGACCTCAACTGTGTGTGGTTGACCGACATCACCGAACACTGGACAACGGAAGGCAAGCTCTACCTCTGCGCGATCAAAGATGCCTGCTCCGGGCGGATCGTCGGCTACAGCATCGACTCCCGGATGACGTCGAAACTCGCTGTCACCGCCCTGAATTCGGCCGTTGCACGACGCGCCACCGCGAGTGCGGACGTGGCCGGGTGCGTGGTGCACTCCGACCGAGGCAGCCAATTTCGTAGCCGCCGATACGTGCACGCCCTGGCCCGTCACGAACTAGTCGGGTCCATGGGCCGCGTGGGTGCCTGCGGCGACAACGCCGCCATGGAGAGCTTCTTCGCGCTGCTTCAAAAGAACGTTCTGAACACCCGCAGGTGGGACACCCGCGAGCAGCTGCGCATCGCGATCGTCACCTGGATCGAACGCACCTACCACCGACGCCGACGACAAGACCGCCTCGGCCGATTGACCCCCATCGAATACGAGACCACCATGACCCCCACGGCGAACCTCGCCGCGTGACTACAAACTGTCACCTGTTCGTGCAGCAGTCCCCCTCCAGGTACCTCGACGGTCGTCGTATGCCCCCCGCGAAGACGGTGCCGGTCTCCGTTGACGTAAAACGAACCGAACGACAGCGGCGGACTCGCGCCCTTCACAATCGCGGTGCGCACGATCACCTGAGGCATGCGCGCATCGTGGCAGACACACCCCGCGCCCGCCTTTCTCTCAGCACTACGGCGCCAACGGCAGCACATCCCGGTCGCTGTGGTGCGAACTTCACTATTGAGGCAATCTCTCTCAGAACGACACTGCAGGTTGCCACTGAGCACGATCAGTGGGCGCCATACTCAGGGCGTGGCCCCCGACTCTCCACTGACATCGCTGGAGAGCTGGCTTTTCCACCATCATCGCCAAGTGCGACTGGGATGCGCGGCCTTCATCGTCGTAGCGGTGGTGTGGGCCCTGTATCTCCTCGCGAACGGCCTCGTTGGCGACGCCGTGGTGGCGGTCGCATCCTGCGGTGGACCCGTTGCGCTGCTCGCTGGCACCAGGGCGATCGAACAACGAGTTACCCAGCGCGACGTGGTGGAGCACGTGGGGCCAACGTCATGAGCCAGCCGACAGACGCACGCGGCGAGGTCCGGTACGACCTGCGGGCACGCCGCCCACGCCTCGCGAAGTGGATCGCGGGATTAGTGGTCGTAGTACTGGCCTGGACAGTCGTGCGGGACGCCGCTAAGGGGGCATCGCCTGTGCACTACGTCATCCCAGCCTTCTTCGCCGTGCTGTTCTGCATCAGCTCGACCCGGACCCTCAACACCGTCGTGGTCAACCGGCAAGGCATCCGCCGCCCGACCCGGCGATTCATCCCTTGGTCACAAGTGGAAGCCGTCCACCAAAGCAAGTACTCCGACCTAGTCTCACTGCACCTGGTTGGAGGCCGCGATTGCAGCACCGGGCTACCCGCCGAATATGCGGAGCGAGTGGCTCAGATCGGCAACGTGCCACTGTCCTAACGCAGCAATCTAAGACACTCTAGTAACGGGTACCTCAGGCTAGGACAAATCAAAGCTAGGCGACCCCTGCTGCCGTTCGGTCCCGGTGTCGAAAAAGTGATCTAGGTAGTCCTCGGTGTCCAGCCCGCTGGACCGCATCAGGGAGAAGACCTCAGCTCCAGGCTCCATTTCATCCGAGAGCTGGTTCGCCTGGGCAAGCCCGGTGTACTCACCGTCAAGGTCGGCGGCGTACTCAAGCGCCTCAGCTTCGGCCAGCTCGATCGCCGCATCCATGTCCGTGGCCCGCCACAACGTGATGCGCTCTTCGTAGACCTGATCGGCACCGGGCTGCAACCGGAATACACACCGCACTGACACCCACCCGCTGAACTCCACCCGAACAATCTCCATGGCTGCGTCTCGCCACTCCCCTTCACCCTTCCTGGATGTCACGGGGGCCGGCGTGGGGTTGGAGAACTATCGCCAGGGAGCAAGATCAGACCCGCCCGGTGGTTTGTCGCTAACTCCGACGTGAGACCCGCTAGCAGGAGACAGTGGGGTATGGCTGGATCGAGTGACCGCACTCTTCGGATCGACTACGTCAACGCCAACTGGAACGTAGGAGCTGAAGCCGCCTCTGCGTTCGAGTTGCTGATTGTGACCGAAGACGGTGAGCGGCGCTCCCTACCGATCACCGCCGACGAGCTGTCCGCGCTCGGGCCGCTCCTGCGCCGGGACGGGGTGCTCCTGTTCGACCCCGCGGGGCAGACCATCATCGTGGGAAACCTGGTCGGTGAGTGGTTCCAACAGGACTGGATCCAGGGTGACCACCGCATAGCAGTGCCGGCGCGGTAGACGTCCCTCTGAGGTCGAGACATTCGGCCAGATCTGTCCTGAACCCGCGATGAGCGGCAGGGAGTCGATCCACTCGCACCTACGCATGGGAGAGGCAACAGCTAGGGGGACGGCCGTCGGGATGCCCTTGCCCACGCCCCGTGCGCCGCGCGGGTCCGTTCCCCATCGGAAACCTGGCCTGCTGATCGCGTGACCTCCGGACCCACGTCACAACATTCCTCTGAGACGCCGCAGGCTGAACACTCGACAGCTATCACCGAACCTCCCATCCGGGCCGAGCCATTCCCGCTCTCTCTGCCGCCTCCAGATGGCGATCGTTGGCCGTCATTGGTCCCGAAAATCTGTCGAAACGCACACCCGCTCTGCGTTCTCAACACCTCCCACCCGAGCGGCACGCATGCTACGAAGGTTCGTAGATGGGCCGCCCGTGATCGGGCGGGCCATGCGGCATTTCTAGGGGTCCGTTGGTTGCTGACGGACGTCGTTGAGGCGGTGATCCGGGTGCACGGTGGCGTGAAGTTCGACCGCGGCGCGGCGAGTGCGGCCCGCGCGTATGTCGAGCGCGATCGCTCCCGCGCAGACGACTACTACCTCGGTGAAGGCAGCGGCGTCGCCACCCGACTCATGGCCGGCCCCGACGGACCGGTGAGAAACGCGGGCGCGATGACCGGCGAGACGTACGAGGCGTGGGTGGCCGGGACCGACATCTCCACCGGACGCAGGAAGGGTGTCGTCCGCAATGACGCGAACGCGCTGCGGTTCGTCGAGACAGTGGTCAACCGGCCGAAGACCTGGTCGCTCGCGGCGGCACTGCATCCCGAGATCTCCGATGCGCTCGACGCAGCCCAGGACAAGGCGGCGGCGCTTGGCGGCCCCGCCTGGCCCGAAGCGGCGTCCGTGGCCAGTACCGGAGAGTGACCAGACGGGCGTGCCCGAACGCCTCCTGGCAAGGCCGTCCGGGGGTCGCTCCGGCCGCGGTCAGCGCACCGATGCAGGCCCCACCGCGGGCACCCCACGGCGGGGCCTGGCAGCACTTCGGACGGCCCGTTCGAGGCCGTCCGGCTGAAATTCTTGCGGACTAGGTGCGGACTAAACGACCCCCGCATGCCTCTGACCTGCGAAAACGCGCCGATTCAGACGTTGAAGCGGAACTCCACCACGTCGCCGTCGGCCATGACGTAGTCCTTGCCCTCCATGCGGGCCTTGCCGTGTGAACGCGCTTCGGCGACGGAGCCCAGCTCGACCAGGTCCTCGTACGAGATGACCTCGGCCTTGATGAAGCCCTTCTGGAAGTCGGTGTGGATGACGCCGGCGGCCTGCGGGGCCGTCGCACCGACCGGCACGGTCCAGGCGCGCGTCTCCTTGGGCCCGGCCGTCAGGTAGGTCTGCAACCCGAGGGTGTGGAACCCCTTGTGCGCCAACTGATCCAGCCCCGACTCGGTCACGCCGACCGACTCCAGCAGCTCGGTGGCGTCGTCCTCGTCGAGCTCGGCGAGGTCCATCTCGAGCTTGGCGTTGAGGAAGATCGCCTCGGCCGGCTCGACCAGCGCCTGCAGGGACGCCTGCAGGTCGGTGTCGGTCAGCTGCGCCTCGTCGACGTTGAAGACGTAGAGGAAGGGCTTAGCGGTCAGGAGACCCAGCTCGCGGATCGGGGTGAAATCGAACGAATCCCGCTGGGAGAAGAGCGTGTTGCCCGCATCCAGGACGTCCTTGGCGGCGAGCGCGGCGTCCAGCACCGTCTTGTCCGTCTTCTTGCCCTTGACCTCCTTGTCGAGCCGCGGCAGCGCGCGCTCGACGGTCTCCAGGTCTGCCAGGATCAGCTCGGTCTCGATGATCTCCTTGTCACGCACCGGGGAAATCGACCCGTCGACGTGCACCACGTCGTCGTCGTCGAAGGCACGGATGACCTGGCAGATGGCGTCGGCCTCGCGGATGTTGGCCAGGAACTTGTTGCCCAGGCCCTCCCCTCCGAGGCGCCTTTGACGATGCCGGCGATGTCGACGAAGGACACGGTGGCCGGAACGATCTGCTTGCTGTCGAAGATCTTGCCCAGCACCTCGAGGCGCCCATCGGGCAGCGGGACCACCCCGACGTTGGGCTCGATGGTCGCGAACGGGTAGTTCGCGGCCAGGACGTTGTTCTTGGTCAGCGCGTTGAACATCGTGGACTTGCCGACGTTGGGCAGTCCGACGATTCCGATGGTGAGGGCCACGGGGACAAGAGGTTACGCGGTCGCGGCGAGGGCATCCACCACGTCGCGCGCTCCGGAATAGGACTCATGACCCGTTTCCTCGATCGTCTGCGATCGGCCATGCCCCCGAGACGATCCCCCGGCACCCCCGATGACGGGCCTGCCGCACCGGCATCGGGCGCCGCGTCCGACACCGCCGCCTCCCTGTCGGCCTCGCTGGAACGCGCCGACGGCGGGTCGCGGACCAAGCGAATACTCAATCCCCACAACCCGATCGGCACGGTCGGACGACTGCGCGCCATCCTCATCGGCATCCTGGCTGCAGGCCTCGGGATGGCCCTCGGCCACCTCGTCGCGTCGTTCCGCAAGGCATCGGCCTCCCCGGTCCTCGCGGTCGGCGAGGCAGTGATCGACCGCACACCGACCGCGCTCAAGGACTTCGCGATCAAGCAGTTCGGCACCAACGACAAGCTTGTGCTGTTGCTGTCGGTCTCCGCCGGTGCACTCGTCCTGGCCGGCATCGCGGGCCTGCTGGCGCGCAGGATCTTCCTGCTCGGCCTGGCCCTCGAGCTGGTGCTCGTGGCCGTCGCCGGGTACGCCGCGATGACCCGCCCCGCTGCTGTGGCCTCCGACATCGTCCCGACCATCGTCACCGCCCTGGCAGGCACCCTGGCGCTGTTCGGACTCTTCTGGCTGTCCGGCGATGCCTTCACCCGGCGCACGGTCGACCGTGTCCTGCGACGCCCGACGGCGAGCGATGAGCCCACTCTCGCGAGCACCCGCCGGGTCTTCCTCGCAGGATCGGGGGTAGTGGCGGCCGGCGCTGTCGGCAGTGCGGCGATCGGCCAGAAGCTCGGCGCCGTACCCAGCACGGCCGGGCTGGCGCTGCCCGTCGCCAAGGAGAAGGCGCCGGCGATCCCCGTCGGCCTCACGGCGCAGTACCCCGCGATCACCCCCTGCGCACCCCGAACGGCAAGTTCTACCGGGTCGACACCTCCCTGACGGTGCCGAACGTTGAGCGCGACTCCTGGCGGCTGCGGATCGACGGCGACGTCGACCACCCGCTCGAGCTCAGCTATGACGACATCACCAAGCTCGACCTGATCGAGCGCAACATCAGCCTGACCTGCATCAGCAACGAGCCGGGCGGCAGCTACGCCGGCGGGGCGACCTGGCTCGGCGTGCGCACCAAGGACCTGCTGAAGATGGCCGGCGTCAAGGACGCGGGCAAACCGGGCCGGCAGGTCTTCAGCACCTCCACCGAGGGCTTCAGCATCAGCACCCCGCTCGGTGCGATGACCGATGACCGCGACGCCCTCCTCGCGATCGGGATGAACGGGCAGGCACTCCCCCGGGCGCACGGGTTCCCCGCGCGCCTGGTCACGCCTGGCCTCTACGGGATGCTCGGCTGCACGAAGTGGGTGACCCGGATGACCGTCACCGACTACTCCAAGGCGAAGGCCTACTGGACCAAGCGCGGCTGGACGATCGACGGCCCGATCAAGCCCTCGACACGCATCGACACGCCCGGGTCCTTCGCGACGGTCAAGGGCGGCAAGGTCGTCATCGGCGGCGTCGCGTGGGCCCAGCGACACGGCGTCGTACGCGTGCAGGTGAGTCTCGACGAAGGCCCCTGGAAGGACGCCACCATGGGTCCGGACGTGAACGTGGACTACTGGCGACAGTGGGCCTACGTGTGGAACACCACGGCGACCGGGCAGCACGCTGTCCGTGCGCGGGTCGTCTACGGCAAGGACTCGCTGCAGTCCGAAGCACGCAAGGACGTCTTCCCGGACGGCTCGAGCGGGGTCGTCAACCTCATCTTCAACATCGGGTGAAGGATTGGGCGCCAATCCAATCCGGCTCACTGTGCACTCCGAATGACTCATGTACTTCAACCAACGAACTCGTCGTAGCGCGAGACCTCACCAGGAGATCCACATGAAGACGCGTTCCATCACCTCGGCTGCCGCCGTCACCGCGATCGGCGCCATCGCGCTGACCGCCTGCGGCAGTAGCAGCGGTTCCGGCAGCTCCAGTGCCGCCCCCTCAAGCTCCTCCAGCTCCTCGTCCTCCTCGGGCTCGACCGCGACCGCGGCCGTCCCCTTCGGCCCCGGCTGCTCGGCCGTACCGAAGACCGGTAAGGGCTCGTTCGGCGGCATGACGCAGGACACGGTCGCCACCGCGGCCTCGAACAACCCGCTGCTGTCGACGCTGGTCACCGCCGTCAAGAAGGCAGGCCTGGTGGACACGCTGAACAACACCCAGAACCTGACCGTCTTCGCGCCGACCAACGACGCCTTCGCCAAGCTCCCCAAGGCGACCCTCGACAAGGTTCTCGCCGACAAGACGATGCTGACCAAGATCCTCACCAACCACGTCCTGGCGACCCGCCTCGGCCCGGACAAGATCGTCGGCACCCACCAGACGCTCGCCAAGACCAGCGACACGGTGAGCGGCACCGTGCCCACCCTGACCGTCAAGGGCGGGGCCACCGCGAAGATCATCTGCGGCAATGTGCAGACCGCGAACGCCAACGTCTACATCATCGACACGGTCCTGGTCCCGGCCAGCTGATCTGTAACGAATCTCGTTCTCTGTGACGTCGGTAGCGCTGTCGTGGGGCCCATCAGTCAAGATGGGTCCCATGGCAGGCACCTTGCGGACAGTGGACACCGGGCTCCACGAACCGGGTCCGGAGCTTGCCGACCTGCTCACGGCGGCGGGTCGAGGGGATGAAGACGCGTTCGCGCGGCTCTACGACGCGACCAGTCCCCGTATCAACGGTCTGGTCGTCCGACTCATCGTGGACCGGGCGCAGGCCGAGGAGATCACCCAGGAGGTCTTCCTGGAGATCTGGCGCACCAGCCCCAAGTTTGATCCGCAGAAGGGGTCGGCGCTTAGCTGGATGTTTACTCTCGCCCACCGCCGGGCGGTCGACCGTATCCGGTCGGCGCAGGCCACCCGACGGCGGGACGAGACGTACACGCGGGAGTCGCAGGAGACGGCGTACGACTCCACGGTCGATCAGGTGACGGCCTCACTCGACGCAGAACGGGTCCGCAGCGCCCTGGGCACTCTGGGCGAGAACCAGCGGCAGGCCCTCAGCCTGGTGTATTTCGAGGGTCACACGCACGCAGAGGTCGCCGAACGACTCGGCATCCCCCTCGGCACGGCGAAGACACGAATACGCGATGGATTGCAGCGGTTACGCACCGCGATGGGAGGTGAGCGATGACCAACGACACGCACATCGATGCCGTGGGCTACGCCCTCGACGCCGTCGACGACCTGGAACGGGCCCGCTCCGAGCGTCATCTGCAGGACTGCGAGTCCTGCCGCCGCGAGGTGGCCGAGGTCGCCGAACTCACCGTCACACTGGCCTCAGACGTCCCCCCCGCTCGCTCCGTCGCCCGATGTGCGTTCCTCGCTGCTGGCACAGATTCAGCACACCCCGCAGACGCCTTCGTCGCGAGCCGAGCGTTCGATCGGGGCGAGGTCGGCGCGTACGGCGGGCAGGCACCGCCGCGCGGTCCTCGGCCTCGTCGCGGCTGCCGCCGTGGTCGTCGCCGGCGCGGGTGTCATCCACGCCCAGCCGTGGGCCGGCTCGTCGAACGGGGTCACCAACGCGCAGTCCCGGATCGAGCACGCACCCGACGCGACACGCCAGACCGTGCAGTTCCAAGGCGGCACCGTCACCGTGATCAGCTCGCGCTCGCTCAATCAGGCCGTCGCGACCCTGAACAAGGTCGCCGCGACCAAGGGCGACACGACCTACCAGGGCTGGTTCATCAAGAGCGACGGGCCCACCAACGCCGGCATCCTCAAGACCGATCACACCAATCGGCTCACCGCCAACGTCCAGGGCGCCAAGGAGTTCGACATCACCGTCGAACCCGCCGGCGGGTCCCAGGTGCCCACGAAGACGCCCATCCTGGCGCTGCCGCTCACGACGACCTGACGGGCCCCCTCGGGGATCTACCCTGCAGGCATGCTCATGCACCTGCGGCTCACCGTCCCGGACGATCTCAGTGCGTCCGTGGCGGCGTTGCTCTTCGAGCACCCGGCAGCGACCAACCTCTCGAGGGTGCGCGGTGCAAGCCTGCGGCCGCCCGGCGATGTCATCGAGGTGGACGTCGCTCGAGAGGCGACCAGCCAGGTGCTCGACGCGCTGCGCGGCACCGGGTTGTGCGACCGGGGAGGGGTGGTCCTGAGTCAACCGTCGGCCACTCCCTTCCGGGCCGCTCGTGAGATCGATCTGGCCGTCGAGGGCGATCCCGACGATGCCGTGGTGTGGGACGTGCTGCTCGAGCAGGCGCAGGACGCCGCACGGCCCACCCTCAGCTACGAGATCTTCCTCGTGATCGCGGTCGCTCTCGCCTCCGTCGCGGTCATCACCGACTCCTCCATCCTGGTGGTGGGCGCGATGGTGGTCGGGCCCGAATTCGCCACCGTGGCGGCGATTTGCACCGGCCTCGCGCTCGGAGGCGGCCGCCTGGCGCTGCGGAGCATCGCCGTCCTACTCGGCAGCTTCGCGTTCGCGGTCGCCGTCATCTCCCTGATCGCCGTGCTCGCGCGTTTCGCCGGGATCGTCCACCCCGAGATGGTGGCTCGCGCACGTCCGCAGACGCAGTTCATCTGGCAACCGAACACGTGGTCGTTCGTCGTAGCCCTTCTGGCGGGGGCGGCGGGCGTGCTCGCTCTGTCCGTCGAGAAGGCGCAGGCGATGGTCGGGGTGTTCATCTCAGTCACCACGGTCCCGGCGGCCGGCAACTTCGCGCTGGCGCTCGGCCTGTGGGTGCCCCACGAGATGACGGGGTCGGCTGCTCAGCTGGGCCTCAACCTGGTAGGCATGGTCGCGGCGGGCACGCTGACCCTGATCGTGCAACGTCGCGCGTGGCACCACGTCCAACGAGTGGTCAAGCCGGTCCTCCGTGCAGGGCGCGCCTGAGTCGGATCGCCACATTGTCGGTGCACCGTGCCACGCTCCGTCCATGACTGTGATGGAGGCTCTTCTCGCTGGTGCCGTGATCGGCGCGCTGATGGCCGTGATGACGCTACGTGCGGTGTACCTCGCCCGCGGCGTCGCGCTCACGACCGAGCGCGACCTGCTGCGCGAGCGAATCGTCGACCTGGAACTGGCCGACCGCGACGACCAGCGCACCGCGGGTGTCCTCGCCCCATTGGGCGAAACGCTCCTGCGCGTCGAGCGCCAGGTGGGAGTGCTCGAACGCGACCGCCTGGCGCAGTGGGGCGAGCTCGGGGCACGACTGGATCAGGTGGGGGCGACCACCACCCGTCTGCAGCAGGAGACGGCCGCGCTGGCCGGGGCCCTCAAGTCCTCCAACATCAGCGGCACCTGGGGTGAGACCCAGCTGCGGCGCCTGCTCGAACACGCGGGAATGCTGTCCCGCTGCGACTTCGAGGAGCAGGTCGGCGCACGGGCCCGGGACGGCGTCGCGGTGCGCCCGGACGTCGTGGTCCACCTGCCGGGCGAGCGCACGCTGGTGATCGACAGCAAGGCGCCCCTGACCTCCTACCTGGCCGCCCAGCGCGAGGGCATCGACGACGCCGCGCGCTCGGCGGCGCTGCGGGCGCACGCCCGTGCCCTCAGCGGGCACCTGGACGCGCTCGCCGCCAAGGGCTACTGGGCCGCCTTCGCCGGCTCTCCGGAGATGGTGGTGGCGTTCGTCCCGTCCGACGCGGTGCTGTCAGCGGCCCTGCTGGCCGATCCGGCGATCTTCGAACGCGCCATCTCCCGCCGGGTGGTGCTCGCGTCGCCGAGCACTCTGCTGGCTCTCCTGCGCACGGTCGCATTCAGTTGGCAGCAGGACGACCTCAACGCCAACGCCAGGGAACTGCTGGAGCTGGGCAGGACGCTCTACGAACGGCTGGCGACCCTCGGGCGACACACCGACAAGCTCGGAAGCTCGCTGCACCGATCGGTCGAGGCCTACAACGCACTGCTCGGCACCATGGAGAGCCGGGTGCTGGTGACCGCCCGCAAGATGCACGAACTCGGGCTGGCAGATCAGCCCCCGGCCGCCCCGTCTCCCCTGCAGGACGCCGTACGCCCGCTCACGGCACGGGAACTCATCGACGCGGTCGACCGCGACATGGAGCAGGCCGGTGAGAGCGCCCGCCCCCAGCTCGACTTCCGCGCCGGGGTGTCAGGCGACGGGGGTGAGGCTCAGCGCAGCGCGCCGGCGTCGTGACGCACCTTGTCGTCGCCGTTGCCCGCGAGCTTCAGGTCACGGCGCAACTCGTTCGGCAGCGCGAAGAGCAAGCTCTCCTGCGCGGCCTGCACGGCCGTGACGTCTTCGTAACCGCGTGCGGCCAGATAGTCCAGCACGTCCCGCACCAGCACCTCCGGCACCGACGCACCCGACGTCACGCCCACGGTCGTGACGCCGTCGAGCCAGCTCTCGTCGATCTCGTCGGCGTAGTCCACCAGGTGACCCGCGCGCGAACCGTGCTCGAGCGCGACCTCGACGAGGCGGACGGAGTTGGAGGAGTTGCGGCTGCCGACCACGATCATCAGGTCGGTGTCCGGCGCCATCTGCTTGACCGCCAACTGGCGGTTCTGAGTGGCGTAACAGATGTCGTCCGACGGCGGATCCTGCAGCTTCGGAAACTTCTCCCGCAGTCGCCGCACGGTCTCCATCGTCTCGTCCACCGACAGTGTGGTCTGGGAGAGCCACACGACCTTGTCCGGGTCGCGCACGGTGACCTCGTCGACGTGGTCGGGGCTCTGCACCAGCGTGATGTGCTGGGGCGCCTCCCCCGCGGTCCCCACCACCTCCTCGTGGCCCTCGTGGCCGATGAGCAGGATGTCGAAGTCGTCGTTCGCGAAGCGCACGGCCTCGCGGTGCACCTTGGTGACCAGCGGGCAGGTGGCATCGATGGTCTTCAGCTTCAGTGCGGCAGCCTCCTCGTGCACCACCGGTGCCACACCGTGCGCGGAGAAGATCACCGTCGCGCCCTCGGGCACCTCGTCCGTCTCCTCGACGAAGATCGCGCCGCGCTTCTCCAGCGTGGTCACGACGTGCTTGTTGTGCACGATCTCCTTACGCACGTAGACCGGCGGGCCGTAGAGGTCGAGCGCCTTCTGCACGGTCACCACGGCGCGGTCCACTCCGGCGCAATACCCTCGCGGGGCGGCGAGCAGGACCCGCTTGGTGCGCGAGCGTGCGGCCGCCACTGGAGTGCTTGTCATACCCATCAGTCTACGGTGGCCGCGTGACCGCGCCGCTTCCGGAGAAGGCCGCCGATACCACCGCCGAGCAGCCCTGGCCGGTGCGCACCCTGTCGATGCGGATCAGCGAGTACGTCGACAAGATGTCGCCGCTGTGGGTCGAGGGCCAGATCGTGCAGTTGCAGCGGCGACCGGGCGCTCCGACCTGTTACGTCACTCTGCGCGACCCCGACGTGGACATGTCGCTGTCGGTGACGGTGCACGTCAACACCCTCGATGCGATGGGTCCGGGCATCGGACCCGGCGCCCGGGTGGTGGTGCAGGCCAAGCCGACGTTCTGGACCAAGCGCGGTTCTCTGCACCTGGACGCCCGGCAGATGCGACCGGTCGGCGTCGGCGATCTCCTGCTGCGCCTGGAGCACCTCAAACAGCTGCTACGCAGCGAAGGGCTCTTCGACGTCTCCCGCAAACGTCCGCTGCCGTTCCTTCCGCGCCGGGTCGGCCTGATCTGCGGTCGTGCGAGCGCCGCCGAGAAGGACGTCGTGGAGAACACCCGGCTGCGCTGGCCCGCAACGCAGTTCGAGATCCGGCAGGTAGCCGTGCAGGGGCCGGGCACTGTCGAGCAGGTGGGTGCGGCCCTGGCCGAGCTGGATGCCGCGCCGGACGTCGACGTCATTGTGATCGCCCGGGGCGGTGGCGCGTTCGAGGATCTGCTGCCCTTCAGCAACGAGGCCCTGCTACGCGCGGTCTCCGCCGCGCGCACCCCGGTGGTGAGCGCCATCGGGCACGACGTCGACACACCGCTGCTCGACTTCGTGGCGGATCTGCGCGCCTCGACCCCCACCGACGCCGCACGCCGGGTCGTGCCCGACCTGGCCGAGCAGCATGCTGGGCTGGACAGGCTGCTCGATCGAGCCGCGCGCTCACTGCGTCACCACGCAGCCATCGAGCGACGGCACCTGGATCAGCTGTGCGCGGCTGCGGCGCTGCGCGACCCGATCACCATGGTGACGCGCCGGGCGGACGCGGTGCAGCAACTGCGCGCACGCTCCTCCTCCGTCGTGACCCGCCGTCTGGACCGGGCGCATGATCAGGTGGGTCACCTCGCCGGTCAGCTGCGGGCGCTGTCGCCCTGGGAGGTGCTCCAACGCGGTTACGCCGTCGTGCGCACCCAGGACGGCGAGGTCGTCACCGACGTCGCCCAGGTGGCGCCGTCCGATCTTCTGCGGGTCACCGTCGCCCAGGGCGACTTCGCGGTGCGCCCGGTGACGAAGCCGTGAGGCGCGCACGACGCGCGAACCTACCGCCCGACCCGTACGCACGACACGACCATCGACCATCCGAGGAGTTCTAGATATGGCCACCACCGAGCAGCAGGCCGCCGACGGCGCGGACGAGGCACCGGCCGCCGACGCTCACGACGACATCGCCCACCTGGGGTATGAGGACGCGCGCGACCAGTTGGCCGCGATCGTGACCCGGTTGGAGAGCGGCGAGCCGAGCCTCGAGGACAGCATGCGGCTGTGGGAACGCGGCGAGGCGCTCGCCGCGCACTGCCAGAAGTGGCTCTCGAACGCCGAGCAGCGGATCGACGCGATGACCGCCGACCGGGACTGACCGGCACCCACCGGGCAGGCTTAAAGGAGGCTCAGGGTTCGACCGCTCGGCCGGCACGCGACACCGCGAGCCTGCCCGACAACGCCTCCGCACCCGCGAGCACCGCGGTCAGGATGCCGAGCCCGGCCGAGACGCTCACGCCGTACTCGAAGGCCTGGGAGAAATCGCCCCGGCTGCTCGCCAACTGGCCGAAAAACACCGAGCCGACGACCGCGATGCCGAGTGCCGTCCCGGTGCGCTGGAACACCTGGTACGCCGCGCCGGCCGAACTCGCCTGCTCCACCGGCACCTGGGAGACCACCCGCGTCTGGTTGGCGGGCAGCACCAGCCCGTTGCCGAAACCGGCCACCACGAGCGGCACCGCGATCCACCAGCCGACGTGCGAACCGGACTCGATCTGCACCGCGAGGATCGTCAGCAGCAGGCCGGCGGCGAAGAGCAGCGACCCCGTCACTAGGAAGGCGATGGGGTGGTCGGGGCCCTTGGAGCCCGACAGGCGCGATGCCGGGATCGTGGCCGCGGCGAATGCCGTGACCGTCAGTCCCGCCTGCCACGCGGAGTAGCCCTGACCCATCTGCAGATAGACGGTGAGCACGAAGAAGATCGAGGTGAAGGCGCCGAAGTAGAGCAGCCCGGTCACCGAACCGAAGCTGAAGCTACGCAGCGAGAACAGCCGCAGATCGAGCACCGGCGCCTTACCCCGGGACTCCACGCGGCGTTCCCACAGGACGAAGAGGGCCAGGAAGAGCACGGCGACCGCGTACAACGGGTAGCGCACCGCGCCGGACCACTCCCGTTGCTCCACCAACGGCAGCAGCAGCGAGACGATCCCGACGCAGAACAGCAGCGAGCCGACCGGGTCGAGCTGGGGGCGCCGACCGGTGCCGCGGCTGCTCGTCACGCCGGCCCGGGTGAGCAGACGCGCGGCGAACGGGATCGCCACCATGCCGATGGGCAGGTTGACGAAGAAGACCGTGCGCCAGCCGTGTTCGGTACCGAACAGGGCGATGAGTCCGCCACCTGCCAGCGGCCCCGCGGCGGTCGAGACGCCCGCGATCGCCCCGAAGTAGCCGAAGGCCCGGCCGCGCTCGGGACCGCGGAAGAGCTGCTGGATGATGCCGTTGACCTGCGGGGTGAGCAGTCCGGCGAAGATGCCCTGCAGCAGCCGGAAGACGACGATCGCGAGCGGGGACCAGGCCAGCCCGCACGCGACGCTGGCGATCACGAAGCCGGTGATCCCGATGAGGAACATCGTGCGCCGCGAGTAGGCGTCACCGAGCCGGCCGGCAGGGACGAGCACGAGACCGAACGTCACGGCGTATCCCGACAGCACCCACTGCAGATCTGACGACGTCGCCTTGAGACCCTCCTGCATGGAGGGCAGGGCGACGTTGACGATGCTCACGTCGAGCAGGCACATGAACACCGCGCCGAGGCAGACGTAGAGCGCGAGCCATCGCGCGGGGTTGCTGCCCTCGGGGTACCCGTCGGCGTCTGTCACGACGTCGGGTGCAGCGTGCTGTGGCTGAGCGGCCGAAGGGACTTGGCGAACAAGGTCAGCTGCGACCACGGCGCGGTCCCGATCACGGCGGTGTGCAGGCCGCCGAGCGGGGTGGAGCGCACCAGCGCGCGCTGCTCGCCGTCGTTGCGGTCGTAGCGCGTCCAGGTGGCGCCGCCGATGGAGACCGTGCCGACCTTCTTGGCGGCTCCGGTCTGGCGTGTCACCCACGAGCGATCGTCACTGCTGGTCTGCACGACCGCGGCGTAGTGAGTGCCGGGGGTGGTGTAGCCCGCCTGCCAGGTGTCCGGCGGGTCGTCGGTCATGAGCGTCACGTTGGTGGCCGTCCAGCCCTTCGGCAGCCCGTCGGCGACGGCGACGTCCCACTTCTGATCGATGCCGACCTCCCGGGCGATCGCCGCGACGTTCGCGACCGGTTGCTGGACCGAGCCCACCCGGGGCACGAGCGCGATCAGCACCAGACAGCCCGCGATCAGCACGATCATCGAGATCACCATGTTCTTCGCGGTGCCGCTCATCCCGCGCCGTGCGGGGGCCGGTGCGCCGGCCTGAGCCTGCGCGGAGGGTGGAGTGCTCACCCCTCCATCGTCGCCCATGGCCGAGCGCCAGGCGCAGCCGCCCGTCGACTCACCACCGATAGACTCACCGAGCGAGATCGAGGGGCCCCGCTGGCGGGCCCGACCCGCCGACCGAGGAGTCGCATGTCCACCGATGAGGCAAGCCGTCACAGCGCCGAGGTGCCGGATCGCAACCTGGCGCTGGAGCTGGTGCGGGTCACCGAGGCAGCCGCCATGGCCGGCGGCCGCTGGGTCGGGCGCGGTGAGAAGAACGACGCCGACGGCGCGGCCGTGGCCGCGATGCGCCGGGTCATCTCCTCGGTCGCGATGAACGGTGTGGTCGTCATCGGCGAGGGCGAGAAGGACGAGGCGCCGATGCTCTTCAACGGCGAGCACGTCGGTGACGGGACGGGGCCGGGCGTCGACGTCGCCGTCGACCCGATCGACGGCACCACCCTCACCGCCAAGGGCATGAGCAACGCGGTGTCGGTGATGGCGGTGAGCGAGCGCGGCTCGATGTACGACCCCAGCTCGGTCTTCTACATGGACAAGCTCGCTGCCGGGCCGGACATCGCCGACGTCGTCGACATCCGCCTCCCCGTGGCCGAGAACATCCGGCGGGTGGCCAAGGCCAAGCGAGTGAGCGCCGCCGACGTCACGGTGGTCGTGCTCGACCGGCCGCGTCACGAGCAGCTCGCGAGCCAGATCCGCGACGCGGGGGCGCGCATCCGCTACATCGCCGACGGCGACGTCGCAGGCGCGATCATGGCCGCACGACCCGACACCGGCATCGACCTGCTGCTCGGCATCGGGGGCACTCCCGAAGGCATCATCACGGCGTGCGCGATGAAGGCCCTGGGCGGCACCATCCAGGGCATCCTCGCGCCGAAGGATGACGACGAACGCCAGAAGGCCATCGACGCCGGCCTGCACCTGGACACCGTGCTCAGCACCGACGAGCTCGTCCGCGGCGACAACGCCTTCTTCGTCGCGACCGGCATCACCGACGGTGAGTTGCTGCGCGGGGTGCGCTACCGGGCCGACGGATGCTTCACCCAGTCGTTGGTGATGCGCTCCAAGAGCGGGACGATCCGGTTGATCGACGCGCATCACTCGCTGGCCAAGCTGCACGAGTACGCGACCGCGGCGGGCTGAGGAAACCGCCGTGCACGCCTCGACGTTGGTCATCGGTGAGGCCCTGATCGACATCGTGCGCCGCCCGGACCGGTCTCAGCGCGAACACGTCGGCGGCTCCCCGTTCAACACCGCGGTCGGCCTGGCCAGGCTCGGCCACCCCGTCTCGCTCGCGACGTACATCGGCGACGACGAGCGCGGTCTGGCCATCAGCGACGCCCTGGCCGTCGACGGCGTGGACCTCACACCGGGAAGCGTGAGCGCGGCCCGGACTCCGACCGCTCTTGCGACGTTGAACGAATCCGGCGCTGCCACTTACGAGTTCGATCTGGCCTGGGATCCCTCAACCCCGCTCCCGGGAGGGCGGGGGCATCTGCACACCGGATCCATCGCCACCGCCCTGCAACCGGGCGCCAGCGCCGTCCGGGACGCCGTGGTCGCCCATCGCGCGCAGGGCACCGTCTCCCTCGACCCGAACCCGCGGCCGACGATCATCGGGGAGGCCGCGTCGGTCCGCTCCGGCATCGAGGAGCTCGTCGGGCTGTCCGACGTGGTCAAGGCCAGCGACGAGGACATAGCGTGGCTGTACGGCGACGGAGTCGAGCTCGGCGAGGTGCTGCGCCTGTGGGGTCAGTTGGGTCCGTCGCTGGTGGTCGCCACCCGCGGTGGCGACGGCGCGCTCGTGCATCTGAGCGGCACCGGTGAGCTGGTCGACGTGCCGGGTCGGCGGGTGGACCTGGTCGACACCGTGGGTGCCGGCGACTCGTTCATGTCCGGGATGCTGTCGCAGCTGTTGGACGATGGGCTGCTCGGCGGCGCCGACGCCAGGGAACGCCTGCGCGCGGCAGGTCGCGACGCGTTCATGGCCGCTGTCGATCGTGGGATCGCGACGTCGGCGGTGACCGTCTCGCGGGCCGGGTCGCAGCCGCCGACCAGGGCCGAGCTGGGTCTACCGGGGCCCGGGACGGACTGAGAGGTCGTCGACCGACGCGTCGGAGGGCATCTCTATGGCGAGGCGGACGGCGGCCGCGATCGACGACGGTCGGATGTAGAGGCCGCCGTCGTACTGGCCGCCCTGGCCCTCGACCAGCTCGCGCTGCATGTCGGTGTCGACGCGTCCGGGGTAGATCGTGGTGACCCGCACCCCGTGCTCGCGCTCCTGCTCGCGCACCGAGTCGGCCAACGCACGCACGGCGAACTTGCTGGCCGAATAGAGCGCGGAATCGACGCGCGCGGTGAGACCGGAGCCGGAGTTGATCACGACGACGGTGCCCTGGGCACGGCGCAGCTGCGGCAGGAGCAGGCGGGTGAGGTCCGCCACCGCCACGACGTTCAGCTCCATCGTGCGACGCCAGTCGGCGCGGCTCAGCGACGTCAGCGGTCCGTGCCCCATCACACCGGCCGAGTGCACGACGGCGTCGAGCTCGCCGATGGATTCCACGGCGGCGGCGGTTGCTTCCTCGTTCGCCAGATCTGCCACGAAGGGCTCGGCCGAGCGCAGGGCGCCGCAGGTCTGCTTCACCGACGCCTCGTCACGACCACCGATCAGCAGGTGGTGACCGGCGGACAGGCTCTCGGCGACGGCCCGACCGATCCCTCGGGTTCCGCCGGTGATCAGGATCGTCTTGCCAGTGCCGCTCATGGGGGCACCCTACGAAACGCGGTGCGCCCCCTCACCACCGCAGGCCCGCCTTCAACAGCGCGGCCTCGACGTGCAGCCGCTCCTCGCGCGTCAGGGGCGGACGTGCGGGATGCGGCAGTTCGAGCGCGGCGCAGCACTCCAGCAGGACATCCTCGTAGGCCAGCTCGATCGCCGTCAGGCGGCGTTTGCGGGCCGGCCCCCCGCCTGCCCGCACCAGTTGCAGCTCCGAACCCAGCCGGTGCAGATCGTCGGCCAGCCGCTCGATCGGCCGGTGGGTGGTGTGCAATGCCTGTGCTCCCCGGCGCAGCCGACGAAGCAACCACGGGACCTTGAACGCCAGGCTGATCACCGCGGCGGGCACGATGCATATCAGCAGGTACTCGACCACGCGCATCCGGCCTCCCCGCCGTACCCGCAGGGCCGGACCCATGGATGGGACCCGGCCCTGCGGTACTACTGTCCTGCCGATCGATCAGGAGGCCTGCCGCGGCTCCGCACTCTGCGCAGCCGCGTTCGACTCACGGGTGCGTGCCCGCTCGAGGGCGGCCTTGCGCTGCTCTTCGTTGTCCCGGGCGATCTCGGCGGCGCGGTCGTCGTCGCGGGTCAGGCAGTCGCCGGACTCCGGGTCGAAGACGTGCATGAACGACGGGTCGAAGACCAGATCGGCTTCCTGTCCCTCCCGCACCCGTGAGCGCGAGTCGAGGTTGACGACCATCTGGGTGCGCATCCCCTCACCGTCCAGGTCGCGGTCCAACTCCTCCAGGGTGCCCTGCAGGGACGGGTCGGAGTCGAACGGGATGTAGGCGTACTGCTCGTTGCCCAGCCACTCCGTCACGTCGACCACGGCCTTGAACGGCACACCGTGGGAGATGTTGTCGCCGAGCGAGGCGTCCTTGATGTGCTCGGGCCGCAGACCCACGATGACCGCGCTCTTACCCTTGACCTTCTCCGCCAGCTCACCGGACAGCTCGACGTCGGCGATGGGCATCTTGAGGGTGTTGCCCTCGACCCGGGCGGGCAGGAAGTTCATCGGCGGCGAGCCGATGAAGCCGGCCACGAACAGGTTGACCGGCTGTTCGTAGAGCTCCCGCGGCGACGCGCACTGCTGCAGGACGCCCTTCTTCAGCACGGCGACCCGGTCGCCCAGGGTCATGGCCTCGGTCTGATCGTGGGTGACGTAGAGCGTGGTCACGCCGAGACGGCGCTGCATGCGCGCGATCTCGGTGCGCATCTGGCCGCGCAGCTTGGCGTCCAGGTTGGACAGCGGCTCGTCGAAGAGGAACGCGTCGGCCTCCCGGACGATCGCGCGGCCCATCGCGACGCGCTGGCGCTGACCACCGGACAGGTTCGCCGGCTTGCGCTCGAGGTGCTCGCGCAACTCCAGCATGTCGGCCGCGTCGTTGACCTTCTGCTTGATCTCGTTGTCACTGTGCTTGCCTTTGGCGAGGCGCAGCGGGAACGCGATGTTCTCGAAGACGGTCAGGTGCGGGTAGAGCGCGTAGTTCTGGAACACCATGGCCAGGTTGCGGTCCCGCGGCGCCAGGTCGTTGACCCGCTTGCCGTTGATGTCCAGTTCGCCGGAGGTGATGTCCTCCAGCCCGACGACCATCCGCAGCAGCGTGGACTTCCCGCAGCCGGACGGTCCGACGAGGATCATGAATTCGCCGTCGGCGATGTCGAGCGAGATGTCGTTGACGGCGGGGAACCCGTCGCCGTACTTCTTGACGAGGTTCTTCAATTCGATGCTTGACACTGGCTAGCTCCTTCGTGCGATGCGGCGGGTAGGCCGGTCAGCCCTTGACGGCGCCGGAGGTGAGTCCGGCGACGATCCGGCGCTGGAAGAGCAGCACCAGGATGACGACGGGAATGGTGACGATGACCGCTGCCGCACAGATGGCACCGGTCGGCTGCGTGAACTGGCTGGCTCCGGTGAAGGAGTTCAGTGCGGCCGGGACGGTCTGTGCGCGGGCGGCGGTCAGGTTGCTGGAGAAGACGAAGTCGTTCCAGGCCGTGAAGAAGGCGATGATGGCCGTGGTGAAGACTCCCGGCGCGGCCAGCGGGGCGACGACCTTGACGAACGCCTGCCAACTGCTGGCGCCATCGACCTGCGCGGCCTGCTCCATCTCCCACGGGATCTGCTGGAAGAAGGCCGACAGGATCCAGATTGACAACGGCAGCGTCAGCGTGATGTAGGGGATGATCAGGCCGGGCAGAGTGTCGAACAGGTGCAGGATGCGCCACAGGTTGAACAGCGGCGTGACCATCGCGATGACCGGGAAGAACGACACGGTCAGAGAAACCACGAGAATCGCCTTCTTGCCGGGGAAGTCCAGCCGGGCGATCGCGTACGCGCAGAACGTGGCCAGGATGACGCTGATGAACGTGGCGACCACGCACACGACGACGGAGTGCCACAACGCCGGCACGAACAGGTCCTTCGCGCCCCCGGTGAAGATGAGGCTGTAGTTGTCCCAGGAGATGCTCTTGGGCCAGAAGTTGCCGAAGACGTTCTGCTGCTGGTCGGCCAGTGCCGCCGTGCTCTTCAGCGAGGTCGCGACGATCCAGACGATCGGGATGAGCGTCCACAGCATGATCGGCACGGAGACTCCGGCGAGACCCCACTTGGTCCTGCCGCTCATTCTGGTGTCCATTACTTGTTGCCCCCTGTCAGGTCGACCTTGAACAGCCGCACGAGCCCGGCGGCGATGATGAGCACGAACACGAACAGCAGCACCGCGAGCGCCGATCCCATGCCGATCTCCGTCTGACTCACGGTGGTCTGACCGACCAGCATCGACAGCGAGTTGGTGTTGTTGGCACCGCCGGTCATCACGAAGGGGTTGTCGTAGATCCGGAACGCGTCGAGCGCGCGGAAGACGACGGCGACCATGATGGCGCCCTTCATGCTCGGGAAGACCACCTTGATCTGGCGTTGCCACCACGAGGCGCCGTCCACTTCGGCCGCCTCCTCCATCGACTGGTCGACCTGTGCCAGACCCGCCAGCAGCAGCAGCGACATGAACGGCGTGGTCTTCCAGATCTCCGACAGGCAGACGATCGTCAGCGAGGACCACGTGCCGCCGAACCAGTTGTAGGACGGGTCGAAGGCGCCGAAGGAGATGAAGTGCAGCCAGTGGTTGACGAAGCCGGTGTCGAACCTGAACGCGTACAGCCAGGAGAACGCCGAGACGACCGTGATGATCGAGTAGGGGATCAGGACCACGGTGCGCAGCGTCCTGCGGGGCAGCACGACCTTGTTCATCACCATCGCGATCGCCATCCCGAAGATCAGCTCCACGACGAGCGTGACGATCGTGATCAACGCGGTGATACCGGTGGCCTTCCAGAACAACGGGTCGCTGAGCGAGGTGATGTAGTTCTGGAACCAGACGAACTTGCGGGCCGCCGGGTCGGTGAGCCGGTAGTTGAACAGCGACAGGTAGAGGGCGTAGGCGATCGGATAGAACGTCACCAGCACCATTACGACGACTGCCGGGGCGGCGAGCCTCCACCCGAGGCGGCGTTCGGCCCTGGTCCGGTCGGAGAGGCCGGCCTTCTTGTCGGATCGGCGAGCGGTCGACCGTTCACCGGTCGTGGTGTCCGCGACGGTACTCACAACAGGGCCTTCCCCTTCAGGACGTTGGAAATGAAGGTCTGCGCCTTCTTCGGTGTGTTGGCGTTCACCGAGCTGGGCGGGCTGAACTGCTGCTGCAGTCCGGTGGAGATGTCGGCCCAGTAGGGCGACAACGGCCGGGGCGCCGCTGTCCCCAGCGACTCCAGGATCGTTGCTGCGATGCCGTTGGGGAACGCCTTCTTCACCGCGGCGTCGGAGAACGCCGCCTTCCGGCTGGCCGGGTTGCCTGCCTTGGCCATGTACGACGCCTGGTTGGTCTCGTCGGTGATGCACGCCGCGGCGTCGTAGGCCAGATCGGTGTGCTTGCTGGTCTTGCCGACCGCGAGGTCGATGCCGCCGAACGGCGGCGCCGCGCTTTTCCCATCGACCGTGCGCGGATAGATGGTTGCGCCGATGTCGCTCTTGTTGCCGGTGAGCGCGGCGTAGGTGTAGGGCCAGTTGACCAGGAACGCAGCGGCGCCGCTCTGGAAGAGGTTGAGCGCCGCCGTCTCGTCGGAGGAGCCCATGGCCGGTCCACCGAGGCCGGACTTGGCGATCTGGGAGATGATCGACGCTGCGTCCTTGCCGGCCGGGGTGTTGAGGCCGAGCTTGGTGTCGTCGGCCGTCGCGCTCGGGTTCTTCACGATCGAGCCACCGCCACCGGCGACCAGCGCGTTGATCCACACCGAGTAGCCCTCATAGAGCTTGGCCTGGACCCCGATCTCCTTCTTCTCCTTCTTCGCGGCCGCGATGATCTGTGCCCAGGTGACGGGCTTGCTCATATCGAGGCCTGCGGCCTGGGCGACCGACTTGCGGTACCAGAGCAGCTGGGTGTTGGCCCAGAACGGTGCCGCGATGAGCTTGCCACCGAAGGTCGCGCCCTTGATCGCCGACGGCACCCGGTCGTCCTCGAAGTTCGAGACCATGTCGGCCGGCACGGGCGCGAGCAGCTTCGCCGAGGCGAATTGGGTGACGTAGGCAGGGTCCATGCTCATCAGGTCCATGGAACTGTCGCCGGAGATCAGGCGTCGCAGCAGTTGGGTGCGCTGGTCGTCGGCGGAGTTGGGCAGCAGCTGCACCTTGATGTCGTACTTCCCGCCCGAGGCCTTCGAACAGGCCAGCGCGAGCGACGCCTGACCGCCCTTGCTGGCATCGGTGTTGCCGACGTCCGGGTTGATGTACCAGGTGAGGGTCTGCTTGCCGCTGCTGCTGCCACTGCTACCGCAGGCCGCGAGCCCGCCGCTGGCGAGCATCACACCCGCCGCTGCCAGGGCTAAGCCACGACGTCGTGGCATTGGGTTCTTCATTCGGTGGGGCTCCTGCCTCGACGGTCGTGCGTGTCGTGTACGACCTCAGTGTGACGCACACCACTCTGGCCATGGGGACCTTCGACGGCAAGGCGATCGCACAGACTTGTGCGAATGTGTCCGAATCGGTATCTACCCGTCGGTATGGGCTCAGATCGTCGTGGTAATCGGTCCGAGGGTCGCCCGGCGGGCCCGGCGGGAGCACGGCATACCCTGGCGGCCAGCGAACCGCCACCCATCCCCGCGAAGGAACGACCCTCTTCATGTCTTCTGCACCTCGCTTCGACTACGAGGACCTGCTGCCCATCGGGGCGGACACCACGACCTACCGCCGGCTCACCACCGACGGCGTCCGGACCGTGGAGGGACCCGGCGGGCGCACCTTCTTGGAGATCGACCCGGCGGCGCTGCGACTGCTCGCCGACACCGCGATGCACGACATCGCGCACTATCTGCGCCCGGCCCATCTCGCGCAGCTGCGTCGCATCGTCGACGACCCGGACGCGAGCAACAACGACAAGTTCGTGGCGCTGGACCTGCTGAAGAACGCCGGCATCGCTGCCGCCGGCGTGCTGCCGATGTGCCAGGACACCGGCACCGCGATCGTGATGGGCAAGAAGGGTTCCCACGTGCTGGTCGACGGCGGGGCGCCCGACGAGGCCGCGCTGGCCCACGGTGTCCACGACGCCTACACCCGGCTCAACCTGCGCTACTCCCAGATGGCGCCGCTCACCACCTGGGAGGAGACCAACACAGGCTCCAACCTGCCCGCGCAGATCGAGCTGTACGCCGACAGCGCGGCCGGCCACGAGACGGCGTACAAGTTCCTCTTCATGGCCAAGGGCGGTGGCTCGGCCAACAAGTCCTTCCTCTTCCAGGAGACCAAGGCGATCCTCAACCCCGACGCGATGCTGGCGTTCCTAGACGAGAAGCTGCGGGGGCTCGGCACCTCCGCCTGCCCGCCGTACCACCTGGCGATCGTGATCGGCGGCACCAGCGCTGAATTCGCCTTGAAGACCGCGAAGTACGCCAGCGCCAAGTATCTGGACGAGCTGCCGACGAAGGGGTCGCCGGTCGGGCACGGGTTCCGCGACGTCGAGCTGGAGGAGCGGGTGCTCGAACTGACCCGGCAGTTCGGGATCGGCGCCCAGTTCGGCGGCAAGTACTTCTGCCACGACGTGCGGGTGGTGCGTCTGCCGCGGCACGGCGCGTCGCTGCCCGTCGCGATCGCGGTCAGCTGCTCCGCCGACCGCCAGTGCCTGGGCAAGATCACGGCCGAGGGCGTCTTCATCGAGCAGTTGGAGACCGACCCGGCGCGCTTCCTGCCGGAGGTCACGCAGGAACAGCTGGACGGGGACGGCGATGAAGCGGACGTCGTCGAGATCGACCTGAACCGCCCGATGGACGAGATCCTCGCCGAGTTGACCAAACACCCTGTCAAGACTCGACTTTCGCTGACCGGGCCGCTGGTCGTGGCGCGCGACATCGCGCACGCCAAGATCAAGGAGCGCCTGGATGCCGGTGAGGAGATGCCGGACTACCTGAAGCAGAACGCGGTCTACTACGCCGGCCCGGCCAAGACCCCGGAGGGCTACGCGTCCGGTTCGTTCGGACCGACCACGGCGGGTCGGATGGACTCCTACGTCGAGCAGTTCCAGGCGGCGGGCGGCTCGATGGTGATGCTCGCCAAGGGCAATCGCAGCAAGCAGGTGACCGACGCGTGCCGCACGCACGGCGGCTTCTACCTGGGCTCGATCGGCGGTCCCGCGGCCCGTCTCGCGCAGGACTGCATCACCTCGGTGGAGGTGCTGGAGTATCCGGAGCTGGGCATGGAGGCCATCTGGAAGATCGAGGTGCGCGACTTCCCGGCGTTCGTCGTGGTCGACGACAAGGGTGAGGACTTCTTCGCCGCCACCGCCAAACCCACCGCGTTCACCATCGGAAAGAGGTCAGGACTGTGAACGGATTCGAGGACCTGCTGCAGGCCAACCAGAAGTTCGCGGACTCGTTCGCGCTCGGCGGTTTCGACGGAGTGGCGGCCGCGGGCGTCGCGATCGTCACGTGCATGGACTCGCGCATCGACCCGCTGCGGATGGTGGGCCTGATGCCGGGTGACGCCAAGATCTTCCGCAACCCCGGCGGCCGCGTCACCGACGCAGCCCTGGAGGCCCTGGTGCTGGGGGTGCACCTGCTGAACGTCGAACGCGTCCTCGTCGTGCCGCACACCCGGTGTGCTGTGGCAACGGCGACCGAGCGCGAATTACGTTCTCGCGTGGGCGCATCCGCGGGTGTCGATGTCACGTGGCAGCGATTCCACGTCGTTGACAACCAGGTGGAGGCACTCGCCGAGGACGTCGCTCGCGTGCACAGCCACCCGTTGATTCCCGACCGGGTGCAGGTGGGTGGTTTCGTCTACGACGTCGACACCGGCCTGCTGCACCAGCACGTCTGACCCGCACCATCACCCCACCGATCGGAGCACCCGTGCCTGAGGCGCAGCCCATCCCGCAGCGGTACGACGAGGCGGCGCGCCGCCTCGCCCGGACGGCGTACGAGACCCTGGAGCCGCTGCACGTGGTGGCGTACTTCAACCCGGTGATCCGCGAGCAGCAGAAGAGCAGCGGTCTGTCGAGGATGGCCCGCTATCTCGCGGGTCGCGGCGCGCCGCTGGGCGACTGCCCGGGCGCGGTCGTGGCCGCCACGTTCTACAACTTCAACCCGACCGCTGTCGGGCCCGCGTGGGACGAGGCGGTCGCGTACGGGCTGGACCGCACCTACGCGATGCACCTCGAGGCGGTCGAGGGCACGCTGCGCACCGCGCTCGGCCCCCTGACGCAGGACCCCGAACTCGCCCGGGTCGCAACCCGATTCGCACAGATTGCCCAGGGTCTGTCGTACGCCGGCCGGCCGCTGGCCGCCGCGTGGGCGTCCACCGAGACACCGGACGCAGCTGACGCGCCGCACCTGCGGCTCTGGCACGCGTTCGCCGCACTGCGGGAGTACCGCGGCGACGGGCACCTGGCTGCCCTCGTACAGGCCGGACTCAGCGGCGCCGAGGCGCTCGTCTTCCACGAGGCGCCGCACCCCGACCCGACCCTGCGCCGACGAGCGCTCGGCGCGGACTTCGCGCGGGCGTCGCGCGCCTGGTCCGACGAGGAGTGGGGCGCGGCGACGCAGGCACTGCAGCAGCGGGGCCTGCTGGACGACCAGGGCACCATCAGCCCGGCCGGTGTCGTGCTGTACGACGCGTTGGAGGTCGCGACCGACGACGCCGCCGCCGGCATCTTCGACGGGGTGGACGATGCCACGGAGCTGATCGCCGCCGGCCGTCCGTTCGTCAAGGCCGTCCTGGACGCCGGGATCCTTCCGGGGACCGTCGCCAAGGGCGCCTGAGGCACTGTGCTCATGCAGGTCAGCGGGCTGCGGGTCCATCCGGTGAAGTCGACGGCGATCCGGCCGGTGCAGGCGGCGTACGTCAGTCGCGCCGGCGTGCGCGGCGACCGCGAGTGGATGGTGGTGGACGGTGACGGCAAGCTCGTCTCGGCCCGCGAGCTCCCCCGCCTGTTCTCGGTGACAGCCGACAACCGGGCGACCGGCGTCGACGTCGATCTGCGTCTCGGCGCGCCGGGGATGCCGAACCTGGACGCGCAGCATCCGCGGACCGACCTCGTCACGGTCCGGATGTTCTCGGAGCCGCCGATGCAGGCCCGTCCGGTCGGCGAGGAGGCCGACGAGTGGTTGCAGCAGGCCGTCGACCACGACGACCTGCACCTCGTGTGGTGCGACGATCCGACCCGGCGCGCGCTCGACCCCGACTACAGCCGCGACGGTGATCACACGGCGTTCGCCGACGGATTCCCGCTCAACCTGGTCACGGACGCGTCGGTGGCGCAACTGGACACCTGGGTCCGCGAAACGGCTGTCGAACGCGCGGAGGCACCGACCGTCATCACCGCGGCGCGCTTCCGCGCCAACATCGAGATCAGCGGTGCACCAGCACCGTTCGCCGAGGACCAGTGGTCTCGCATCCGGATCGGCGAGGTCGATTTTCGGGTGCCGCTGCCGTCCGCGCGCTGTGTGATGACGACCATCGACGAGGATCTGCGCAAGGGGAAGGAGCCGATCCGGACGCTGGCCCGGCACCGCAGGTGGGAGGGCGCGACCTGGTTCGCCGCCAACCTCATCCCGGACACCGAGGGCACCGTCCGGGTCGGCGACGAACTCACCGTGCTGGAGCAGGTCGCGCCCGGCTGAGATCACCGGAACGGCGCCTCACATTTCTGCGTAACGAGGCATTCTGCGCGGGTCGCCACCTACCGTTGCTGTGTCACGTCATCCTCGGAGGACCCCGATGGCACCTTCTCCTGCGACCTCAGGCGGCCGGATATCACGCCGAGCCGCCGTGGGCGGGGGCCTCGGCGCGGCCGCGTTGGGCGTGCTGGTGGGGTGTGAGGCGCTCGAGCGGAAGACGAGCACCAGCACGGGTGCGGGAACGAGTGCGACTCCGCCCTCGAGCACCTCCACGCGGGTGACGCCGCAGCCGGTGCAGACCCCCAGGGGTTCCGGCGAACCGATGCCGCAGGGCGACCTGGCCGGGTGGAAACAGGTCATCGCCGAGGACTTCACCACCGACGTCGGCGTCGGCGGCTTCGTCGTGGGGGACGACGGGCTGCTTACCGACAGCTGTGCCGCGCACGCGGCGTACGGCTCGCGGCTCAGCGGATACCAGGACGGCCCCACGGACAACGGCGGCCTCTACCGGGTCGCGCGCACCGTCTCGGTCACCGACTCCATCCTGGACATCCACACCCGCACCGACCCCGTGACGGGGAAGCTGCTCAGCGCGGCGATCTACCCGTTTCGGGCAGGCCAACCCTCCAACGCGCACACCTACGGCCGGTGGTCCTACCGGCTGCGCTCCCTCGACGCCACCGGGACCGGCATCATCTGCGTCAGCCTGCTCTTCCCGGAACGCAAGCAGGACTGGCCCAGATCCGGTGAGATGGACTGGCCGGAGTGCGACGTCAGCGGGGCCGTGGGCGGGAACCACCACCCGGCGGGTTACCGCACCAACATGGCAGAGCAGATCTCGGGCCTGGGGCTGCGGTTGCGCGACTGGCACACCTTCACCCTCGACTGGCGCAAGGGTTCCCTCTCCTACCTGGTGGACGGCATCACGGCCTTCTCGACCAAGACCCACGTACCGTCCGGCTCCCTGAAATGGGACATCCAATGCTCTCCCGATCCCGCGCGGCGCACCCTTCCGCGCAATCTGTCCGCGCACGTCCAGCTGGACTGGGTGGTCGCCTACGACCCTGCGTGAGCCGGTCGACGTCTCACCCGGCCACCCCAGCGTCTTCCGTATCGCGCATGGATCGGACACACTCAGGCAGGCAGATCCATTTTGGACTATCGACGATAGGTCGACTGCGAGGCTCGCATGTCCGCACATCTCCCCCTCGCCGATGCGGTGGCCGGTGCAGACGGGGAACCACACCGCGGCACCGGCGGGGCCTGCGCATCTGCAGATCGACCGAGTCGTCGGATACGACCCGCCCTGAGCCGACCGACGCCCCCGCCCGCTTTACGCGCGGCACATCGAACCTTGACCGAATCCAGCGACTTCTCCGAGGTCCGGCCGCCCGACCCCGAAATTAGCCTCGTGCACGAGGCCACCTCCCATGCCTCCGGTCGACCCGCCCGAGCGGTCCGGGAGGACGCGAGCAGAGGCAGGACACCATGAGGACGCACCCGATCAATCGACGCGCACTGCTCGGCGGGTCCGCCGGCCTGGCACTCGGCGCAGCCGTCTCCGGTGCAGCCGGAGCCACCAGCGCGTCCGGAGCCGCGCTGCCGGTCGGCGATCTGCCCGGCTGGAAGCAGGTGATCCGCGAAGACTTCACCACGGCCGTCCCGAGGGGCGGTTTCGTCGCCTCTCCGACCACGTACGGCGAGCTCGCCACCACGTGCGCGGCCTACCGCGCCTACGGGAGACGACTCGGCGTCTACGGCAACGGACCGGTGAACACGTACGGCTACTACGACGTGAGCAAGACGCTCTCGACGTCGGGTTCGCTGCTGGACATGTACCTGCACCATGACACCGCGACCAACCGCAACGTCAGTGCGGCCGTCTTCCCCTTCCGCGCCGGCAGCACCACGAACGCCCATCTCTACGGCCGGTGGTCCTACCGGATGCGCTCCTACAACGCCACCGGGACGAACTGGGCGTGCGTGTCGCTCCTGTGGCCCGACGTGGACAGTCAGTGGCCGATGGCCGGCGAGATCGACTGGCCCGAGGGAGACGTGCGCGCCGTGCCGTCGGGCGCACGCGGCAACGTCGCCGGGTTCTTCCACCCGCGCGGCGCCCAGTCCGGCCACGAGGGGACGGTGCCGATCCCGGGCCTCAACGGCCTGTGGACCAACTGGCACACGTACACCATCGAGTGGCTCCCGAACTCGTTGAAGTGCTACCTCAACAACCACCTGGTCCTCTCCCGCACGACCAGGGTCCCGTCGACCCCGATGCGGTGGATCACCCAGTCCTGCCCCAGCAACGACAACAGGGGCGCGCCGCTGCGACCCGCCGGATCGGCTCACGTGCAGATCGACTGGGTCGTCGCCTACGACCGGGCCTGATCCGGCGGCCCGGCATGCGCCGGGACCGCCGGCTGTTTACGATGTGACATATGACGTCTACTCGTAGCTCGGCCACCGATGAAGAGAGCCTGCTCGACGCCGCCCGGGACTGTGTCCTGGCCGTCGGGTGGCGTCGTACGACGGTCACGGATGTGGCTCGCCGTGCCGGCGTCTCCCGCATGACGTTCTACCGGCGCTGGCCGGACATGACCGCGCTCACCGCGGACCTGATGACGCGTGAGTTCGCCGGGGCCGGAAGCTCCGTACGCGGCAGGTCGGCCGACGACGAGGTGGACGCCGCCTCGATCGCCGCCCGGGTGTCGTCCGCCGTGACCGAGATCCGCAAGGACCCGCTCTTCCAGAAGATCATCGACGTCGATCCGGAACTCCTACTGCCCTACCTGCTCGACCGGCGCGGCCGCGCGCAGGACATCATGCTGGCGGCACTGGTCGACCGGATCCGCGAAGGCCAGAGGAGTGGCGGCGTGCGCAGCGGCCGGCCCGAGGTGCTGGCGCGCACCGTGCTCCTCATCTGCCACGGCTTCGTCATCTCGGCCCAGACCATGCAGGACAGTCGGTACTCCGATCGCATCGCACGGCGTGAGCTGACCCAGGCGGTCGAGGGCTACCTGGCCTGAAGAACGGCCACTCACACGACTGCGCCCCGTGCCGCACAAGCGGCACGGGGCGCATCACGCGCTGCGGGGACGATCAGGCGACGGACACCGTGACGTCGATGTTGCCGCGGGTCGCCTTGGAGTACGGGCAGAACTGGTGAGCCTGCTCGACCAGCTGCTGCGCGGTCGCCTCGTCGACGCCGGGGATGTGCGCGACCAGCTTCACGGCGAGGCCGAATCCCTCGCCGGTCTTGCCCAGGCTCACCGAGGCGGTCACGGTCGACTCGCTGGTGTCGTGCCCGGCCCGGGAGGCCACGGCGTTCAATGCCCCGGAGAAGCACGAGGCGTACCCGGCGGCAAAGAGGGTCTCGGGGTTGGCCTTGGGGTTGGACTTGCTCCCCGGCTTGCCGAGCACCACATCGATGACGCCGTCCTCGCTCTTGACGTGTCCGTCGCGGCCGCCCTCGGCGGTTGCGTCCATCGTGTAGACAACCGAGTCGAGTGCTTCGTAGGGCATGGGAACACCTTTCGTTGGGGAGCTGTCGCCTAGGTCAACGTGCTGCGGTGACAACCATTCCCCCGGCCAACCGCCTCAGGAGGACTTTCAGTCCAGCGCGAGCTCGGTGGCGACGACTGCCGCAAGCTGCTCGGCCAGGTCGTCCGCCTGCTGGGAGGTCTGCGCCTCCACCATCACGCGCACGAGGGGCTCGGTGCCGGACTTGCGCAGGAGTACCCGCCCGGTGTCCCCCAGGGCCGCCTCGGCGTCCTGGACGGCGGACAGCACGGTCGCGTGGTGGTCCACGGCGTCCTTGTCGACATGTGGCACGTTGACCAGCCGCTGCGGCAGCCGCGTGACGCAGGCGGCGAGCTGCGCGAGCGTCGAACCCTGCGAGGCGACGCATGCCGCGAGCAGCAGCCCGGTGAGGACGCCGTCCCCGGTCGTGCCGTGCTCGAGCAGGATGACGTGGCCGGACTGCTCGCCGCCGAGGGACAGACCGGACCTGCGCATCTCCTCCAGCACGTAGCGGTCGCCGACGCCGGTCTGGCGCACGGTGATCCCCGCGGCACGCATGGCGTGATGCAGGCCGAGGTTGCTCATGACGGTCGCTACGAGCGTGTCCTGCGCCAGCCGGCCACGACGCTTCAGGTCGATGGCGAGCACCGCCATGATCTGGTCCCCGTCCACGTCGTGCCCGTCGCCGTCGACCGCGAGGCAGCGGTCGGCGTCACCGTCGAAGGCAAGCCCGAAGTCGGCTCCAGCGGCCAGTACGGCCTGGCGCAACGGTTCCAGGTGGGTGGAGCCGCAGCCCTCGTTGATGTTGACGCCGTCGGGAGCGGCACCGATGAGCGTGACGCGGGCCCCGGCCTTCTCGAAGACGCGCGGTGCGACGTCGTACGCCGCGCCGTTGGCCGTGTCGAGGACGATGTGCAGGCCGTCCAGGCGGTGCGGGAGCGCTCCGAGCAGGTGGGCGATATAGCGCTCGGCGCCATCTTCGTACGCCGTCACGCGGCCGACCGCCGCCCCGATGGGGCGGTCCCACTCCTGGGTCAGGTGGGTCTCGATCGCGTCCTCGATCGTGTCGGGCAGCTTGTGGCCCCCGCGCGAGAAGAACTTGATGCCGTTGTCGGCCATCGGGTTGTGCGAGGCGGAGATCATCACTCCGAGGTCGGCGCCGCTGTGCGCCGTCAGATGGGCGATGGCCGGGGTCGGAAGAACCCCCGCGTCGTGCACGTCGACGCCGGCCGACGCCAGACCCGCCACGGTCGCGGCGGAGAGGAACTCGCCGGAGGCCCGCGGGTCGCGGCCGACCACGGCGTGCGGCCGGTGGCCGGCGAACTGGCCCTCCTCGGACAGCACGCGCGCTGCCGCAGCGGCGAGACCGAGCGCGAGCTCCGCCGTCACCTCACGATTGGCCAGACCGCGCACCCCGTCGGTACCAAACATTCGTCCCATGAGCACACCTTCCTACATCACGAGCATGAAAAAGCCCCGGCGCCTGGGGGTGTTCCAGGCGCCGGGGCCTCTCCGGACATACGTCGCGGGTCTCCACGCGGGACCGGCGCGAAGCGCCGGACGTCGCGGTGTGACTCAGCGCTTGCTGTACTGCGGTGCCTTACGGGCCTTCTTCAGACCGGCCTTCTTGCGCTCGGGCACACGGGCGTCCCGGGTGAGGAAGCCGGCCTTCTTCAGCGGGGCTCGGTTGAGCTCGGGGTCGATGCCGTTCAGCGAACGCGCGACGCCGAGGCGGACGGCGCCGGCCTGGCCGGAGGGGCCACCGCCGGAGACGCGCACGAGCACGTCGTACGCACCGTCGAGCTCGAGCACCCGGAAGGGCTCGTTGACGAGCTGCTGGTGGACCTTGTTCGGGAAGTACTCGGCCAGCGTGCGGCCGTTGACCTTCCACTCGCCGCTACCGGGCACGATGCGCACACGGGCGATGGCCTGCTTGCGACGGCCGGTGCCGGCGCCGGGCTCCGATGCGGAACGACGGACGGGCGCCTCCGCGTCGTCGCCGACGGGGCCGGCGGACTCTGAGGTGTATTCGGACAGTGCTGGCTCGTCGGTCTCGAGGACGTCGAGCTCGGTGGTCTGGTCGTCAGCCACGATTCTCCTGAAGTCTTGAAAGGGTGGTGGGCAGCCGGCGCGTTACTGCGCGACCTGGGTGATCTCGAACGGGACGGGCTGCTGGGCACCGTGTGGGTGCTCGGGGCCGGCGTACACCTTGAGCTTGCTCATCTGGGCGCGACCGAGGCTGTTCTTCGGGACCATCCCGCGGATGGCCTTCTCGACGGCCTTGGCCGGGTCCTTGGCCATCAGGTCGGTGTAGGAGGTCGCCTTGAGGCCGCCCGGGAAACCGGAGTGGCGGTAGGCGATCTTCTTCTGCATCTTCGAACCGGTCAGCGCCACCTTGTCGGCGTTGATGATGATCACGAAGTCACCGGTGTCCATGTGCGGCGCGTAGGTGGTCTTGTGCTTGCCGCGCAGCAGGCTCGCCGCGTGCGTGGCCAGGCGGCCGAGCACGATGTCCGTGGCGTCGATGATGTGCCAGGCGCGCTCCTGCTGGAGCTGCGCCGTCTTGGGCGTGAAAGTGCGCACGTTCGTCAACTTTCTGAATCGTTTGTCGTGCTGGGCTGTCGGACCTGCCACCGGCCGATCGCCCGGTGAGGGCGCATCTGCGGCGACGACCGAACGTCGATGGGCGCGTGAACGCGACCCCTCAAGTTTACGGAGTTCCCGTCGTTCAGCCCAAATCAAGCTGACGCCCTGTCATACCAACGAGATTCGAGGACGTGGGGCACTGCTTCGGTTGAATGCAAAGAGATTGTGCAAAGCTATTGTGCATGCCCTCATCCTCCGCGTCGACCCCGCCGACCGGCTCGCAGAGCCTGCGCGTGCTCGCCCACCCGCTCCGCTCGCGCCTGCTCGCCCGGCTCCGCGTCCACGGTCCGGGCACGGCCACCGAGCTCGCCGAGGCGCTCGGCACCAACTCCGGGGCGACGAGCTACCACCTGCGGATCCTGGAGGAGTCCGGACGGGTGCGGGACACCGGCACGGGCACCGGGCGGCGCCGGGTGTGGGAAGCGGTGGCCCTGCCCGCACGCGAGTCCGCCGAACCCGACGCCGACGCCGACGAGACCGCTGCCGCGCGCTGGCTCGAATACGACCTGGTGCAGTACGTCGCCGAGCGCACCGATCGGTGGATCGAGCAACAGGACGGCTGGCCGACGCCGTGGCGCACCGCGTGCGGCCTGGACGACCACGACGTCCTCGTCACCACCGAGCAGCTCTCCGCGATGGCCGAGGAGCTGGCGGAGGTCCTGCAGCGGTACAGGCGGGTCGGAGCCGGCAGCCCCGGGGCACGGCGCGTCGCGGTCTACACCACCGTGCTCCCCGTCGATCCCGCACCGCGCACCGCCTGAGCGGGCAGGTCAGCGCGGCTTCCCGCCGCTGACCAACCGGTACAACTCGGCGTCGGGCGTGCGCACCACGATGCTCCACTGCGTGGATGCACGGACCGCCGCGCGGAGCCGGACGAAGTCCGCGTACGACTGGTTGCCGTAGCGCTCGTCGTACGCCCCGATCTGGTCGGAGACGAAGAGATAGTGAGCGGTGGCCGGCTGCTTCGCGAACTCGGCGGTGACCTGACGCAGATCGGTGACGGGGTCGTACTTCGCGCCCGCGGTGGTGGGGTACCCGGTGGTTCCGGGCTTCGCCTCCAGATCGCGGCTGGTGTAGATCACGTCCTGATAGCGGGCGGCCTGGAGTGCCGGCGAGGCGTTCTGCGTCCCCAGGTCGAGCACCAGCGACCCTGCGGGAGCCTGCGTCTCGAACATGTAGTCGGCGCGCACGGCCCCCGGGCTGATCACCCGCGCCCAGTCCATCCCCGTCTGACCCACGACGGCGATGGCCAGCATCCCCGTAGCCGCCAGTGCGACCACCGGGGTGCCCAGCCGCGCCCGGGCGAGCCACCGGCCCACGCCCAGGTGTCGCCCGGACACCTTCCGCAGGGCGAGGATCGCGAGCCAGGGCAGCGCGAACAAGGTGATCCGGAAGATCCCCTCACCGCCGTAGTTCGTCCCGAGCGAGAGGGTCACCGGGCTGGCGGCGGCGATCGCCAGCGTCCATGCGACCCGGTCGCGAGTGCGTACGAACATGAGCAGGGCGACGAAGCCGATCACGAAGAGCGCGAACGCCGGGAGGAGGAACGTCGCCTGCGTGACGAGCGGCTCGCCGACTGCTGACGGCGGGTGGGTCGGAGGTGCGATGTTCGCGATGACGTTGCCCACCTCGCCCGGTTCGACGTACGCCCGCAGGATGCCGAGGTTGGCCACGGTCCAGGCGAGCGCCGGCACCAGGACGATCAGCGGCGACCACCACGGCTTGATCGCCCGGGTGACCACCAGCACGCCGAGCGCGGCAGTCACTATGAAGGGGGTGATCTGATGCTGGACGACGATGGCGCACGCCACCGGCACCGCTGCGAGCACCCGCAGCCGGGCCCGGCGCTGGGACTCACCCTCGGGCGGAGCGAGCAGCAGCGCCACGATGCTCAGCCCGGGCGCGAACGCGAGGACCTGCGGCGCGAAGTAGACCGTGTTGAGGGTGTTGCCGAGCGCGAAGATCCCACCGGCGATCCACGCGCGCCGCGGCGAGAGGATCCGGCCGGCGAGGACCCGTACGGCGAGCGCCTCCATCCCCATCGCGAACACCGGCCACCACGTCGCGACGGTGAACGGGTCGTGGATGCCGCTGGCGGAGATGAGCCATGCCTGTCCGGTGAACAGACCCGACCACGCCTGATAGATGTCGGTGCTCGGACGCACCTGGTGGTAGGTGAGGACGTAGCGGATCACCCCGACGTGCCGCGCGGCGGTCGGGAGCGCCGGCAGCGCGTAGACCAGTGCCTGGCTGGCGATCACGACCACGGCCGCCGAGATCACCGACACCCAGGGCCGCACCCTGCGAACGACGGCGGCCACGAACGCCGTGACGATCAGCGCCAGGCCGAGGAACCAGGTGGGCAGCACCAGAGCCGTGAGACCTCCGCGTACCGGCCCGGAGTGGTGCGGCGGGGCGCTCAGCAGGCTGATCAGCACGCCCACGACCGCGGGCCACCCCGTCCACAGCGCGTCACGGGACACCAGCGGACGCACCGACCAGAGCAGCCAGTCGACGTCACGGTGTCGCACGACGAACGCGGCCAGTGAGATCACGCTGGCGCCGCCGACCACGGCGTATGCACCGCCGGGATGCCACTGCGCGGACAGCGCCATGCCCATCCCGACACCGGTGACGACCGTGGCCGAACCGACCCAGCTGAAGAGCACCAGCGACGAGGGGCGCAGGCCCTCGACCCAGATGCAGATCGCGAGACCGGGCACCAGCTGCAGCAGCAACCACGTCCCGCCGCTTCCCAGGTCGTGCACCCCCAGCAGACGTGCGGCCAGCACCACCGCGACGGCGCCGAGCGTGACGATCGCGACGTCGACGTACGAGGTGACCGACAGCCCGCCGCCCGAAGAGGACGCCGGCGGCGTCCACGGCGTCCAGCGAGACCAGCGAGCTCGCAGCGAGGTCTTCGGCGTGCGGGTCGGCTGCCCCTGCTCGCGTGGCGGGGCGTCGGGCCCGGTGGCGTTTCCCGCGACCGGTCGCCCGCCCGCGCCGCTGCCGCGCGTGGCCGACCGGGGCCTCCTGACCTGGAGCCGTGCCATCAATGTCCCTCCGCGGGTCCTCCGCGTGTCGGAGCCGCCCCTCGGAATGGCAGGAACGGCGGTGTGGTCGGGGTCGGACGATCTGCCCTGCAGCGTGCGCAGCGACATCAACAGGGGCACGACGCACAACAGCCCGAAGACGAGCCGCGCGACATTCCACCAGGTGCTCTGCGGGAGGTAGGTCGAACCGCCGGACAGCAGCATCATCGCGACGAGGAAGCCCAGGCTGGTCCTGCTCGACGGCGAGCGGCCGTGCAGGGCCACGACCGAACGGCGCAGCCACAGCGTCTGTGCGCTCAGCCCGGCCAGCGTACCGATCGCGGCCGCCTCCAGATGGAGGGAGGACAGCAGCGCGAAGGTCACCACCAGCTTGGCCACCACGGCGATCGCGGCGCTCCAGGCGATCGGTGCCGATCTGCGCACCGTGATCAGCATCCGCGAGGACGCCGCACCCGCCGCCACGGGGAGGGAGGACAGGCCCACCAGGAACACGATCCGCGCCAACGGAGCCGGGTGGTAGCTGGGCGTGACGAAGACCCGCAGGAGCGGTGGGGCGGCGACGGTGACGGCCAGCAGAGCCCACCCGAGCAGCCAGTAGAGACCGTCCCGCGAGGCACCGATCACCCGCCAGCGTTCCTCGACGTCGAGGATGCTCTTGAATCGCGGCAGCCAGGCGCGGTTGGTGAAGAGCAGGATGAGCGTGACCGCGTTGCCGATCACGAACGCCACCTGGTAGCGGGCCACCTCTCCCGGACCCAGCGCGCGCTGGATGATGAACCGGTCGCCGGCGGTGAGGATGAAGTCCGAGAGGCCGGCGAAGACCAGGGGTATACCGAGCCGGAGCGCGAGTCGCGTGGTGGCCAGGTCGGCGATCCCCCGCCAACGCGGCCGGGTCCAGATCACGCCCAGGACCAGGGCCGCCCACTGCGCGGTGACGATGCCGAGGCCGTACATCTGCGCCGACCGGTGGACGCCGAGCACCAGTCCCAGACCGATGAACTGCCCGCTCACCGTGGACACGACGCTCACCGTCATGAACCGGGCCAGACGGTCTTCGGCCTGCAGGATCGCCAGCACCATCTGCACCGCGGCTCCCGGTGCAGTCCAGGCGAGCGCGACGTACACCATTTGCTGGCTGCCGGTGAAGCCCAGCGCCGGCCCCCACAACGGCGAGAGGACGAGGAAGGCCGTGATGACGACGAAGGCGAACACGATGCCGGTGGCGAGCAGCCCGCGTCCGCGCCGGTCGTCCGCGCCGTCCTCGACCCGCTGCATCTCCAGCGCCTGATCGAGCCCGAACGTGGCCAGGACCGCGACCAGCTGGTAGAGCGCGATGGCCGCCGACAGGACACCGAAGTCCGAGCGGGGCAGCAGGTGGGTGAGGAACGGGGAGACCAGCGTGGAGATGAGCAGCTGACCGGACCAGGCGAGGACGTAGAGCAGGCCGCGGCCGAACAGTCCGTGAGTGGCGGTGGCGTCGACCGCCGGGGCGTCCGTTGCCGCTGCGGTCATGCGCGGTGCCGGGCGCGCTGGGAGTTCCGCTCGGCGCACGACATGGCGCCGATTCTAGGTGCGCAATCGATCGGCTGCTGCGCAGTTCGCGGACTCTCACGACTGCTCGGTACGCACCGTCGTCATGGTGGTGACACCCTGGGATCCAGCATCCCAGCGGCTACCCTCGTCCGCATGACTGCCAGCGACGGATCCGTCAGGCCGGCGATCCGTCCGCAGGACAGCATGCACCGGCGACTCAACACCTCGCTGCGGATCGGGTACCGCTTGCACGAGAAGGGTCACCGCCGCCTCGGCCTCGCGGTCGACGCGCTGAACAGACTGGTGTTCACCGCAGACATCCCCGGCCGTCTCGCGCTGCCGGACGACGTCACATTCATGCACAACGGGCTCGGGACCATCGTCGACGAGCACGTGGTCTTCGAGGGCCCGGCCCTGATCTACCAGCACGTCACGCTGGGTTACGCGGTGCGCTGGGGAGGCGACGACGCGGTGCCCACCATCGGTTCGCACGTCATCATCGGGGCCGGTGCGACGGTCGTGGGCGGCATCCGGATCGGGTCCGGAAGCTTCATCGGCGCGGGCGCGGTGGTCAATTTCGACGTACCCGACAACCACATGGTCGCGCCGGGGCGCGCCACGATGAAGCCGCTCGAAGTGCCCGGCGCGCAGAAGTACTGGGAGACGTGCTGATCGGGTCGTCGCGGCCGGTACGGGCGTCAGCATGAGCGATGACGACCGCGGCGTGGGCGGCCACGAGCACCGGTTGCCGCCGACCATCGCCGTGCTGGTCGCGATCGCGCTCTACACGCTGCTTCCCGATTCCCTGCTCTTCGCACCACGATTCGTCATCCCGGCGATCGAGATCGTGCTGCTCGTCGCCCTGATCGCCACCAACCCCCGGCGGCTCACCCGCGAGACGCGCTGGTCGGGCTGGGTGGCCATCGGACAGTGCGGGTTGCTGATCCTGGCCAACCTGGTCGCTCTGGGCATGCTGGTGCACGCCGTGGTGCATGCCGGCAAGGGCCACGATCTGCTCTACGGCGGCTTGCAGGTGTGGGCCACCAACGTCATCGGATTCGCGCTGCTCTACTGGGAGTTGGATCGCGGTGGTCCGGTACGCCGGCGCGAGGCGACCCGCGGACAACTCCCCTCCGCGGACTGGCGCTTCTCCCAGGACGAGAACCACGACGCGGCCGCCGAAGTGGCGCGAACCTCCTCGATCACCAGCAACTGGCGGCCGGTCTTCGTGGACTACCTCTACCTGTCACTGACCAACTCCAGCGCATTCAGCCCCACGGACACGATGCCGTTGACCAGCCGCGCCAAGCTGCTGATGGGCACCCAGGCCACGGCTGCACTGCTCACCTCCCTGCTGGTCGTGGCGCGGGCGGTCGGGGTCATCGGCTGACGGACCGGCGTCCGTCGGTTCCACGGTCGCCTCCCGTGACCCGCAGGTTCGCGGTCTCCCCCGTCGGTGATGTTTGGGGTCGCCTGCCGGACGGGTACCCCCACCATGGCCGCGCCTGCGATCAGCTGCGCGGACACGAGCACGACGAATGCGGCGTACGCCGCGCGGACGGACGGCACCACATGAGAGCACTCACCTGGCAGGGCACGGAAAAGGTCAGCGTCGAGACCGTGCCGGATCCGAGCATCCAGGCACCGACGGACGCGATCATCAAGGTCACCTCGACGGCGATCTGCGGATCCGACCTGCACCTGTACAAGGTGCTCGGGCCGTTCCTGCACCCCGGCGACGTCCTCGGCCACGAGACCATGGGTGTGGTGCAGGAGGTCGGCTCCGACGTGCACCACATCGCGCCCGGTGACCGGGTCGTCATCCCCTTCAACATCTCGTGCGGGCACTGCTGGATGTGCGAGCGCGGGCTGATGGCCCAGTGCGAGACCACCCAGGTGAAGTCCCAGGGCAAGGGCGCCAGCCTCTTCGGGTTCACCGACCTGTACGGCGCCGTGCCCGGCGGACAGGCGCAGTATCTGCGGGTGCCGCAGGCCCAGTTCGGTCCGGTCAAGATCGAGGGCGACGGCCCCGACGAGCGCTACCTCTACCTGTCCGACATCCTGCCGACCGCCTGGCAGGGCGTGGAGTACGCCGAGGTCCCCGACGGCGGCACGATCGCGGTGCTCGGTCTCGGCCCGGTGGGTCAGCTCGCCACCCGGATCGCCCACCAGCGCGGCCTGCGGGTCATCGGGGTCGACCTGGTCCCCGAACGCCTCGACGCGGCCGCCAGGTTCGGCATCGAGGTGCTCGACATGAGCCAGTCCGACGACGTGGCCGCCGAGCTGCTCGACCGCACCGACGGCCGCGGCCCTGACAGCGTGCTGGACGCCGTGGGCATGGAGGCCCACGGGTCGCCCCTGCTGGAGACCGCGATCACCGCCGCCGGCCACCTTCCGGACATCATCGCCAAGCCGTTCACCGACAAGGCCGGGGTGGACCGCACCGCAGCGCTCATCACCGCCATGAAGGGCGTGCGCCGAGGCGGCACCGTGTCGGTCAGCGGCGTCTACGGCGGCGAGGCCGATCCGCTGCCGATGATGGAGATGTTCGACCGGGGCATCTCCATCCGGATGGGCCAGTGCCACGTCAAGCGTTGGATCGATGACCTGATGCCCTTCGTGGAGGACCCCGCCGACCCGTTCGGACTGACCGAGCTCGCGACCCACCGGCCGTCGCTCGAGGACGCACCCGCGGCGTACGAGATGTTCCAGAAGAAGCAGGACGGATGCGTCAAGGTGGTCCTCAAGCCGTGAGCGCGTCCGACGAGAGCGACTGGCTGCCGTTCTACCTGCGTGACCACTTCGCCGGGGCGACGGCGGGTGTGCAGCTCTTCGACCGCGTCGCGAACGGCCATAGCGACGAGACGGTGCGCGAGGAGGTCGCGCAGTTGCGCATGGAGGTCGGCGAGGACCGTTCCGCACTCGGCTCGATGATGACGGCGCTGCGGATCCGGCAGCTGTCCCTCACCATGCTGGTCGGCATGCTCGGTGAGTACGCCGGCCGTCTCAAGCCGAACGGCGCGCTGCTGCAACGGTCCTCCGGATCCGACGTCTTCGAGCTGGAGGCTCTGAGCTCCGCCGTGCAGGCCAAGTCACGCGTGTGGGAGACCCTTCTGATCCTGGCCGAGCACGACAGCCGGCTGGATCCCGAGCGACTGCAGCAGCTCCTGGACCGCGCCGAGGACCAGCGCCAGCGTCTCGGCGACCTGCACGCCCGGTTCCTGCAGCAGCTGGTCGGTCGCTGACCGACGCCGACAGGGTCGCGGCGCGCTCGATGGGGCGCGCCGCGACCCTGCTCGCTCAGCGGGCGCGACGTACCCGGCGTTCGTCCCACACCGGCTCGTGCGACTCGTAGACGTCGCCCTCCTGACCGAAGACCAGGAAGCGGTCGAAACCGCGGGTGAACCACCGGTCGTGCGTGACCGCCACGACGGTGCCCTGGAACGCCGCGAGCCCCTCCTCCAGCGCCTCGGCCGAGTGCAGGTCGAGGTTGTCGGTGGGTTCGTCCAGGAGCAGCAACGTCGCGCCCGACAGCTCCAGCAGCAGGATCTGGAACCGCGCCTGCTGGCCGCCGGACAACGAGTCGAAGGTCTGCTCCGCGGAGCGCGCCAACTCGTAGCGGTCCAACGCCCGCGACGCCTGCTCGCGAGCCATCCCGTCGCGGTGCTCGTCGCCGCGGTGCAGGATCTCCAGCAGCGTGCGTCGCAGCAGCGCCGGGTGCTGATGGGTCTGCGCGAACCACCCCGGCCGCACCCGGGAGCCCAGGCGCGCGATGCCCTGGTGCAGCACGGGATCCGGCTGCACGTCGCCGACCGGCTGGTGCTCCAGGTCGGGGTCGCTGCCCCCGGCTGCGAGCAGCCGCAGGAAGTGCGACTTGCCCGACCCGTTCGACCCGAGAACGGCCACGCGCTCGCCGTACCAGATCTCCAGATCGAAGGGTCGCATCAGGATCTCGCTCGGCGACGACGTGCCGCCCGCAGCGAGCTCGAGGCGCTCGCAGATCACCGCGCGCTTGGCGGTCCGGCCGCCGGTGAGGCGCATCGTGACCTTCTGCTCGTTCGGGGTGACCTCCGGCGGCCCCGCCTCCTCGAAGCGGCGCAACCGGGTCTGCGCGGCCTGGTAGCGCGCCGCCATGTCGGAGTTGTAGGCGGCCTTCTGCTTGTACATCAGCACGAGGGCCTTGAGCTTCGCCTGCTCCTCGTCCCAGCGCTTGCGCAGCTCCTCGAGCCTGTCGTTGCGGTCTGTGCGTGCCTGCGCGTACGACGCGAACCGTCCCGGGTGCATCCAGGCGATCGACCCTGCGCCGGTGGGCTCCAGGGTCGCGACGCGCGTAGCCACCTGGTCGAGCAGCTCCCGGTCGTGGCTGACGAAGAGCACCGTCTTGGGAGACTCGTTCAGCGCGCTCTCGAGCCAGCGCTTGGTGGGCACGTCGAGGTAGTTGTCCGGCTCGTCGAGCAGCAGCACCTCCTGCGGCCCGCGCAGCAGCGCCTCCAGCACCAGCCGCTTCTGCTCACCGCCGGACAGGGTGGCGACATCGCGCCACTGCGCCTTGTCGTAGGGCACCCCGAGAGCCGCGACCGTGCAGACGTCCCAGAGGATCTCGGCCTCGTAGCCGCCCACCTCGCCCCAGTCGACGAGCGCCTGGGCGTAGGCCATCTGGGTGGGTTCGTCGTCGCGCTCCATCATGGCCAGCTCGGCGGCGTCCACCGCCCGCGCCGCCTGCGCCACGAGCTGCGGGGCGACGCCGACCAGCAGATCCCGCACGGTGGCACTCGTGCCGTCGCGGCCCACCTGGCCGATGAACTGGCGCATGACGCCGAGTCCCCCGGTGCGGGTGACGGCACCGGAGTCGGCCTGGATCTCCCCCGAGATGATCCGCAGCAGCGTGGTCTTCCCGGTGCCGTTGGGCCCGACCAGTGCGACCTTCGCGCCCTCACCCACCCGCAGGCTCACGTCGCCGAGCAGCGGCCTGCCGTCGGGCAGGTGATATCCGATGCCGTTCACGTCCACGTGGCCCACAGGCGTCGATTCTCCCTGTCGACGCACGATGCGTCATTTCGTTTTCTCCGCCGGATGTCGGTGGCCGCTCCTATCGTCGATGCACGGGAAAGATCTGGCAGGAGCACGCAAGAGAGGATCGATCATGCCGGCACCGGGAGTACACACCGAGAACGAGGACGTCGCGCTCTTCCTGGGCGCGCAGATCGGCGCCATCCGCAACGCGGCGTACGAGCTGACCGAGGCGCAGGCGCGCGAGACGCCCTGTCGCAGCACCCTTTCCATCGGAGGTCTGATCACGCATGCGATCTACGTGATGGAGGGCAGGTTGCGGCGCGACGCGAAAGGCACTCGCACGACGGAGCTCACACCGGAGGGTTTCGCCAGATTCGCCGGCAGCTTCGCCCTGGCGGAGGACGACACCCTGGAGGCTGCGCTGCAGCGGTTCGACGCCGCTGCCGAGGCCTACCTGGCCAGCGTGCGCTCCGCCGATCCCGATGCCACATCCATCGAGCCGCCGGCGCCCTGGGACGGCGTGCTGGAGGACACCCCCACGAAGGAGCGGTTCTACCTGCTGCACCACATCGAGGAGCTGGCCCGGCACGCCGGGCACGCCGACATCATCCGGGAGCAGATCGACGGAGCCGACGGAGCATCGCTCGCGGCCGCGGCCGAGGGGCGCCCGGCCAACGACTTCGTCAAGCCCTGGTCGCCGCCCGGGTGAGAATGGCCCGGTGAGCGCCACCATCGACCTGAACGCCGACCTGGGTGAGAGCTTCGGTCGGTGGCAGCTCGGCGACGACGACGCCCTGCTGGAGCTGGTCACCTCCGCGAACGTGGCCTGCGGTTTCCACGCCGGCGACCCGGCCACGCTCGTACGCACCTGTCAGGCCGCGGCCGCGGGCGGCGTACGGGTGGGCGCCCAGGTCGGCTATCGCGACCTGGCCGGATTCGGGCGCCGCTTCATCGACGTGTCACCGCAGGATCTCTTCGCGGACGTCGTCTATCAGATCGGGGCGCTCGACGGGATCGCCCGCACTCAGGGCACCCGGGTGGCATACGTCAAGCCGCACGGCGCGCTCTACAACGCGATCGTGCACCACGAGGCGCAGGCCGCCGCAGTCGTGGCTGCCGTCCGCGCGGTCGACGAGAGCCTGCCGATCCTCGGGCTCCCGGGATCCGCGGTGCTGGCCGCGGCACGTGAGTCCGGTCTGCGGACCGTCGCCGAGGCGTTCGCCGACCGCGCGTACACCGCCGACGGCGTCCTGGTCGACCGCCGCCGTCCCGGCGCCGTTCTCGACGACGCGGAAGCGGTCGCCGAGCGTGTGGTGGCGATGGTCGTCACCGGGCGGGTGCGTTCCATCGACGGGTCGGACGTGGAGGTGACCCCGGACTCGGTGTGCCTGCACGGCGATTCGCCGGGTGCCGTCGCCATGGCACGGGCGGTGCGCTCAGCCCTCTCGACAGCCGGGGTGCGGATCGCCTCGTTCCTGGACTGAGGGTCGGGCGATGCGACTGCTGCCGTGCGGGGAGTCGGCCATCCTGGTCGAGCTGGACTCCACCAGGGAGCGGGACGCGCTGCACGACTGGTTGCGCTCGTCGCGCCCGGCCGCCGTCGCGTCATACGTCCCGGCGCATCTCACGGTGCTCGTCGTGGTCGTGACACCCGCGCAGGTGCCGTCGGTCGCCGACTGGCTGCGCGCCCTGACACTGTCCGACCCGCCCGCACGGCCGACCGGGGCGTCGGAGGAGCTCGTCGTGGAGGTGACCTACGACGGCGCCGATCTGCGCGATGTCGCCGACCATCTCGGCATCACGCCGGACGAGGTCGTACGACGGCACACGCAGCAGCGCTGGCACGTCGAATTCGTCGGTTTCAAGCCAGGGTTCGGTTACCTGATCGGTGACAGCGGCGGCCTGCACGTGCCCCGCCGGAAGTCGCCGCGCACCCGCATCCCTCGGGGCGCGGTCGCACTGGCCGGCGACTACTCCGGTGTCTATCCATCGCCCTCACCCGGTGGATGGCAGCTCATCGGGCACACCGGACAGGTGCTCTTCGACCCGGACGCCACGCCTGCCGCCCGGCTGATCGCCGGCACCGTGGTGCGCTTCGTCGAGGTGGCTGCCCGTGGCTGAGCTCGAGGTGCTGGCCGTCGGGCCGCAGGCGCTGGTCGAGGATCTCGGCAGGCCGGGGGTCGCGCACCTCGGCGTCCCCGCCTCCGGCGCTGCCGACCGCGCCTCGCTGGCGCAGGGCAATCGGCTCCTCGGCAACCCCGCGGGCGCCGCGGGCATCGAGGTGCTGCTCGGCGGCTTCGCCTGCCGCGTCGACTCCCCCGTGCTGCTCGCCCTCACGGGCGCACCGGTCGCCGCCACGCTCGATGACGAGCCGGCGCCCTTCGGCACCCCGTTCGCCGTACGCCGAGGCCAGCGGCTGGCGCTCTCGACCCCGGAGCACGAGATGCGGACCTACCTCTGCGTGCGCGGCGGCCTCGGCGGCACCCGGCACTTCGGCAGCGTCGCCGCCGACCCGACCTCCGGGCTCGGCACCCCGCCCCTCGCGCCCGGCGACCGACTCCCGATCGGGACCGCGTCCGATGAACCCACCGCCGGCCTCGCGGTCGCCGGTGTCGACACGGCGGGCGCCCCCATCGAGGTTCGCGCCACATGGGGACCGCGTCAGGACCGGCTGACCGGGCGCGCGGCCCGGCAGTTGGCCGAGGGCGTCTGGACCGTCAGCCCGCAACTCGACCGGGTCGGCATCCGCCTCGAGGGCGCCACGCTCAGCCTGCGCAGCGACGAACAGCTGAGCAGTGAGGGCGTCGTCCGCGGCGCGGTCCAGGTGCCGCCGTCCGGTGCGCCGGTGATCTTCCTGGCCGACCACCCCACGACCGGCGGGTACCCCGTGGTGGCCGTGGTGGCCGATCGCGACACCGACCGGCTCGCTCAACTGCGCCCCGGTGACCGACTCCGGCTGCGGCTGCGCCCCGTGTCCTGGACCACCGACTGAGCCTGCAGCTCAGATCGGGTCGCGCGTCCTGCGGGACTGCGTGGCCCGCGCCGCCAGTTCGTCGTCGGGCGGGTAGGTGACCTCTTCGAGGCACAGTCCGTGCGGTGGCATGACCGTCACCGCCGGGTGGCGCCCGCGCTCGCGCAGCACCTGAGTCGGCCACTGCACCTCCCGACGCCCTTCGCCGACCGGCAGCACGACACCCACCAGCGACCGCACCATCGAGTGGCAGAAGGCATCGGCGAGCACGGTGGCCGCCACCGTGCCGTCCTCCTCGCGCACCCAGCGGTAGTCCAACAGGGTGCGCACCGTGGTCGCACCCTCCCGCCGTTTGCAGAACGCCGCGAAGTCGTTCAGGCCCGCCAGGTTCCGCGCCGCGGCATCCATCAGACCCACGTCGACGGGGTGCTTGACCAGGACGGTGTCGCGGCGCCGGACCGGGTCGAGGGTCGCCGGGTCATCGCAGATCCGATAGCTGTAGCGACGGCTGGTGGCCGAGAAGCGCGCGTCGAAGCCCTCCGGCGCCCGCTGCACCCGGCGGACGACCACGTCGCGCGGCAGCACCCCGTTCAGGCGACGCACGGCGGCATCGGCCGACGTCCGTGGTGAGCGAGCGGGCAACCCCTCGTACGACGCGTCGTCCAGGTCGAGGTGGCAGACGGCGCCTCGCGCGTGCACTCCGGCATCGGTGCGCCCCGCGACGGTCAGACGGGGTGCGTCCTGGCGCAGGATCGTCCCCCACGCCTGCGCCAGTGTCTCCTCGACGGTCCGCAGACCGGGTTGTGCAGCCCACCCCGAGAAGTCGCTGCCGTCGTACCCGAAGTCCATCCGCAGCCGCACCCGTAGAGGGTATCCGGCGGCGCGTGAGGTCACATCGGTCAACGGACCCGTCGTACGCCGCGGACGTGCCACCATGCGCTGGTGCCCCCACCCGCAGACTTCACCCGACGCCGGGTCGCGGTGGCCGGCGGGTTCGCCACCCAGGGTCTGGTCTTCATCGCGCTCAGCACCAGGCTCCCGGCGATCCAGCACCGGTTCCACATCGGACCGGGCGAGTTCTCGGCACTGCTGCTGGCCCTGGTGGCCGCCGCCGGGGCCGGCTCCCTCACCGCCGAGCAACTGGCACCCCGGCGGGGAAGCGCCACCGCGCTACGCGTCGGTTTCACCCTCATGCTCCTCGCGCTGCCGGTCGTCGGGTTCAGTCATCGGCTGTGGCTGCTCGCGATCGGGATGGCGCTCTACGGCTGGGCGCTCGGCATGGTCGACGCCACGACGAACATGCAGGGAGTGACCCTCGAGCACGCGGTGGGTCGCCCGATCATGCCGACCTTCCACGCCGCATGGACCCTTGGCGGCATCCTCGGCACCCTGCTGGCGCTGGCGTTGACCCACGTGTCCCTGGGCGTCGCCGCGCTCGTCCTCGCTCTCCTCCCCCTGGCCGCCATCTTCCTGCCGTACCTACGGGCGAGCGGACCCTTCGAGGCGGCGCCGCCGACGGACCTGGGACCCGCGGGCGTCGAGGTGCCGTGGCGTCGCATCCTCGTGGTCGGCGCGGCCCTCGTGCTCTTCTACATGGTCGACACGGCGGTCACGACGTGGGGGCCCACCTACCTGGACCGCACGTTCGGCGCCCCGGGAGGACTCGTCGCGGTCGCCACGCTGCCCTACCTCGTGGCGTCCCTGATCGGTCGTGGGTCAGGTGATCGCTTGGCGGCGCGCTTCGGGGCCACGCCGCTGCTGCGGGTGGGCGCGTGCCTCGGCGCGGTGGGGCTCGCGATCGTCGTCCTCGCGCCGTCCTCGTACGTCGCGATGGGCGGCTTCGTGGTCCTCGGCGTCGGTGTCGCGGTGGTCGCGCCGCTGAGCTTCTCCGCGGCGGCGTCCATCGCCCACGAAGGGTCCGGGCTCGACCCCGCGGCCGAGCGTGCCCGGGTCGACGCGGTCATCGCGCGCTTCAACCAGTTCAACTATCTTGGTGCGGTGCTGGGGTCGGTGATGACCGGAGCGGTCGGCAAGGATTCGCTGCGCTACGGGTTCGCCCTCCCGATGGTGCTGATCCTCGGGATCGTCCCGCTCGCCCGGGCCTTCGGCCGCGACGCCGGCTCCCGGAGAACGACGACAGGGTCGCAGCGCGCCGTAGAGGGCGCGCCACGACCCTGATCTGGCTGGAGCACGCTCAGCCGTCGGTCGCCTCCGGGTCATCCGAAGCGGACTCCGCGTCAGCCGCGGTCGCTCCGGCCGAGGCCGTCTGCGCCCTCTTGTCGTCCGCTTCGGTGGTGCCTGCGGGAGCATCCTGCTCAGGGGTCGTGCCGTCGTCGCTGGGATCGGTCATCGATTCCTCCTAGGGGCCGAAGTGTGCCGCCCCCAGCCTCGCATCCCGTCGGCTGTCCCACTGCAGCACCCGGTCGTCCACACCCGGGGACGGCGAAGGGCCGCCACCCCCTGGGTGACGGCCCTTCGGCGAAACGGTGTGCAGGCTCAGTCGTCGGACTCGGAGGAGGCGTCGGACGCCTCTTCCGGGGCACCGGACTGCGCAGCCTCGCCACCGGCCGGCTCGAAGCCCGCGGCATGCGCGGCCTCGGCGGTGGTGAACCAGACCTCGGCCTCGGTCGAGTCGTACCACCGCGAACCCTCGACGTGGTACTTCATCGAGTCCTCGTTGCCCTTGACCACGAACTTCTCGGGGTCGGGCGACGCGCCGCCGTCCAGGGGGGCGGCCGACTCGGCGCCGTACTTGCCCTCGGCGGTCTTCGCGGAGTCGTCAGCCTTGTCGGCAGCCGAACGCCGGGTGGCGCTCTCTGCCTCGGCGACGACGGCGCGCTTGGGCTTGGCGTTGACGGTCTCGCGGACCAGCTCGATCACGGCCATCGGGGCGTTGTCGCCCTTGCGCGGCGCGATCTTGGTGATCCGGGTGTAACCGCCGCTGCGCTCGGCCATGTCGGGCGCGATCTCGGTGAAGAGACGGTGGACGACGCCCTTGTCGCGCACCACCGTCAGCACCCGGCGACGGGCGTGCAGGTCACCGCGCTTGGCGAAGGTGACCAGGCGCTCGGCCAGCGGACGCAACCGCTTGGCCTTGGCCTCGGTGGTGGTGATCCGGTCGTGCTCGAACAACGCCGTGGCCAGGTTGGCCAGGATGAGCCGCTCGTGCGCAGGACCGCCGCCGACGCGGGGGCCCTTGGTAGGGGTAGGCATTGAATCTCCTTGGTCTACGAATCACGCTGCAGTGGCAGCGGATTCAAAGCGGCTCAGTACTGCTCGTCCTCGGCAAAACTGACGTCGGTCTCGGGTGCATCCTCATCGTCGTCGTACCGGTCGGCGATGGCGCTCGCGTCGAACCCAGGAGGGCTGTCCTTGAGCTGCAGACCCATCTCGACCAGCTTCTCCTTGACCTCGTCGATCGACTTGGCACCGAAGTTGCGGATGTCGAGCAGGTCGGCCTCGCTGCGTCCGACGAGCTCACCCACGGTGTGGATGCCCTCGCGCTTGAGGCAGTTGTAGGAGCGGACGGTGAGGTCCAGGTCCTCGATCGGCATCGACAGGTGAGCCGCAAGAACGGCGTCCGTCGGCGATGGGCCCATGTCGATGCCCTCGGCCTCGACGTTGAGCTCGCGGGCCAGACCGAAGAGCTCGACCAGCGTCTTACCGGCCGAGGCCATCGCGTCACGGGGCGCCATCGAGTTCTTGGTTTCGACGTCCACGATCAGCTTGTCGAAGTCGGTGCGCTGCTCCACACGGGTGGCCTCGACCTTGTAGGTCACGGACAGCACCGGGGAGTAGATGGAGTCGACCGGGATACGGCCGATCTCCTGGTCGGCGGACTTGTTCTGCTGGGCGGAGACGTAACCGCGGCCACGCTCGACCGTCAGCTCCATCTCGACCTTGCCGGAGTCGTTCAGCGTCGCGATCTGCAGGTCGGGGTTGTGCACCTCGACACCGGCGGGCGGCGCGATGTCCGCGGCCGTGACGGCCCCGGGGCCCTGCTTGCGCAGGTACATGACCACAGGCTCGTCCTGCTCGGAGGACACCACCAGGCTCTTGATGTTGAGGATGATCTCGGTGACGTCTTCCTTGACACCGGGGATCGTGGTGAATTCGTGCTGCACACCATCGATGCGCAGGCTGGTGACGGAGGCACCGGGGATGCTGGACAGCAGGGTCCGGCGCAGGGAGTTGCCGAGCGTGTAGCCGAAGCCGGGCTCCAGCGGCTCGATGACGAACCGTGAGCGGTTGTCGGCGACGACTTCCTCGCTCAGGGTGGGGCGCTGTGCGATGAGCACTGTTTCTTTCCTTCCCACGGGCGACCGCTATTTGACGCCTCGTGTACGCAGCGCGTGAGCTTCGGTCCACTCACGCGCGTTCTGCAGCGACCTTCACCGGTTGTCAGCGGATTCGAGGCGTATCCGCCAGGAATCCGCTGACAACCGAAGAGGGATCAGTTCTTGGAGTAGAGCTCAACGATCAGCTGCTCGGTCAGCACGCTGTCGATCTGCGCGCGGGTCGGCAGCGAGTGCACCAGGATCTGCAGCGTGCCGGGCACGACGTGCAGCCAGGCCGGGACCGGGCGCTCACCGAAGGTCTCGCGAGCCAGCTGGATCGGGAAGATCTCGCGGGACTTCTCGCGGACGGTGATGATGTCGTACTGCTCCACCCGGTAGGACGGGATGTCGACGTTCTTGCCGTTGACCTGGAAGTGGCCGTGGCTGACCAGCTGACGCGACGCACGACGGGTGCGGGCGAGGCCGGCGCGGTAGACCACGTTGTCCAGCCGCGACTCCAGGATGGTGAGGAGCACCTCACCGGTCCGGCCCTGACGGCGGACGGCTTCCTTGTAGTAGCGGACGAACTGCTTCTCCATGATGCCGTAGGTGAAGCGAGCCTTCTGCTTCTCCTGCAGCTGCAGGAGGTACTCGTTCTCCTGGATCCGGCCGCGGCCGTGCTGGCCGGGCGGGAAGGGGCGCATCTCGAAGGACTTGTCACCCCCGACGAGGTCGGTCTTGAGGCGACGCGACTTCTTGGTGATGGGGCCGGTGTAACGGGCCATGATTCAGATCTCCTTGAAAGACTCGGGTCGGCGCTCAGCTACGACGCTTGGGCTGGCGGACACCGTTGTGCGGCTGAGGGGTGACGTCCTGGATGGCGCCGACCTCGAGGCCGGCGGCGGCCAGGGAGCGGATCGCGGTCTCACGGCCGGAGCCGGGGCCCTTGACGAAGACGTCGACCTTCTTCATGCCGTGCTCCATCGCCCGACGCGCGGCGGCCTCGGCGGCCATCTGCGCGGCGTACGGCGTGGACTTGCGGGAGCCCTTGAATCCGACCTGACCGGACGAGGCCCATGCGATGACGGCGCCGTTGGGGTCGGTGATCGAGACGATCGTGTTGTTGAAGGTGCTGCGGACGTAGGCGTGGCCTGCCGCAACGTTCTTCTTCTCCTTGCGGCGCACTTTCTTGGCGCCGGCCGCGGGGCGGCTCTTGGGAGGCATATGTATGAATCTCCTGGTTCGACTTCAGCGAGTAACGAGGGTGGAAGAGCGAAGGGACGGACCCCGGTGGGGTCTTACTTCGCCTTCTTGCGGCCGGCGACGGTGCGCTTGGGGCCCTTGCGGGTACGCGCGTTGGTCTTGGTGCGCTGGCCGTGCACGGGCAGGCCGCGACGGTGACGCAGGCCCTGGTAGGAACCGATCTCCACCTTGCGGCGGATGTCGGCGGCCACCTCACGGCGCAGGTCACCTTCGAGGCGGAAACTCGCCTCGAGGTGGTCGCGGAGCTGAACCAGCTCCTCCTCGCTGAGGTCACGGACACGGGTGTCCGGGTTGACGCCGGTTGCTTCCAGCGTCTGAGTGGCGCGGGTGCGACCCACGCCGTAGATGTAGGTGAGTGCGACCTCGACGCGCTTCTCGCGCGGCAGGTCGACACCGATGAGGCGTGCCATCTGGCGGTTCTCCTGTGTGTCTTCGGAGGTCTGGTGCGGATACCGGTCCCATGACCAGCCGGAGAGGGCTGAGATGGGTCCCCGGCCTCCGAGCCGGGGGTGACGTCCGGTGAGGGGTGCTCACCGGGGCCGGGTACCTGCAATAGCGACGACGTACGTCGTCGCACTGATATCTGTCGTCGTATGAAGTTGTGACGTGCGCGTTCTAGGCGAAGAACGCGACCGCTGCCGGTTGGCTGCGGGTCAGCCCTGCCGCTGCTTGTGGCGGGCGTTCTCGCAGATCACCATGACCCGGCCGTTACGGCGGATCACCTTGCAGTTGTCACAGATCTTCTTGACGCTCGGCTGGACTTTCATCGCACCTTTTGTCTTCGAAGTCGGTGCCCGACACCCGCGAGCGGGATCGGGCAGTGATGGGTTCGTGCAGTTGCTCCGTCAGCGATACCGGAAGACGATGCGGCCACGGGTCAGGTCATACGGGCTGAGCTCCACCACGACCCGGTCCTCGGGGAGGATCCGGATGTAGTGCTGTCGCATCTTCCCTGAGATGTGGGCCAACACCTTGTGACCGTTACTCAGCTCCACCCGGAACATCGCGTTCGGGAGAGCTTCGACGATCGTGCCCTCGATCTCGATGACACCGTCCTTCTTGGCCATGTCCTCCAACTCACCTGCGGAACGGGTGCGCCCATGATGGACGTCCCTGGAATGTCGATTCGCGAGTCTGCCTGCGACCCCCGGTCCGCGTCCTCACCGCACGAGGGCCGCAAGGGCCCGCCGTGAGATCAAGACGAGGAGAGGTGGTCGCGCAAGCCGAACCCGTCCTGGGCACGAAGTAGCGCGGAACACACCCGTGAACCGACACATCAGCTTACCTGTCCCACTGATCCCGCCCAAATCGCGCCGAACGACGCACCGGTCACGAGGGGCCGGTGTTGCGCCCCCGACCGCTCACCGGGGCCGCGTCGGCCGCGCCGTGACCGTCACGGTCGCGGTCGTGGTCGCGGTGCGGGTCACGGTGGCGCCGGGCGCGGTCCGGGTCACGGTGGGGGGTGGTGCTCGCGGTCGCGGTGCGGGTCACGGTCGTGCCGGGTGTTCGAACGGTCGTGACGGAGCCGGTCACCGTGACCGTGCGCGGCGCGGCCGCCAGCGTCGTGGTGAGGACCCGGGTCTGGTCACGACCCACCGCCGTCGACACGCTCGAGACGGTCGTGGTGACGGGGGCGGCCGTGGTGGTGACGGTTGTGGAGGCGGTGGTCGTGCTCGCGGCGGCGGACGTGCCACCCCCGCTGCGGGCAGTTCCCACGGCGAACCCCGCGATCGCGAAGGCGACCGCGCCGAGCAGGCCGCCGAGCAGCAACGGCAGCACGGGGGTGTGGCCGTCGCGAAGGTCGCGGCGGTACTCGAAGTCGTCGTCGTCCTGCTGGGTCTGCGGCTCGCGGGGAAGAAGTTCTCGAAGTCGCTCATCGCCCACTTTTCTCGCTGCGGCCCGTCGCCCGGTCCGATTGACCCGTCAACCGGTCATCCTGCCTCAACGATGCAGGTCATGCCCCGGTTTCGTCAGCGCAGGGGCGCGTATGTCGCGCCCGCCGCCGCGAGGTCGGCCTCGCCGCCGTCGACCGCCGTCAACACCCACAGTCCGCCCGGCGTCGCCGCGACCGTGTGCTCCCAGTGGGCCGCCCGCGCCCCGTCATCGGTCCGGACGGTCCAGCCGTCCTCCAACTCGTGGGTCTCGTGACCGCCCAGAGTGACCATCGGCTCGATCGCGACGGTCGCCCCCTCGCGGATGACCGGCCCGGAGGCACGCACCCGTTCGTTGAAGACGGTGGGCTCCATGTGCATCTCCTGCCCGATGCCGTGCCCGGTGTAGCCGTCGACGATGCCGAAGTCGACCGACAGGCCGTCCGCCTGCCAGGCCGCCGCCCCCGCGGCCACCCGCTCCTCGATGACCTGGCCGAGCTCGTAGACACCGCGCCCGGGCCGGAACGCGGCGATGCCGGCCCACAGCGCGTCACGGGTGGTGCGGGTCAGCGCGCGGTCTCCTGCGGTGGCGTAGTCGCCGACGGGCAGGGTGATGGCCGCGTCACCGTGCCAGCCGTCCACGATGGCGCCGCAGTCGACCGAGACGAGGTCGCCGTCCTCCAGCACCCGCTCCCCCGGGATGCCGTGCACGACCTCGTCGTTGACCGAGATGCACAACGTCGCCGGGAAGCCCTGATAGCCGAGGAAGCTCGGCTTCGCCCCGGCATCGCAAATGAAGGCGTGCGCGAGGTCGTCCAGGCGACCGGTCGTCGTACCAGCGACGGCGTGTTCGCGCACCATCTGCAGGCACCGACCGACGACCAGACCCGCCGCGCGCATCGAGTGCAGCTGGTCGGCGGTCTTGACGGGCAGTCGCTCCCTGCCGAACATCACACGGTTCCGTCCGGCGTCAGGCCGTGCGGGAGACGAGCTGGTCGAGTGTCTCGTCGATACGACGGGTCACCTCGTCGACCTCACCCATGCCGTCCAGCTCGTGCAGCAGACCGCGCTCGGCGTAGGTCTGCGCGAGCGGGTGGGTCTCCTTGTTGTAGATCTCCTGACGTTCCCGGATGACCTGCTCGGAGTCGTCGACGCGTCCGGAGGTCTTCGCGCGCTCGGTGAGGCGCGCGACCAGCTCGTCGTCGTCGACCATCAGGCGCAGCACGCCGTCGACGTGGTGGCCGTCGCGGGCCAGGAGCGCGTCGAGAGCGTCCACCTGGGCCATGGTGCGCGGGTAGCCGTCGAGCAGGAACCCGTCGGCCGCGTCTGGCTGCGCGAGCCGGTCGGCGACGATCTGGTTGGTGATCTCGTCGGTGACGTAGCCGCCGGCGTCCAGGATGTCCTTGACCTGCTTGCCGAGCGGGGTCTCGTCCTTGATGTTCGCCCGGAAGATGTCACCGGTCGACACGTGCGGGATCCCGTGGGTGGCGCACAACCGCTCCGCCTGCGTGCCCTTGCCGGCCCCCGGGGGCCCAGGATGATCAACCTCACACCCGGCCTCCTGCCGTCTGCTCCTTTTTGGCTGCCTTGGAGGCCTTCGGCTTCGACTTCGCACCGGGCTCGTCGGACCGCAGGAATCCCTCGTAGTGATGCTGCTGCAGCTTGGAGTCGACCTGCTTCACCGTCTCCAGGCCGACGCCCACCAGGATCAGGATCGAGGCGCCGCCGAACGGGAAGTTGGAGTTGGCACCCACCATCGCCAGGGCGATGAGCGGGATGAGGGCGAGGACACCCAGGTAGACCGCGCCCACGACGGTGATGCGGGTCAGCACGTAGTTGAGGTAGTCCGCCGTCGCCTTGCCCGCGCGGACGCCGGGGATGAACGACCCCGCCGACTTCAGGTTGTCCGCGACCTCTTCGGGCTGGTAGGTGATCGAGACGTAGAAGAAGGTGAAGAACACCACGAGGACCGTCGACAGCAGCATGTAGGACCAGTGGTCACCGCGGTTGAGGTTGTTCAGCACCCACTGCGCCCAGCCCGCCGCCGGCTTGCTGCGGTCGCTCGGTTGGGCGAACCCGGCGAGCAGCACCGGGAGGGACAGCAGGGAGGTCGCGAAGATGATCGGGATGACGTTGGCCATGTTGACCTTGAGCGGCAGGTACGTCGACATCCCGCCGTACATCCGCCGGCCCACCATCCGCTTGGCGTACTGCACCGGGATGCGTCGCTGGGAGTTCTCCACGAAGACCACGGCGACGGTGACGACGAGGCCCATCACGACGACCAGCAGGAACTTGCCCCAGCCCTGGTCGTGGATGGCCCACACCGAACCGGGCACCCTGGCCGCGACGGCGGTCAGGATCAGCAGCGACATGCCGTTGCCGATGCCGCGCTCGGTGATCTGCTCACCGAGCCACATGATCAGGCCGGTGCCGGCGGTCAGGACCAGCACCATGATGATCAGGTAGAAGACGCCCTGGTTCGGCATGATCGTCGGGCAGGTGCTGGAGTCGCCACCGAGCAGCGTCGAGGGGTTCGCCTTCGCGGCGGTGACCAGGGTCGCGGACTGCAGGAGCGCCAGACCGATCGTCAGATAACGCGTGTACTGCGTCATCTTCGTCTGGCCGGACTGCCCCTCCTTCTTCAGCTCCTCGAAGCGAGGGATCACCACCGTCAGCAGCTGCACGATGATGCTGGCCGTGATGTAGGGCATGATCCCGAGCGCGAAGACCGACAGCTGCAGCAGGGCGCCGCCGGAGAAGAGGTTGGCCAGACCGAGGAAGCTCTGGTTGGACCCGGCGCCCTTCTGGCAGGCCTGGATCAGCTTGAAGCTGATCCCGGGGGTGGGGATGTGCGATCCGAGCCGGAAGATCGCCATCACCAGGAGGGTGAACAGGATCTTCTTGCGCAGGTCCGGCGTCTTGAACGCACGGGCGGCGGCGGTGAGCAACAGGTCCTCCTACGGGCGGCCGACCTCCGGTGAGGTGACGACCTGTTCTACGGACTGACCGGGCGCTTCAGCATCCGGTCCGCCGTCCCGGTCGACGTGCGAGGCGGGTGGGCAATGAGCTGACAATACCTGGCATGCCGACGCCCCGGCGGCGAGACCCTCGTGAGGGTGCCACGCTACCGGGGCGCAGGCCTGGTTCGTACGCCGGTCGGCCTACCGCCGGGGCGGCAGGCCTGCGCGGGTCACGCCGAGGTGATGGAACCGCCGGCGGCCTCGATCTTCTCCTTGGCGGAGTGCGAGAACGCGTCGACCGTCAACTGCACCGACACACCGATCTCGCCGGTGCCGAGCACCTTGACCGGCACGCCCTTGCGGACCGCGCCCTTGGCGACGAGCTCGGAGGTGCCGACCGCGCCACCCTCGGGGAAGAGGGCGGTGATCTTGTCCAGGTTCACGACCTGGTAGGTCACCTTGGCGGGGTTCTTGAAGCCCCGCATCTTCGGCAGACGCATGTGCAGCGGCGTCTGACCACCCTCGAACGCGGCGGACACCTGGTAGCGGGCGCTGGTGCCCTTGGTGCCACGACCGGCGGTCTTGCCCTTGGAACCCTCACCACGACCCACGCGGGTCTTGGCCTTCTTCGCACCGGGAGCGGGGCGCAGGTGGTGCACCTTGAGCGCGTGCTCCTTGATGGGCGCCGAGGTGGACTCGGCGTTCGTCTTGTCTGTCATCAGTCAGTCTCCTCGACGGTCACCAGGTGGGCGACCGAGCGGACCATCCCGCGGAACTCGGGACGGTCCTCCTTGACGACGGTGTGGCCGATGCGCTTGAGACCGAGCGAACGCAGGGTCTCGCGGTGCTGCGGCTTGCCACCGATGTCGGAACGAATCTGCGTCACCCTCAGCGATGCCATCACGCACCTGCCTTCGGGGACGCGGCAGCCTCCGCCATCGCGCGCTGCATACGGGCCGGGGCCACGTGGTCCAGCGGCAGTCCGCGGCGGGCAGCCACGGCCTCGGGCCGCTCCAGGCCCTTCAGCGCGGCCACCGTGGCGTGCACGATGTTGATCGCGTTGTCCGAGCCGAGCGACTTGGACAGCACGTCGTGGATACCGGCGCACTCCAGGACGGCGCGCACCGGACCACCGGCGATGACACCGGTACCGGGCGAAGCCGGCTTCAGCAGCACGACACCGGCGGCCGCCTCACCCTGGATGGGGTGCGGGATGGTCTCGCCGATCATCGGGACGCGGAAGAAGCTCTTCTTGGCCTCCTCGACGCCCTTGGCGATGGCCGAGGGGACCTCTTTGGCCTTGCCGTAGCCGACGCCGACGCTGCCCTGGCCGTCTCCGACCACGACGAGCGCGGTGAAGCTGAACCGGCGGCCACCCTGGACCACCTTGGACACGCGGTTGATGGTGATCACGCGCTCCAGGTACTGGTTGCGGTCGTCACCTCCGCGGCCACCGCGGCCACCGCGGTCGTTGCCGCCGCGCCCGCCGCCACGACCGCCACGGTCATTGCCGCCGGCTGCGGCGTTGCTGTTGTCGGATCCGGTGCCCTGACTCGGGCCACCGGCACCTCGACGCTGGGGTCCAGGCATCAGTGGTTCCTCACCTTCGTGATAGCAAACATGCGAGTCGTCAGACCCGGGGTCCCCGCGAAGTATCGGAGCGCCAGCGGAGAACTTCGTGGGGTTTTCATAGGGTCAGGCCACCCTCGCGGGCGCCGTCGGCGATCGCTGCGACGCGGCCGGCGTACTTGTTGCCTCCGCGGTCGAAGACGACGGATTCCACGCCGGCTTCCCTGGCGCGGGCGGCGACCAGCTGGCCGACCTGCTTGGCCTTGGCGGTCTTGTCACCGTCGAAGGTGCGCAGGTCCGCTTCCATCGTGGAGGCGGACGCCACGGTCTTGCCGACGGTGTCGTCGACGACCTGGACGAACACGTGACGCGAGGAGCGCGAGACGACCAGCCGGGGACGCTGCGTCGTACCCGAGATGCGCTTGCGCAACCGGAAGTGACGACGTGCCCGGGCAGCCTGCTTGCTCGTGGAGCGCTTGATGATCTTTGCCATGGCTTACTTACCAGCCTTTCCGACCTTGCGGCGGATGCGCTCGCCTTCATAGCGAACGCCCTTGGCCTTGTACGGGTCGGGCTTGCGCAACTTGCGGATGTTCGCCGACACTTCGCCGACGAGCTGCTTGTCGATGCCGGTGACCGAGAACCGGGTGGGGTTCTCGACGGCGAAGGAGATGCCCTCGGGGGCGGTCACGGTGATCGAGTGGCTGTACCCCAGAGCGAACTCCAGGTTGGAACCCTTCGCGACCACGCGGTAACCGGTGCCGTGGATCTCCAACTTCTTCGTGTAGCCCTCGGTGACACCGACGACCATGTTGTTGATGAGGCTGCGGGTGAGGCCGTGGCGGGCGCGGGACTCACGCTCGTCGTTGGGCCGCGACACCTGCAGCACACCCTCGTCCTGGGCGACCGTGATCGGCTCGGGCAGCGTCAAATCCAACTGACCCTTGGGACCCTTGACGTTGACGGTACGACCGTCGATCGACACATCGACTCCGGCCGGGACCGGAACGGGGAGACGTCCGATACGAGACATCGTTGATTCCTCCTTAGTTCCTGGTCACCAGACGTAGGCGAGGACTTCCCCGCCAACGCCCTTGTTTGCTGCCTGCCGGTCGGTCAACAGACCGGAGGACGTGGACACGATCGCAACGCCGAGGCCACCGAGCACGCGAGGCATGTTCGTGGACTTGGCGTAGACACGCAGACCCGGCTTGGACACCCGTCGGACGCCCGCGATGGAGCGCTCCCGGTTGGGGCCGTACTTCAGGTCGATGATCAAGGTCTTGCCCACCTCGGCGTCCTCCACCCGGAAGCCACCGATGTAGCCCTCGGCCTGCAGGATCTCGGCGATGTGGGACTTCAACTTCGAGAACGGCATGGACGTGGAGTCGTGGTGCGCCGAGTTGGCGTTCCTGACCCGCGTCAACATGTCCGCGATCGGATCGGTCATGGTCATTGGGCTGCTCTGCCCTTCCTCACCGCGGTTTCGGGGCCACGGGATGTCCGCGGCCGACCTACGGTGTAGTTCGTAGTGATGTCCTGGCTCGCATCGGTGCGACCCATGACGGGAAGTTGTTCGACGTACGTCGAGCTCACCAGGAGCTCTTGGTCACACCGGGCAGCTCGCCACGGTGTGCCATCTCACGCAGGCAGATGCGGCACAGGCCGAACTTGCGGTACACCGCGTGCGGCCGGCCACAGCGCTGGCACCGGGTGTAGCCGCGGACGGCGAACTTCGGCTTGCGCTCGGACTTCTTGACTAGGGCGGTCTTGGCCACGGGTCAGTTCTCCTTGAACGGGAAGCCCAGTGCGCGCAACAGCGCCCGGCCCTCGTCGTCGTTGCTGGCGGTCGTCACGACCGTGATGTCCATCCCGCGGACCCGGTCGATGCGGTCCTGGTCGATCTCGTGGAAGACCGACTGCTCGGTGAGGCCGAACGTGTAGTTGCCGTTGCCGTCGAACTGCTTGGGCGACAGGCCACGGAAGTCACGGATGCGCGGCAGCGCGACCGAGACGAGGCGGTCCAGGAACTCCCACATGCGGTCGCCGCGCAGCGTGGTGTGCGCGCCGATCGGCATACCCTCGCGCAGCTTGAACTGCGCGATCGACTTGCGGGCCTGAGTGACCGCCGGCTTCTGGCCGGTGATCGCGGCGAGGTCCTTGATGGCACCGTCGATCAGCTTGGAGTCGCGGGCTGCGTCGCCCACACCCATGTTGACGACGACCTTCACGACGCCGGGCACCTGCATGACGTTGCCGAAGTCGAACTGCTCGCGCAGCGCGGCCTTGATCTCGCCGTGGTAGCGCGCCTTCATGCGGGGCGTCGACGATGCCGATGCCGTCGTGGTCGGAGTGGCAGTAGCAGTCATCACAGGTCCTTTCCGGAACGCACCGCGACACGGGTACGGACGGTCTTGGTGCGCCCGTCACGCTCGACCTGCTCGACGCGGGTCCGGATACGGGTGGGCTTGCCGCTCTCGGGGTCGACCACGGCCACGTTGCTCACGTGGATCGGCGCCTCGACGACCTCGATGCCGCCGGAGCCACCACCGGGCTGACCCGCACGCACGTGCTTGGTCACCCGGTTGATGCCCTCGACGAGCACCCGACCGTTCTCGGGGTACACCGCGATGACCTTGCCCTGCTTGCCCCGGTCACCGCCGTTCTTCTGCGAACGGCCGCTGATGACCTGGACCAGGTCGTTCTTCTTGATCTTCATGGTCGGCTTGGTAGGAGCCGCCACCTTCTTCTTCAACGCCATGGTTCAGAGCACCTCCGGGGCCAGCGAGATGATCTTCATGAAGCGCTTCTCGCGCAGCTCGCGGCCCACCGGGCCGAAGATGCGGGTGCCCCGGGGGTCACCGTCGCCCTTGAGGATCACCGCTGCGTTCTCGTCGAATCGGATGTACGAGCCGTCGGCCCGGCGGCGCTCCTTGCGGGTGCGCACGATGACAGCCTTGACGACGTCGCCCTTCTTGACGTTGCCACCGGGGATGGCGTCCTTGACGGTCGCCACGATCGTGTCACCGATGCCGGCGTAGCGACGGCCCGAGCCGCCGAGAACCCGAATGCACAAGATCTCCTTGGCACCGGTGTTGTCGGCGACGCGAAGTCGCGACTCCTGCTGGATCACTGGTTTTCTCCTGTCGTCTCACTGGTTCTCACCGCGCAGCGGTGAGCCTTGCGGAACTAGTGGTTTTTGGGTTACTTCGCTCGTTCGAGGATCTGCACGATGCGCCAGTGCTTGTGCGCTGACAACGGGCGGGTCTCCATGATCTGGACGCGGTCGCCGACACCACAGTCGTTGGTCTCGTCGTGCGCCTTGATCTTCGTGGTGCGACGGATGACCTTGCCGTAGAGCGCGTGCTTGACGCGGTCCTCGACCTCGACCACGACGGTCTTGTCCATCTTGTCGCTCACGACGTAGCCCTGCCGCGTCTTGCGGTAGTTGCGATCGTCATCGGTCACGGTCTTCTCCTGCGTGTTCTCGCTCATGTCAGCTCACCTTCGAGGGGGACTCGTCGGTGGGCGCCTGGCCGATGCCGAGCTCGCGCTCACGCATCTCGGTGTAGAGCCGGGCGATGTCCTTGCGGACCGCGCGCAGCCGGGAGTTGTTCTCCAGCTGGCCGGTCGCGGACTGGAACCGCAGATTGAACAGCTCCTGCTTGGCCTTGCCCAACTCTTCATCGAGACGCGCGTCGTCGAACTCACGCAGCGCCTTCGGCATGAGGTCCTTGGAACCGGTAGCCATCAGAAGTCACCACCTTCACGTGCGACGAAGCGGCACTTCATCGGCAACTTGTGCATCGCCAGGCGCATGGCCTCGCGTGCGACGTCTTCGGACACACCGGACAGCTCGAACATCACGCGTCCGGGCTTGACGTTGGCGATCCACCACTCGGGCGAACCCTTACCGGAACCCATCCGGGTCTCGGCCGGCTTCTTGGTCAGCGGGCGGTCGGGGTAGATGTTGATCCACACCTTTCCGCCTCGCTTGATGTAGCGGGTCATGGCGATACGAGCGGACTCGATCTGCCGGTTGGTGACGTAGGCGGGCTCGAGAGCCTGGATGCCGAAGTCACCGAACGTGACGCGGGTGCCGCCCTTGGCGGCGCCGCTGCGACCCGGGTGGTGCTGCTTGCGGTGCTTCACACGACGGGGAATCAACATCAGGCCTGCACCCCCTCGGCGGTCGGCGCGGGTGCGTCGGTCGCGGGGGCAGTGCTCTGCCCGGCAGCCGGCGCGTCGTCACGACGGGGACGGCTCGCGCCCCGGTCGCCACCACGGTCGGTGCGCGGACCACGGTCGTCACGCCGGCGGGCCGGACGCGACGGCGCGGCGGCCTGCTCGCGTGCCAGTTCCTTGGCGGTGAGGTCACCGTTGTAGATCCAGACCTTGACGCCGATGCGACCGAACGTCGTCTTGGCCTCGTAGAAGCCGTAGTCGATGTTCGCGCGCAGCGTGTGCAGCGGGACGCGGCCCTCGCGGTAGAACTCGGTGCGGCTCATCTCGGCGCCGTTCAGACGACCGGAGACCATCACCCGGATGCCCTTGGCACCGGCGCGCTGGCTGGACTGCATGCCCTTGCGCATCGCACGACGGAAGTTCACCCGCGCCGACAGCTGCTCGGCGATGCCCTGCGCGACCAGCTGAGCGTCGGCCTCGGGGTTCTTGACCTCGAGGATGTTCAGCTGCACCTGCTTGGCGGTGAGCTTCTCCAGCTCGCCACGCAGCCGGTCGGCCTCGGCGCCGCGGCGACCGATGACGATGCCGGGACGCGCGGTGTGGATGTCGATGCGGACCCGGTCACGGGTGCGCTCGATGTCGACGCGGCTGATGCCCGCGCGCTCCATGCCCTTGGACATGAGGCGACGGATGGCCACGTCTTCCTTGACGTAGTCGCGGTAGCGCTGGCCGGCCTTGTTGCTGTCGGCGTACCAGCGGCTCTTGTGCTCGGTGGTGATGCCGAGGCGGAAACCGTTCGGGTTGACCTTCTGACCCATGGTTATCGCCGTCCTTCCTGCGAATCCGGCTGGGTGACCTGCACGGTGATGTGGCTGCTGCGCTTGAGGATCTGGCTGGCCCGACCCTGGGCACGCGGGCGGAACCGCTTCATCGTGGGGCCCTCGTCGACGTACGCGGCGCTGACCACGAGGGTGCGCTCGTCGAATGCCTGCGAGTGCTTGTCGGCGGTGACGCGGGCGTTGGCGATGGCGCTGCGAAGCACCTTCAGCACCGGCTCGCTCGCCGTCTGCGGCGCGAAGGTGAGCACGGCGATGGCTTCGCCGGCCTGCTTGCCGCGGATCATGTCCACGACTCGTCGGGCCTTCTGCGGCGTGACCCGGACGTACCGGGCCGAGGCTGTGGCCTGCATCGCGCTCCCTTCGGAAATCGTCTCTGTATTCGTCATCGGTGATTCCCCCCGCGTCAGCGGCGGCGCCCCTTCCGGTCGTCCTTCTCGTGACCCTTGAAGGTGCGAGTCGGTGCGAACTCCCCGAGCTTGTGGCCGACCATCGACTCGGTCACGAAGACCGGGACGTGCTTGCGACCGTCGTGCACGGCCAGGGTGTGGCCGAGCATGTCGGGGGTGATCATCGACCGGCGGGACCAGGTCTTGATGACGTTCTTGGTGCCGGCTTCGTTCTGGACATCGACCTTCTTCTGAAGGTGGTCGTCGACGAAGGGACCCTTTTTCAGGCTACGTGGCATGTCTTATCGCTTCTTTCGACGGCGACGCACGATGAGCTTGTCGCTCTCCTTGTTGGGGCGGCGGGTACGGCCCTCGGCCTGTCCCCACGGGCTGACCGGGTGGCGACCACCGGAGGTCTTGCCCTCACCACCACCATGCGGGTGGTCCACGGGGTTCATCGCGACACCGCGGACGGTCGGGCGCTTGCCCTTCCAGCGCATCCGGCCGGCCTTGCCCCAGTTGATGTTGCTCTGCTCGGCGTTGCCGACCTCGCCGATCGTGGCGCGGCAGCGGACGTCGACGTTGCGGATCTCACCGGACGGCATCCGCAGCTGTGCGTACGGGCCGTCCTTGGCGACGAGCTGCACGCGGGCACCGGCCGAGCGGGCGATCTTCGCACCGCCACCGGGCCGCAGCTCGATGCAGTGCAGGACCGTACCGGTCGGGATGTTGCGCAGCGGCAGGTTGTTGCCGGGCTTGATGTCGGCCGACGGACCGTTCTCGACCAGGTCGCCCTGGCTGAGGCGGTTCGGCGCCACGATGTAGCGCTTCTCGCCGTCGGCGTAGTGCAGCAGCGCGATGCGCGCCGTGCGGTTCGGGTCGTACTCGATGTGCGCGACCTTGGCGGGGATGCCGTCCTTGTCGGAGCGACGGAAGTCGATCACCCGGTAGGCGCGTTTGTGACCGCCACCGATGTGCCGGGTGGTGATGCGCCCCGAGGAGTTGCGACCGCCGGTCTTGGCGAGCGGGCGCACCAGAGACTTCTCCGGTGTCGAGCGCGTCACCTCGACGAAGTCCGCCACGCTCGACCCACGCCGGCCTGGCGTCGTCGGCTTGTACTTGCGGATAGCCATACTTACGTCCTTACGTCCTTGTCCCTCTAAGTCCTATGTGCGACAACATGTCTCGCGGGTCAGCCGGCAGTGCCGACCTCACCGAAGATGTCGATCGCACCTTCCTTGAGGGAGACGATCGCGCGCTTGGTGTCCTTGCGCTTGCCGAGGCCGGCCTTGGTACGACGCGTCTTGCCCTTGCGGTTCAGCGTGTGGACCGAGGAGACCTTGACGTCGAAGACCTTCTCGACGGCGATCTTGATCTCGGTCTTGTTGGCACGCGGGTCGACCACGAAGGTGTACTTGCCCTCGTCCATCAGGGCGTACGACTTCTCCGAGACGACCGGCTTCAGCAGGATGTCGCGGGGGTCCTTGATGTGGATCCGGCTGGTCACTTCGCGTCCTCCTGCGTGGTGAGCTTGGCGGCCTGCAGCGGTCCGGCGAGGAACGCATCGAGCGCGGCCTTGGTGAAGACCAGGTCATCGGCGCAGAGCACGTCGTAGGTGTTGAGCTGGTCGGCGTACAGCGTGTGCACGGCTTCCAGGTTGCGCACCGAGAGGAGCGCGTTGCGCTCGTCACGGCTGAGCACCACCAGCAGGTTCTTGCGCTCGCTCACGTTGCCGAGCAGCGTCGCCGCCGTGCGGGTGGAGGGCACGTCGCCCTCGACCAGTCCGGTGTAGACGTGGATGCGGCCGTGGCGCGCCCGGTCGGAGAGGGCACCGCGCAGGGCGGCGGCCTTCATCTTCTTCGGGGTGCGCTGGCTGTAGTCGCGCGGCTGCGGGCCGTGGACGACGCCACCACCGGCGAACTGCGGCGCACGGGTCGAACCCTGACGCGCGCGGCCGGTGCCCTTCTGGGCGTAGGGCTTGCGGCCACCACCGCGGACTTCGCCGCGGGTCTTGGTGGAGTGTGTGCCCTGCCGTGCGGCAGCGAGCTGCGCGACGACGACCTGGTGGATCAGCGGCACGTTGGTCGCCACGTCGAAGATCTCGGCGGGCAGCTCGACGGTGCCGTCGGTCGCGCCGGCGGGAGTCTGGATGTCAACGGAAGTCATCGGCCTCAGGCGCCTTTCTCGGTTGACTTGGCCGCAGTGCGCACCAGCACCAACCCACCCTTGGGGCCGGGGACGGCACCCTTGATGAGCAGTACGCCGCGCTCGGCGTCGACCGCGTGAATGGTCAGGTTCTGGGTGGTCTGGCGCTCGCCGCCCATCCGGCCGGCCATCCGCATGCCCTTGAAGACACGGCCCGGGGTGGCGCAGCCACCGATCGAGCCCGGCTTGCGGTGGTTCTTGTGCGCGCCGTGCGAGGAGCTCACGCCGTGGAAGCCGTGACGCTTCATGACGCCGGCGAAGCCCTTGCCCTTGGTGCGGCCGATCACGTCGACCACCTGTCCGTCGCCGAAGGTCTCCGCGGTGACGTCCTGGCCGAGCTGGTAGTCGGCCGCGTCCGCGGTGCGGATCTCCACGAGGTGGCGACGGGGGGTGACCCCGGCCTTCTCGAAGTGACCCAGCATCGGCTTGGTCACCTTGCGCGGGTCGATCTCGCCGTAGGCGAGCTGCACCGCGTGGTAACCCTCGCCGTCACCGCGTACCTGCGTCACGACGCAGGGGCCGGCTTCGACCACGGTGACCGGGATGAGTCGGTTGTCGGCATCCCAGATCTGGGTCATGCCGAGCTTCTTGCCGAGGACGCCCTTCACGGAGCGCTCAGTCGTGTGTGTCATGGATGAGTCACCTACCGATCTAGAGCTTGATCTCGATGTTGACGTCCGCCGGCAGGTCGAGTCGCATGAGCGAGTCGACGGCCTTCGGGGTCGGGTCGATGATGTCGATGAGCCGCTTGTGCGTGCGCATCTCGAAGTGCTCGCGGCTGTCCTTGTACTTGTGCGGCGAACGGATGACGCAGAAGACGTTCTTCTCCGTCGGCAACGGCACGGGGCCGACCACCGTTGCGCCGGCACGGGTCACCGTGTCGACAATCTTGCGCGCCGAGCTGTCGATGACCTCGTGGTCATACGACTTCAGCCGGATGCGGATCTTCTGTCCCGCCATCTGAGTGCGTCTCTCTCTCGCCGTCATCATGCTGTGAAAAGAACTGTTGTGCCCTGCCGTTCCTCCGACCCCCGCGCTCGGGTGTGTCGCCCCTACGCCGCATGCACGCCTGGAACGAAACTGCTACCCGTGGGTGGTCTTGGATCCGGTGGGACCCCGCCTGCGCTTCCCTCACCCGTCACGCGCCGGCCATTCGGGCTGCACGTCGTACGTTTTCGGGGCGGCGGGTCCGGTCGGTGCGAACGACATCCCGGTACGAACCGGCGCCGTGCACCGCCCGACGCCCGCGCGTCAAGCAACCCCGACAGTCTGCCAGAGCCCCCCGCAGTGCTCCAAATCGAGCAGCCCGCGGCCGCGTATGACCTCCCGCACGTCGTACGCCGCATGTACCAGCCCGCCGTCGGGCGGACGGGTTTGCGGGACCAGTCTCCTGCGGCCCGGCTGGATGCCGCCGCTGGACCCTCGACGGGACCGGTGAAATCGGCACTGCCGTCGCTGTCCTACGCCCGCGGCGGTGTGCAGACGGCTTGGACGAGGGCCGCTGCGCCTCGGGTGCTCTGCCCGTCCGGCAGTGTGGTGGGAAATGGGCATCGCGGTCGCTTTCATGCGCTCGCGCGCCTCTCATGTGCGGGAAGTAGGCGCTGCGGTCACTTCCATGCGCTCGCACAGCCCACGCGCGATCTCGAGTCGGCCCGAGTAGCCCGGACGCGCGCAACACCTCCCGTAGCGTGTGGGCGCATGGGGGTCATCGACATCGACGGGGTCGTCGTGCAGTACCCGAAGGTGCGGGCGCTGGACGACCTGCGGGTGCAGATCCCGGCGGGCATCACCGGCGTCGTCGGGGTCAACGGGGCCGGCAAGTCGACGCTCATCAAGGTGCTGCTCGGCCTGCTGCCGCCGACCTCCGGCACCGCACGCGTGCTGGGCATGGACACCGCGACCGACGGCGCGCGGATCCGCGAGCTGGTCGGTTATCTGCCCGAGCACGACTGTCTGCCCGCCGATGTCACCGCCGCCGACTTCGTCCTGCACATGGCGATGATGTCCGGCCTGCCCCGGGCCGCCGCCCGCGAGCGCACCTCGGACTCACTGCGGCACGTCGGCCTCGACGAGGAGCGACACCGCCCGATGGGCGGCTACTCCACGGGCATGCGCCAGCGCGCGAAGCTCGCCCAGGCGATCGTGCACGACCCACGGGTGGTGCTGCTGGACGAGCCGACCAACGGGCTGGACCCCCGCGCGCGCGACGACATGCTCGGGCTGATCGACCGGATCGGCCACGACTTCGGCATCTCCGTGGTGGTCACCAGCCACCTGCTCGGCGAACTGGAGCGCACCGCCGACTACATCGTGGTCATCGACGGCGGTCGCCTGCTGCGCGCCTCGAGCACCCAGGACCTGACCCACACCACCGGCAACGTGCTGGTCGAGGTGCTGGGCCCGCCCGGCAGCGACCGCGCCGTGGGACAACGGCTGGTCGAACACGGCGTACGCGCCTGGCCGGTCGGCGAGCGCATCGAGGTGCGGGTGGAGGACCCGGCCACCCTCGATCTCATCCGCGACGTGGTGGTCGACCTCGATCTGGGCCTGGTGCGCATCCACGAGGTGCACCACACCCTCGAGGAGGTCTTCGCGGGCGACCCCGCGACCCGCGCCGTGGGTGGACAGGGATGAGTACGCCGACCCGCGGTCGCGGTGTCATCCACGACATCGGCTACCGCTCGTTCGAGGGCCGCCGCCGCGGGACGGGGGCGATCGCCGCGTCCCTCTACGTGACCTCGCTGCGCAACTGTTTCGGGCTCGGTCGGTCCGGAAAGTCCAAGATCGTGCCCTGGCTGATGGCCGCGCTCATCCTGCTGCCCGCCGTCGTGCTCGCGGGGCTGATCCTGCAGCTGAAGAAGATGGCGCTCTCGGACCAGGCCGACCTCTTCGCCCCGTTGTCGAACTACTTCGGGCTGCCGTACTGGACCCAGCTGCTCGTCACGATCTTCGCGGCCGCCCAGGCGCCGGTGCTCTTCTCCCGCGACCTGCGCTACCGCACGATCGTGCTCTACTTCGCCCGACCGCTGTCCCGCTCGCTCTACGTGCTGATGCGGCTCGCCGCGCTCGCGACCGCGCTCTTCGCCGTCATCGTCGTCCCCATCACGATCTGGTACGCCGTCGCCCTCACCTCCGACCTCGACCACGCCGAGCACACCCGGCACTACTTCTCCGCATTGTTCGGGATCACGGTGCTCGCGCTCGTCCTGGCGGCCGTGAGCGGCCTGATCGCCGCCCTGGCGACCCGGGCCGGCCTCGCGGTCGCCGCGGGCATCGCCGTGCTCCTCGTGAGCTCGGGCGTGGTGACCGCCGTACTCGGTGCCAGCGCCGAGTCCGACAGTAGGACCACCGCCCAGATCGCCGCGGCGTTCAACCCGTTCACCGCCGTGGCCTCCCTGACCTCCGTCATCTGTCGTCAGCCCACCCCCAGCGACACGATCGTGCGCCCGCACGGTTTCGGGTGGGGCGCGTTCTTCGTGGTGGTGTCGCTGCTGTGGATCGCCGTGCCCACCCTGCTGCTGATGTGGCGCACCCGGAAGGCGGCGTCCCTGTGACCGAACTGCTGTTGCACGACGTGTCCCGCTGGTACGGCAACGTCGTCGCCGTCAACGACGTGACCATGAGCATCGGCCCGGGGATCACCGGTCTGCTCGGGCCCAACGGAGCCGGCAAGTCCACCCTGCTGTCGATGATGGCCGGGCTGCTGCCACCGTCCAAGGGAAGCGTCACCATCGACGGGGTGCCCACCCGCGGCGACGTGCGGATCTACCGGCGGATCGGGCTCGTGCCGGTGGCCGAGCCGCTCTACGACTTCCTCACCGGCGCGCAGTTCGTCCGGCTCAACGCCGACCTGCACCAGGTCCCCGACCCGGTCGCGGCGACGGCGTACGCCGTGGGCGAGGTCGACATGTCCGGCGCCGCCGACCGCCGGATCTCGACGTACTCCAAGGGCATGCGGCAGCGCATCAAGGTGGCGAGCGCGCTGGTGCACGACCCGGACGTGCTGCTGCTCGACGAGCCGTTCAACGGCATGGATCCGGTGCAGCGGCGACACATGATGGGTCTGCTGCAGCGCTACGGCGACGGCGGCAAGGTGATCGTCTTCAGCTCCCACATCCTGGAAGAGGTCGAGCAGATCGCGCGGCAGGTGGAGGTCGTGGTCGCCAGCCGGCACGCGGCGTCCGGCGACTTCGCCGAGATCCGCCGACTGATGACCGACCGTCCCAACCAGTACGTCGTGCGCAGCTCGGACCCGCGCGCGCTCGCCGGGCTCCTGCTGAGCGACGACTGCGTACGGGGCGTGCGGCTGCGCACCAAGGGGCTGCTCGAGGTGGAGTCCGACGACGCCGGCCGATTCGCGCGGGTCGTGCCGCGGCTCGCGCGCGAGCACGGCATCCGGATCCTGGAGCTGACACCCACCGACGAGTCGCTCGAGAGCGTCTTCAGCTACCTGGTGGGTGCATGAACTCGGCCATCCTGCGCCTCGGCGTCCGCTCCCTGGTCGGCCGCGCCCGCGTCTACCCGATGCTCGTGCTGCCCGTGCTGCTGGTGCTCCTGGCCCTGCTGTTGCGCTCGCTCGCGGGCGCCGACTTCGGCCCCGGCGACAAGATCGGCTTCCTCAAGGTCTTCGGCGTCGGCGTCGTCGTACCGATCGTCACGCTCATCGCCACCTCGACCCTGATCAGCTCCGAGCTAGACGACGGCTCGATCATCTATCTGCTGAGCAAGCCCGTCTCGCGCATCGCGATCGTGGCCAGCAAGGCCGTCGTGATCCTCGCCGCGGTGGTGCTGTTCGCGGCGGTCCCGCTCGGTCTGGCGGGCCTGATCCTGGCGGGCGGCTCGGACCGGATCGCGCTGGGGGCGTTCGTCGGCGCGCTGCTGTCCGGGACGGCGTACGTCGGGATCTTCATCGTCCTCGCGACGCTGCTGAAGCGCAGCGTGGTGGGCGCGCTCGTCTACTGGCTGGTCTGGGAGTCGACCCTCTCCTCCCTGATCGGGCCGGTGAAGTGGCTGTCGGCACGGGCCTGGGGTTCCTCGGTGATCGACAGCATCTCGACTGTCTCCTCCGACGCGAAGGGCGTGCCGTGGTGGTACGCCGTGCTGACGATGCTGATCGCCGTGTTGGCAGGGGTCTTCCTCGCCGGTCGCCGGCTGTCGTCGATGACGCTCTCCGACGAGTGACCGCGCGCCCCGGTCAGATTGCGTAGAGCGCCCGCACCATCGCACGACGTCGCCCCGCGCTCTGCAGCACGAGGACGTCGTCGGTGTACTGCTCGACCGAGCCGACGCGCACGGGGAGGGCCAGGATGTCCGGATCGACGATCCCCGTGTGCAGCGCCTCGATCAGATCGCCGGAGACCATGCGGAACGGCCGGTCGTGGAACGCCACCACCGGGTGCCCGACGCCCGGCAGTCCGGCCTCACGACCGGCCGCGTGCAGCAAAGTGAGTGCCCGACACAGGTGGGACTCCCGGTCCTGCCACGTCGTCGCTGTGAGGCAGCCGACGAGCGCCGGCGCCGCGTGAGCCGCTCGCGGAAGCTCACCGAACGCCGCGCCGCGCCACTTCGGGTAGGGCGCCCACCGCCGGTTCAGGAGGAATCCGAGGTGCATCGCCGCGTCCACGAGGCGCCCCGCGAGCACCCGTGACCCGAGGTCGTCGCCCTGCATACCGGATCGGCTCATCATTGGCAGGTCCTCACCGATCCGTCGCCACGCACACGCGACGAGCCACCGCCACAGGTCATCGGGGTACCACGCGAGCGCGCGCCGCGCGGCACCCAGGTCGCCGACCGTGTCCAGGAACACCTCCCCGCCCACGACCTCCAGCGCCGCCTGCCCGGACAGCGACAGCCAGTCCGCGAGGCCGATGGGTGCGCGGGCAGGATCGAAGCCCAGCCGGCCGGTCAGCAGCTCGTGCGGGTCCGCGACCTCGACTCGGTGCCGGATCGACGCATCGGACGTCATGGGGAACCGGACGGGGTGTCCGAGCACGACGTCCGGCAGCTCGGCCCCGAGGTGTCGGTCGACCTCCGTGACGAGGGCCGCGTCCACGAGCAGGGTGAGGCGCAGTCCCCAGTCGTGATCGCGCGACATCTGGTCGTCCCGACCGACGACGTCGGACCCTCCACCGATCCGGGCGGCCGCGTACGACAGTCGTGGCCACCGCGCGTGCAGGATCGGCCGTACGACGTCCTCGAAGTACCGCCTGCTCAGCGATAGCCCGTCCATGCCCGACAGTCTCCCGTGCGGTCCCGTGCGGTCCCGCGTGACCGTGCGGGATCAGGACGTCAGCGCCTGGGTGCCGGTCACGTTCAGCAGGGCGAGCTTGGAGGCGTCCTGCGAGCCCGGCACGGCGGTGTAGACGACGATGCGCAGGTCGCTGCCGGGCACGGTCAGCACGTCGCAGTCGATCTCGATCGGACCCACCGGCGTGCAGGTCGCGGTCTTGGTGCTCGACCGGTGGCGGGCGACGTGCGCCCGGCTCCAGCGGCGCTCGAAGTCGGGACACTCCGCGCGCAGCCGGGCGATGAGGGCGGCCAGCGCGGGATCGTCCGGATAGCGGCCGGCGGCCTCGCGCAGATCGGCCGCGAGATCGTCGGAGAACTCCTCGGCGTGCTGGTCGTCGAACGCGATGACCCCGGGCGCGTGACTGAAGTGGTGCCAGGCGACGTTGCGATCCACCCCGCGCAGCCCGGACGGATCCCCGGTCAGCGCGGCCCAGAGCGGGTTCCACCAGAGCAGGTCCCACGCGGCGGAGTGCACCCCGATCGGGACGTCGCCGAGCCGGTCGAGCAGGCGCTGCACGCCGGGTGCGATGTGCTGGGACACCAGCCGCTGCGACGGCACCGCGGCACCGCTGACGCGGTAGAGGTGGTCCCGCTCGCCGTCGGTGAGGCGCAGCGCCCGGGCCAGCGCGCCGATCACCTGCGGCGACGGGTGCCGGGCCCTGCCCTGTTCCAGCCGCACCAGGTACTCGACGCTGACTCCGGCCAGCGTCGCCAGCTCCTCCCGGCGCAGACCGGGTGCGCGCCGCCCGGCGCCGGCGGGCAGGCCCACCTCGCTCGGGCCGATCCGGTCACGCCACGCGCGCAGCACCTCGGCGAACTCGTCCACGCTCTCCATCATGCGCGCCGGTCACGGGATCCTGACTGGTACCGCCAGGGCCTACCCACGCCGCGAGCGAAGGCTGCAGCGTGGAGGCATGACAACGACACTCATCACAGGAGCCGGCCGCAGCCTCGGGCTGGAGACCGCTCGACGCCTCATCGACGCGGGCCACACCGTGTATGCCGGCCTGCGCAACCCCGACGCCGGCGACGCCGTGCGCTCGATCGGCGCCCACGTCGTACGGCTGGACGTCACCGACAGCGCCTCCGTGCAGGCGGCGCTCGCCGAGCTGCCGCAACTGGACGTGCTGATCAACAACGCCGGCATCCTCGGCACGGCGTACGGCGTCGACGACCTCGACGCCGACGCGATGGCCACGGTGCTGGACACCAACGTCACCGGCATCGTGCGCGTCATCCAGGCGGCACTACCGCTGCTGCGCCGATCCGCGAACCCGGTCATCGTCAACGTCGCTTCGGGCGTGGGGTGGCCGCGTTACCTGCAGGACCCCACGCACGACGAGTACCCGGTGCAGGCCGTGCCGTACGCGGCGTCCAAGGCCGCCGTCATCGCCCTCACCGTGCAGTACGCGAAGAGCCTCACGGGGATGCGGGTCAATGTCTCCGATCCCGGCTACACCGACACCGACTTCAACGCGCACAGCGGCCACCAGACCGTCACCGAGGGCACCGACGCCACCGTCGCGCTGGCCACTCTCGACCAGGACGGCCCGACGGGAGAGTTCCACGACCGCACCGGCCGCATCGCCTACTGACCGGATGCGCTCATGGCGTTGGCGGTGTCGATGATCGACCGCAGGTAGGCGAGAAACGTCTCCTGCTCCTGCGGTCCCGCCGGCGTGCGAGCGGTCGTCTTGGCGTACTGGGTGATGGCGGCGCCCACCGCGGCGGAGGCCACCGCGAAGAGCAGGCCGCCTGGATCCATCCGCAGCTGTCGGGTGAGCGACTCGGCAGCGACCTGCATCGCGTCGCCCACCTGGGCGTCCCAGGCGGCTCGGAGCGTCGGGTTGGCGTCGAGCATGGCCAACGCCGAGGAGGCCAGTTCGGGATCGGCCGCTTGGCGTTCCCGATCGAGCCAGCGGGCGATGACGTCGGCGAACTCGAGCTCCGGATGCACATGGAAGGTGGCGGCCAGGCGCTCTGCCGCCTCGTTGGACCAGGAAAGCGCGATGTCGAGCTTGGTCGGGAAGTACATCGAGACCGTACGCGGGGCGACCTCCGCCGCCTGCGCGATGTCCTGGATCGTGGCTCCGTCGAAACCGCGCTCGGCGAACAACCGCATGGCCTCGCGGCGAATAGCCTTGCGGCGCCGGGCCTTTGATCGTTCCCGTAGGGATTCCTCCGAATGCGCCATGGTGAAAATCTAACATTGGCGGTTTATTTGCAGTGTGCTGCATTTTTGCCTACGGTTGCATTTAGCGCGAGCCGGCGTCTCGGCCGGCTCGCACCGATGCGACGAGGAGACATCCCATGTCCACCTACCTGTACCGGCTCGCGCGGTGGTGCTTCCGCCATCGCAGGATCACCGTGGCCGGATGGCTGGTCGTCCTGGTCGTCGCCGGCGCCATCGCCTCGGCCAGCGGCGGCCGGACGAGCGACGACGTGACCATCCCCGGGACGGAGGCACAGCATTCGGTGACTGTGCTGCAGCACAAGCTCCCCGCAGCGGCCGGGGCCTCGACGACGGTGGTGTTCGCCGTTCCCGGCGGCGACGTCAGCACCGCGAAGAGCCGGGCGGCCATCGAGGCGTCGGTCGCCAGGTTGGGGCACGTCGCGCAGGTCACGGTCGCGTCAGATCCGTTCGCGACCCGGACCGTCTCACCGGACCGTCACGTGGCGCTGGCCACTGTGACCTACGACGTGGACGCGACGAAGGTGAAGCCGAGCACCCTGGACGCGCTCGGGCCTGCTGTCGCGAGCGCCCGGGCCGCGGGTGTGCAGGTGGAGTTCGAGGGCGGCGTCTACCCCAAGGCGGCTGCGGGAAACACCACGGAGGCCATCGGGCTGATGGTGGCGTTCTTCGTCATCCTGATCACGTTCGGATCCCTGCTCGCAGCCGGCCTCCCCTTGCTGAGCGCCGTCGTCGGAGTCGTCGGGAGCGGTTTCGCGATCACCATCGCCGCTTCGCTGACCGACATCTCGTCGGCCTCGACGTCGGTCGCCGGTCTGCTCGGACTCTCGTGCGGGATCGACTACGCGCTGTTCATCCTCGCCCGTCACCGCGGCCACCTGCTCGAGGGCATGGAACCCGAGGAGTCCGCGGGACGATCGGCCGGCACGGCCGGCAGCTCCGTGGTGTTCGCCGGTCTCAGCGTCATCATCGCGCTCTGCGGACTGGCGGTGGTCGGCATCCCGTTCCTCACCGCGATGGGGCTCGCGGCCGCCGGCACCGTGGCCGTGGCGTTGGCCATCTCGATGACCCTGCTGCCGGCGCTGTTGGGGTTCCTCGGCCACCGGGCCGGCCGGTTCAATCGATTCCCGCTCCTGCGACGCGCGCAGTCCGCAGCACGGACCGCCGCGCACGAACCCGCGGACCTCGGCGGCACCCGCTGGTCGCGATGGGTCATCCGTCGCCGCTGGCCCGTGGTCATCGTCGGGGTCATCACCCTGGGCATCATGTGCATCCCGATCACGGGCATGCGTTTCGGGCTGCCCAGCGCGGGCGCCAATCCCACGAGCGACACCTCCCGGCGCGCGTACGACCTCACCACCGAGCACTTCGGACCCGGGTACAACGCGGCCCTGACGGTGGTCGCACAGAACACGTCCGCCCAGCCGGCGGCTCGAATCAGCGGCAGGATCGCAGCACTGCCGGGGGTCGAGTCCGCCTCCGTCTCCACCGCCACCCACGGCATCGCCGTGATCGACGTCGTGCCCACCACCGGGCCCGACGACCCGGCCACGACAGACCTCGTGCACCGCATCCGCGACCGTCGGACCGCGTTGACCGCCTCGACGGGGGCCACGATCCTGGTGGGCGGCCTTGCCGCGACGAACATCGACGTGTCGGCCAAGCTCGCCGGCGCTCTGCCGGTATTCCTCCTCACCATCGTCGTGCTGGCCCTGCTGCTGCTGACCTTCGCCTTCCGCACGATCCTGGTCCCGATCAAGTCCATCGTCGGTTTCCTGCTCTCGGCTGGAGCCGCGATGGGCGCGCAGGTCGCGATCTTCCAGTGGGGCTGGGGTGCGTCGCTCATCGGCGTCCAGAAGGGCCCGACGCTCAGCTTCCTGCCGATCATCCTGCTGGGAATCATGTTCGGCCTCTCCAGCGACTACGAGGTCTTCGTCGTCTCCCGGATCAAGGAGCACTTCACCCGGACCGGTGACGCCCGTGGCGCTGCGGCCGCCGGCGCGGGAGCATCGGCACGAGTCGTCACCGCAGCGGCCGTCATCATGGCAATCATCTTCGTGTCGGTGCTACTGGCCGACGACCCCACCACGAAGGCCATCGGGTTCGCCTTCGCGGTCGGAGTGCTGATCGATGCGTTCGTGGTCCGGCTGACCCTGGTCCCCGCCGTCATGGCAATCGCCGGATCACGCATCTGGCACCACCCGCAGTGGTTCGCCCGGTACGTGCCGGACGCCGATATCGAGGGCGAACGCCTCGAGGAGCGACTGCGGCAGGCATCCGCGACTCGCTGATCCACCGCCCTGCTGCCGAAGCGGTGGCCCGCCCTGTGGCGGGTCACCGCGTCGCTCAATCGGTCCCGGGCAGGGCCTCGGCGAGGGCCGTCGCGAACAGGTCCGGCAGCGTGATGCCGGCCGCGGCGGCCATCACCGCGACCACGCTCGTCCGCGCGAACGAGCAGTAGAGACCGGCCTCGAGGAACCACGGCTCGCCGTGCTCGTCGATGCGGAAGTCGAAGAGGCTGTAGTGCCGGGCGCCCATCGCCCGGTGGCACCGGCGCGCGGCCTCTTGGACCCGTTCGGTCAGCGGGTCGGCGGCGTCCACGATCCACGCGTGCTCGGCGTCCTTGGCCATTAGCTTCAGGCCGCCCTCCACGCCCGCGCCGATCTTGTCGGCGTGGTCGCGGATCGGCTTGGTGTCCGGGTGGACGCTGTACTCCTCCAGCGGCAGGCCAACCAGCTCGCCGCTCCGCTCGACCAGCCCGACCCGGACCTCGCGGCCGAGCTCGACGTAGGACTCGACGAGCACTTCGTCGGAATGGGCGAAGGCCGCGGCGAGCGCGTCGTCGTACTCGTCGCGCTCGCGCACCAGGCCGATGCCGAGAGAGTTGTCGGCGTCGACCGGTTTGACGACGGCCGGCGGGGCGATGCTCGGCCGCTCGCCGATGCGCAGCACCTCCCCCGCGGGCACGCTGACGCCCGCGGCCGAGACGACGGACCGGGCGCGGGCCTTGTGAGCGCCCAGCGCCATCGCGTCCGGAGTGTTCCCGACGTAGGGGATGGCGAGCACATCGAGCAGCGCGCGGTACGACGTCATCCCGGGGATGCAGAACAGCTGCGGCACCGCGACGTCGATGTCGAGCGACGCGAGGTGCGCCAGCGCCTCTCCCACCTCCATCGACGGCGCGGCAGCGATCGCCTCCGGGGTCAGGTCGGACGGGAAGCACCACCGCCCCCCGGGCGCGACGTACGCCGCAACGAACTCGTAGCGCTCCGGATCGGCCGTGGCGACGAGGGCGTCGGCGGCGTAGAGACGCGACAGGTCGGCGTAGAAGTCGCTCACCGGCGACCCCGCCAGGTGCAGCACGCGCAGCGTCATCAGTCCCCCGCCGCCTGCACCAGCTTGCCGATGTTGAAGTCGATGCGGATCCAGTCCTTGAACCGCACGAGGTTGTGCAGCAGCAGCGACGGGATCTGCAGGTGGTGCACGAGCAGGAACGGCAGCGGGTCGGCCGCATCGAAGATGGCGTCCTTGCCGCGCGCGATGGTCCGCAGCCGGCCGGGGACGGCACGCGGCTGAGTGATCAACCGCCATACCTCGTGGTAGATCCAGTACGTCGGGCGGCTGGACGGCAGGGGTGTCACGAGCGGATGGCCGTCCTGCAGATAGGCGTCGGCGAGCTGCGGGTGGTTGTAGAACATCGTGATCGCCGAGTGCGTCCGCGGGTTGCACTCGATGGCGTAGACCTGCCCGTCGCGCGCCTCGATGAAGTCGAAGGAGACCTGGCCGGTCAGCCGGTGAGACCCGACGAAGCGGGTCACCCAGTCGCGGATCGCCGGCTTGTCGACCATCTCGTAGTTGATCTGGAACGCCGAGGACGGGCAGCAGCAGTAGACCTGCACGCGCCCGTCACGCACTGTGCTGTGCGTGCAGTACTCATCCCCCGCGACGAACGCCTGCAGGATCCACGGGTTCGCCGCAGAGATGTCCTTGCCCGCCAGGAAGTCCTCCAGCTCCTCGGGGGTCGCCGTCGGCAGCCGGGTCAGGTCGAGGCGGTTGACCGGGTCGTAGGCGAGGTTCTTCAGGATGAACGGCGTTGCGCGCGAGGCGAAGTCGAAGTCGCGCAGCTGCTGCGCCGACGTGATCCGGTGGCACTCGGGCACGGTGACGCCGACCTCGGTGGCCATCGCGGAGAACTCGAACTTGTCGTCCAGCCTCGCGACGACCTCCGGCGTGCCGTGCAGCACCTCGCAGTACGCCGCCAGCGCCTGTCCCGCGACCGCGTCCGGGTAGCTCGCGGCCGGAGCGCAGACCGGGACGTAGACGTCGACGCCCTCGGAGCGCACGATGTCGAGCAGCGCGTCGGTGTAGTCGGGTCCGCCGGGCGTAGGCACGGTGTAGAACCGGTCGACGGCATGGGAGAAGCGGTGTCCGGTGTAGCGGTAGGCCGGCGTCTCGACCAGGACGACGCGGTGTCCGGCGCGGTGGAAGGCCCGGGCGAGCGCCAGAGCCTTGGTCATCTTGCCGCCGCTGATCAGGATGGTCCGGCTCACCGCGGGCCGTGCCGGGGCGACGTCCTCGCGCCGCCGACGTACGAGCTGAACGCCCGTGACCGCGAGGTTGAGTGGCAGCGCTGCCGCCAGCAGCGTCAGGGTGCCGAGCGTCTTGAGGGTGGCGCGGGACGCACCGGTCACGCGGCGGTCCGTTGCGGGTAATCCGCCACCATGCCCCGGTGCATCACCCGGTCGCCGACGACGCCCTCGTGGTCGGCACGGTGCAGCACGCAGCCGTTGTCCCACATGACTACGTCGCCGGGCGACCATGCGTGCCGGTAGAGGTTCTCCTCGCGCGTGGAGTGCTCCAGGAGGTACTGCACCGTCTCGCGTGTCTCGTCCTCGCCCATCCCGCTGATCGAGCGGCACCGGGCCGCGGTGGTCAGATAGAGCGATGTGCGCCCGGACACCGGGTGCTCGCGGAAGATCGGGTGCTCGGCGGACGTCTCGTCGTCCGGGCCGAGATCCAGGCCGGTGACCACGTGGGTGATGCTGCGGCCATGCAGCCTGTCCTTGACCTCATCGGGAAGGGTGTCGTACGCGCGGTACTGGTTGCTGAAGAGCGTCTGCCCTCCCGAGCGCGGGATCTGCACGGCCCGCAGTGCGGTGTACGCGGGCGGCCGGCTGACGTAGCTGGTGTCGACGTGGAAGGTGCTCTTCGGAGGCACCGCGCGGCCCACGTTGCTGATCAGGTTGAGGTCGGCACAGCCCGGCACCGGCGTCTCACCGGTGGAGAAGGTCAGCTGCCCGAACGCCCGGAGGAAGGCGACGAAGGTGGCGTCGTCGATGTCCTGGTCGGGCAGCACCAGCACTCCGTGCTCGGCGAGCAGGGCCTGCAACGACGCGACCGTGCCCGGGTCGATGCCCACGAGTGAGAGGCCGCTCACCCGCATGCCGACCGGTCCTACGGCGACGGTGTCCATCACGACTCCTCTGTGTCCTCGTGTTCGGTGTGGATGTGGTGGGCGGCCGTCACCGGTCGACGCGCCGGATGACGGTCAGCCCGTCGCGCAGCGGCACCAGCACCTGCTCGACGCGCGGGTCGCGCGCGACCTCCCGGTTGAAGACGGCGATGGCCTCCCCGTTCGAGGTGGGCGGGCCGTCCAGGTACGGCTGGCCCTGCAGCAGGGTGTTGTCCACGCAGACGACGCCGTGCGGGCTGAGGAGGTCCAGCTCCAGCACGGTGTTGAGATAGCCGGTATACCCGGCCTTGTCCGCGTCGACGAAGACCAGGTCGAAGCGCTCCCCGGCGCGGGCAAGCTCGGCCAGGGTGTCCAGGGCGGGGCCGACCCGCACGCTCACCTTGTGCCCCTCCGCCGAGGAGGCGAGGCACTTGCGGGCGATCGCGGCGACGTACTCGTCGATCTCGCACGCCACGACCCGCCCGTCCGGGCCTAGTGCCTCGGCCATCGCGAGCGCCGAGTACCCGGTGAACATGCCGATCTCAAGCACCCGTTCGGCACGCGTCAGGTGGACCAGCATCTTCAGCAACTGACCCTCGACGTGCCCGGAGAGCATCTCCTGCTCCAGGTAGCCCGCTCCCGGACCGCCCGCCCAATCGACCTCCGCGGTGCGCCGCGCGAGCGCCCGCAGGTCCGCCGACTCCGGCGTGGTGCACCGTTCGAGGTAGGGGTCCAGACCCGCGACCAGATCCCGGCAGTCGCGCAGCTCCTGCAGCCACTCCTGCCCGAGGTCGGACCCGACCGATCCGGCCTCCGCCTGCTCCACCAGCCGCGCCAGGTGCAGGGCGGCGATCGAGACCGGCGTGACCGGCCGCGCGGTGCCCGCGGCATACGGCGTCGAACGGGTGGGGATCACGACGTCAGCCCGCGACCAGGTCGGTGGCCTCACCCGCGCGGGAGTCGATGAACATGTCCTCCCCTTCCCCGCCCCGCGGATAGTGCCCGCACAACTCGCGGTGCACCTCCAGCGTGCTGCGCATCTCCGCCTCGGGCAGATCGTTGATGAAGTCGCAGGTGCCGATCGGGTGGGGCACGGCCGCGCGCAGCAGCCCGTCGCGGGTCTGCACGATCGACTCGGTGCCGCGCTGCAGCAGCTCGGGTGTCAGGTAGGGGCTGTTCAGGGTGAGCCCGATCCGGCTCATCAGCCAGAAGATCCGGTCGCGCTCGCTGATGCTGATCAGACCGCGCTGCTCGGCCAGGGTCGTGGAGAACGCCATGTCGATGTTGACCGCGTGACCGTGGAAGTAGGGCACGGGCGGGGTCAGCTCGAGCGTCGGACTCCAGGTGTGACCGAAGGCGATGACGCGGTCCAGGTCGAGCTCCTGCAGGTTGGGCACCTCCAGCTCCAGCATGGTGTTGATCGCGTCGTAGGTGACCCGATGGGCGATCTCGCGCAGCTCCGGCGTGCCGTCCAGGTGCCCGAACCGGGTGGTCAGCAGGTCCTCGCCGTACTTCTCCAGCAGGTCGAAGATCGAGCCGTTGCCGACGATCGCGATCTTCAGCATCTCCGCCATCCCGTTGCGGACCTGCTCGATCGGCAGGGTGCGCAGGAAGGAGAAGTCGAGCAGCACCTGCTGGGAGGCGTGGAAGGCGCCGAGCCGGTTCTTGTACGACCCGTGGTTGACGGCCACCTTGATGGCGACGCTGGCGTCGATGAGCCCGATCAGCGTGGTGGGGATGCGGATGTAGTTGGTGGCCCGACGGAAGGTCGCGCACGCCATCCCGGCCACGTCGGTGGTGAGACCGCCACCGACCACCAGCACGGGCTCGGTGCGCACCAGCCCGAAGCGGCCGAACGCGTCGACGATGCTCTCCAGCGTGCGCAGCGTCTTGTCCGGCTCCTTGATGCGCACCGGGAAGACCGTGAGGGCGATGCCGTAGTGCTCGAAATACCGCTCCATCTGCTTGCGGTAGAGCCCGTGGACGGTCTCGTCGACCACCATCAGACACCGACCGTAGCTCCGGTAGCTGTCGGCCAACTGCTCGTTCTCCACGGAGAAGACGCCGTCGACGTACGACAGGGAGTAGCTGATCTTCTCGTAGGCCTCGACATGGAACGAGGTCTGCGTGGCCTCGAAAGTGGCATGCGGATTCGACATGGGGTTCCTGACTGGTTGAGGAGAAGGAAGGAGGGGGTTCAGCGACTCGGGATCAAGCTCTCGAGCTCCTCGAACCGCACCTGCTCCACACGTAGCTGCGCGGCACCGAAGTCGTGCTTCGCAGTGTTCTCGTTCGGGAAGGCGACACAGGTCAGGCCCGCGGCGCGGGCCGCCTCGACACCCCCGACGTTGTCCTCGATCGCGATGCACCCGGCGGCGTTCTCCCCCAGCTGGGCCAGGGCGAACTCGTACGCCGCACCCGAGGGCTTGGGCTCCTCGACGTCAGTGGCGTCGACGATCACGTCGAAGACGTCACTGGTGAGGTCGGGATTGAGCGCGTCGAGCAGCGCCGAGATGTTCTGCCGTGACGTCGTGGTCACCAGACCGACCTTGTACCCGGTGGTCTTGGCATCGCGGATGGTCTGCACCACCTCCGCGCGCGGACGCGCGTCGGACGAGGCGAGATCGCGCTGGAAGATCTCCGACTTCGTCTTGTGCACCGCGTCGGCGTCGACGGTCTCACCGCGGTCCTTCGCGTACTGCGCGATCCTGTCGCGGCCGCCGTTCTGGCCGAGCATCTCCAGGTAGTCATCGCGGTCCCACTGCCAATCCAGGCCGTGCGACGCGAAGGCCTTGTTGAACGACTGCCGCTGGAGTTCGGAGGTGTCCGCGATGGTGCTGATCGAGCCGAACAGAACTGCTGACATTGAGACTCCCGATAGGTACGAGGCAAGGGGCGCCGGCAGGACGCGTCGGCACAGCCGTCGATTCGCTGCTGTCATGCAGGTCTCGGACCGGCCACACCTGTGCTCTCCCCGCGCGCCGACAACTTCTTGTGCCGCCGTCGCGCGTAGGCTCCCGGCAGTCACCGCGGTGATGGACACCGCGGTGACTTGTGAACTAGTCCGAAGTTAGTGGACAATCCGTCCAGGAGCAAGAAGCGAGGTGGAGCATGACCGCCGTACCGGACAGCTCTCCCGATGCCCGGGTCGTCCGCACCCGCAACGACATCCTCGCTGCCGCCCTCAAGATCCTCGCCGACGAGGGCCAGGAGGCCCTGACCCATCCGCATCTCGCCCGGGTCGCCGGCTACTCCCGGGCCACGGTCTACAAGCACTGGCCCACCCGCGCCGATCTGCTACAGGACGCCTTCCACTGGCTGCACGACATGCCGCACCACACGCCGACCGGTGATCTGCGCAAAGACCTCGTCGCCGAGTTGACCATGTTCCGCACCGTCATCCGGACCTACCGAGTGGACCGCCTGCTGGCCGTGCTCGCCGATCTCGCGGTGTCGAGCGCGCAGATGGCCCAGGTCCGCGACCAGATGGTGGCCGACGGAGAAGCGGTCATCCGGACTCTGCTCGGCACCGTGACCCACGGTCCGGCTCTCGATGCAGCGGCCCTGATGCTGACCGGCTTCGTCATCAACGCCGCGATGCTGCACGGCGGCCCGCCGGACGACGAGCTCATCGCCGCCGCCGTCGACCTCACCCTGGCGGGCATCCGGGCCGAGGACTGACGGTCGGGGGAAGGCACGCGCTGCATCCAGCGCGCGCCCGCACGGCGTCAGGACGAGGGGGCGATCCGCACGCTCGCCTCGTCGTTCGGCACCCACCCGAGGGGGTCGCCCCACCCCAGGTCGCCGATCCCGTGCTTGTCGAGCGCCAGCGCGACCAGCGTGCGACGGTGCGCGGCGAAGGTCAGCACGTGGGCGATCATCCCGCCGTAGGTGAAGACCCGCGGGGGCGTGCACGTGGTGTCCACGAACGTGTCGTCCAGTTGGCCGAGGTCGATGGCTTCGTGGACGCGCGCCCCGAAGGTCGCACCCTCGGTGCGCAGCCGTTCGCGCATCGAGGCGACCGACTCGTGCTGCTCGGCGTCCCAGTCGTACGGGCGCAGCGCGAGCGCGGCGTTCCACATCGCCATCTGCCCGACCAGGCGGGAGAGCAGGCGCCGCAGAGTCATCTGGTCCGGGTCGTCATCCAGGCCGTACTCGATGGGCTCGTCGAGCACCTCGTCGAGCAGCCGCGCCGCCCGCTCCACGAACTCACCCGTGAGCCAGACGTGATGGTCCACCATCCGATCGATCAGATTCATCGAACTCACCTTCCGCAGTCCGGGCAGCCGGATGCTCCCCGGGGGTTGGAAATGCACGTTGTTCGGGGACTCGATCGCCACGCCGGCCGGTCCGCGCCGCCACTGCGCGGGCGCCATCCCGAAGCCGCGGGCGAACGCCCGGGTGAAGGCCTCGTGCGAGCCGTATCCGGCCTCGGTCGCGACGTCCAGGATGGTGGCGTCGGTCGAGCTCAACCGGTACGCCGCGCGCTCCAGCAACAGCCGCCGCCGCAGCGCGACCGGCGACTCGCCGGCGACCGCCGACACGATGCGGTCGAGATGGGAGCGCGAGACGAAGAGCTGCGCCGCCAGATCGGCGGGCGCGCTCCCGGCGTCGTCGAGGGCACGCGCGAGCATCGCCACGAAGTCGCCGAAGAGGTCACCGTGCGTTGCCATGCACCGATTCTGGACCGGCGCCGACGTGCCGCACTTGATCGATTTCGCCCGTTCAGGCGGTGCGGACGAACAGATCGGGTGTACCCGCGCGCTCGATCCAGCGCGCGAGTACACCCGGTGGGTGAAGAGGTCAAGCCTTGGCGCGTTTGGCCAGCCGCAGCCAGGTCTCCACGACGGTGTCCGGGTTGAGCGACATCGACTCGATGCCCTGGTCCAGCAGCCAGTCCGCGAGGTCCGGGTGGTCCGAGGGGCCCTGACCACAGATGCCGACGTACTTGCCCTTGTCACGGCATGTCTTGATCGCCATGGTGAGCATCTTCTTCACCGCGGGGTCGCGCTCGTCGAAACCGGCGGCCACCAGGGAGGAGTCGCGGTCCAGGCCCAGCGTCAGCTGGGTCATGTCGTTGGACCCGATCGAGAATCCGTCGAAGTGCTCCAGGAACTCATCCGCGTTCACCGCGTTGGAGGGGATCTCGCACATCATCACGACCTGCAGGTCGTGCTCGCCGCGCTTGAGACCGTGCGTGCCGAGCAGGTCGATGACGCCCTTGGCCTCGGTGGTGGTGCGCACGAACGGGATCATCACCTTGACGTTGAGCAGCCCCATCTCCTCGCGCACGTAGCGCAGCGCCTCGCACTCCATCGCGAAGCACTCCGCGAAATCCTCCGAGAGGTACCGCGACGCCCCGCGGTAGCCGATCATCGGGTTCTCCTCGTGCGGTTCGTACGCCTCACCGCCCAGGAGCCCGGCGTACTCGTTGGACTTGAAATCGCTCATGCGCACGATCACCGGCTCGGGCGCGAACGCCGCTGCCAGCATCGAGACGCCCTCGGCCACGCGCTTGACGAAGAACTCGCGCGGGCTGTCGTACGCCGAGATGAGCGGCGCGATCTGCGCCTTCAGGTCCGTATCGAGCGTGTCGAAGTCGAGCAGCGCCTTGGGGTGGATACCGATCTGGCGGTTGATGATGAACTCCAGCCGCGCGAGCCCGATGCCCTTGTTCGGCAACCGGGAGAACTCGAACGCCTGGTCGGGCGTGCCGACGTTCATCATCAGCTTGACCGGGATGTCGGGCATCTCGTCGAGCGCGGTCTCCTTCACCTCGAAGTCCAGCTCGCCGTCGTAGACGAACCCGGTGTCGCCTTCGGAGCACGACACGGTGACCTCGCGCCCCTCGGCCAGGTCCTTGGTCGCGCTGCCGGTGCCCACGACCGCGGGGATGCCGAGCTCGCGGGCGATGATCGCGGCATGGCAGGTGCGCCCGCCGCGGTTGGTGACGATCGCCGACGCGCGCTTCATGATTGGCTCCCAGTCGGGGTCGGTCATGTCGGCCACGAGCACGTCGCCCTTGGCGAAGTCGTGCATCTGGTCCATCGAGGTGAGCACCCGCACCTTGCCGGCGCCGATCTTCTGCCCGATCGCCCGGCCCTCGATGATGACCTCGCCGCGCGAACCCATCACGTAGCGCTGCAGCGTGGAGCCGGCCTGGCGCGACTTCACGGTCTCCGGACGCGCCTGCAGCACGTACAACTTGCCGTCGACGCCGTCCTTGCCCCACTCGATGTCCATCGGGCGGCCGTAGTGCTCCTCGATCTTGAGGGCGTGGGTGGCCAGCTCCTGGACCTCGTCGTCGGTCAGGCTGAGGCGGCCGCGCTCCTTCTCGTCCACGTCGACGAACTCGATGGTCTTCCCGACCGTCGCGTCCTTCGTGTAGACCATCTTGGTGGCCTTGCTGCCGAGGCCGCGCTTGAGGACGGCGGGCTTGCCCGCGCGCAGCGCCGGCTTGTAGACGTAGAACTCGTCGGGGTTGACCGCGCCCTGCACCACGGCCTCCCCCAGCCCGTAGCTGGAGGTGATGAACACCGCGTCGGAGAAACCCGATTCGGTGTCGATGGTGAACATGACGCCGGATGAACCGATGTCGGAGCGCACCATCTTCTGCACACCGGCGGACAGCGCCACCGAGGCGTGGTCGAAGTCGGAGTGCACCCGGTAGGAGATGGCCCGGTCGTTGTAGAGCGAGGCGAAGACCAGCTTGATGGCGCGCAGGACGTTGTCGATGCCCTTGACGTTGAGGAAGGTCTCCTGCTGACCGGCGAACGACGCGTCGGGCAGGTCCTCGGCGGTCGCGGAGGAGCGCACGGCCCAGCTCGGTTCATCGTCGTCGCCGACGAGCTTCTCGTACGCCGTCCGGATGTCGTCCTCGAGGTCCTTGGGGAAGTCCTGCTCCTCCACCGAGGTGCGGATCTGATCCCCCACCCGGGCCAGCTCGCGGGTGTCGTCGACGTCCAGGTCGTCCAGCAGCGCGTTGATCCGGTCGGCCAGGCCGGTCTCGCCCAGGAAGCGCCGGTAGGCCTCGGCGGTGGTCGCGAACCCGTCGGGTACGCGGACGCCCGCGTCGGCGAGGTTGCTCACCATCTCCCCCAGCGACGCGTTCTTCCCGCCGACCCGGTCGACGTCGTCGAGCCCGAGATCGGCGAACCATTCGATGTTGCTGCTGGCCATGACGGCGTACCTCTTCTACCGGGCGCTCAGTGAGCGCGGTTCAGCTTCTGGGTCTGCATGATCACCGCGGCCATCTCCTCCACCGACATGGCGGCGGAGTTGATGCTGGGGATCCGATGTGCTCGAAACATAGCCTCGGCGCGACGCAACTCGTAACTGCACTGCGTGAGCGACGCGTACGCGGAACCGGGTCGGCGTTCGCCGCGCACCTGCGAGAGCCGGGCGGCGGTCGTGAGGATGCCGAAGCACTTCTTGGCGTACGCCCGGATCGGCCGCGGCAGATCGGTGGACTCGAAGTCCTCCTCGACCAGCGGGTAGTTGGCCACCAGCAGGCCGTGCTGCAGCGCCAGGTACATCGTGGTCGGGGTCTTGCCGCACCGTGACGGCGCCGTGAGGATCAGGTCGGCGCGCTCGATCGCCCGCAGGCTCTGGCCGTCGTCGTGCTCGATCGCGTACTCGACGGCCTTCATCCGCGCGTCGTACTGCAGGGGGTCGCCCACGCCGTGCGCGCTGCCGGAGTCCCGGGTGGCGTTGACGTGCAGCACCCGCTCGACCAGGTCGAGCTGGGACCCGAAGAGGTCCACGAACGCGCACTCGGTGCGCATCAGCACCGCGCGCAGCTCCTCGTCCGCGACGGTGGAGAAGACCAGCGGGATCACCTCGTCGGTCTTGGCGTCGTCGAGGTTGGCCAGCACCTCCTCGGCGTGCGCGACCGTGGTGATGAACGGGACCTTCTGCCGGATGAACCGGACGGTGGGGAACTGCTGCAGGATCATGTTCCCGAGCGTCTCGGCGGAGATCCCGGTGCCGCCCGCGAGGAAGAAGACCGGTGTCGCGTCGTCCATGGGCATGGGGCTCACCCTCGCACAGGAGGGCGAGCCCGTCGGCCTGACCGGGCGGACCGGCTCACCTCAGGCGCCGAGCTTCTCCGCCGCCGCCACGAGCACACAGGTGGCGACCGCCTGCATGGCCTGCGTGACCTCGTCCAGGGGCGGCATGGTCGGCGCGAGTCGGATGTTGCGGTCTCGCGGGTCGTCGCCGTACGGGAACGACGCGCCGGCCGGCGTCAGGGCGACCCCGGCGGCCTTGGCGAGCTCCACGACCCGCGAGGCGGTGCCGTCCAGCACGTCCAGGCTGACGAAGTATCCGCCGGCCGGGGTGTTCCAGGTCGCCACCTCGTGCTCTCCGAGGCGCTCGCGCAGCACCCGCTGCACCTCCTCGAACTTCGGGGCGATGATCGCGCGGTGCGCGCGCATGTGCGTGCGGACGCCGTCAGCGTCGCCGAAGAACTGCGCGTGCCGCAGGTGGTTGACCTTGTCCGGGCCGATCGAGCTCTTGGCGAGGTGACCGGTGTACCAGGCGATGGTCTCGGTCGACCCCGCGAGGAACGCGACGCCTGCGCCGGCGAAGGTGATCTTGGAGGTGGAGGCGAAGACGATCGGCCGGTGCGGGTGGCCCGACACCTCCGCGAGCGACAGGATGTCGGCGCTCTTGGCCTCCTCGTCGGTGAGGTGGTGGAAGGCGTACGCGTTGTCCCAGAAGATCTTGAAGTCCGGCGCGGCCGTGTCCATCGCGGCCAGGGCGGAGGCGACCTCGAGGGTGCAGACGGCGCCGCTGGGGTTAGCGTAGGTCGGGACGATCCACATCCCCTTGATGCTGGGATCGTCCGCGACGAGAGCCTGCACCGCGGCCACGTCCGGGCCGTCGGGGGTCATCGGCACGGTGAGCATCTCGATGCCGTAGTGCTCCAGCAGCGAGAAGTGCCGGTCGTAGCCGGGCACCGGACAGATGAACTTGACCGATTCCTCGACACCCCAGGGGTTCTCGGAGTCCACGCCGCCGTGGAAGAGGTGGTAGAGCAGGGTGTCGGACATCATCGTCAGGCTGGCGTTGCCGCCGGCCACGATCTGATCGGTGCCGACACCGAGCAGCTCGGCGAAGATCCCCCGCAGCTCGGCCAGCCCGGTCAGGCCCCCGTAGTTGCGCACGTCGGTGCCGTCCGCCGCGAGGTGACCGTGGGGCAGCGACAGCAGCTCCTCGGACAGGTCCAGCTGCGCCGCGCTCGGCTTGCCGCGCGTGAGATCCAGCTTCAGCCCCTTGCCGACCAGGTCGTCGTACGCCGCGCGCTGGGTCGCTGCGAAGTCACGGAGTTCATCGGCCGACAGGTCGGTCAGGGCCACGGCGGTTCACCATTTCTGTGCGGGTGGGGCGGAGTCTGCATTCTCTCAGGGCGGCCGGGGCGCGAAGGACCCCGTCTCAGTGCGCGAGGCACGCGACCGGCGTCCTCTGGCAATCTGCGGTGCCATCGATAACGTATAGCTATGGTCATAGCTGTATCCACTTATCTTTGGGAAGGCTCGATCATGACCGCGACCGACGACTACCTGGCCAACAACGCGACGTATGCCGAGAGCTTCCACGGGCCGCTGCCCCTGCCGCCCGCCAAGCATGTCGCGGTCGTCGCGTGCATGGACGCTCGGCTCAACGTGTACGGCGCGCTCGGCATCGCCGAGGGCGAGGCGCACGTCATCCGCAACGCCGGCGGTGTCATCACCGAGGACGAGATCCGCTCCCTGGCCATCAGCCAGCGGCTGCTCGGCACCACCGAGATCATCCTGATCCACCACACCGATTGCGGCATGCTCACCTTCACCGACGACGACTTCAAGGCGTCGATCGAGAAGGACACCGGCGTACGCCCGGCCTGGGCGGCCGAGTCGTTCGGCGATCTGGAGGGCGACGTGCGCCAGTCGGTCGCTCGCATCAAGGCCAGCCCGTTCATCCCCCACAAGGACCAGATCCGCGGGTTCGTCTTCGACGTCGCCACCGGGAAGATGAACGAGGTCTCCTGACGACCTGCCCGGTTCTCCGGGGCGCCCTCGCCACGAATCTGCGGACAACCGGCATGCGACCATCAGGTCGCATGGACGACATCGAGTCTGTGCTGACCGGAGTGGGACCGCGGTTGCGCGCCGTACGGGAGCAACGCCGCTCGACGCTGGCCGACATCGCCGCCGTCACCGGCATCTCGGTGAGCACGCTGTCCCGGTTGGAGTCCGGCCGGCGCAAGCCGACGCTGGAGATGCTGCTGCCCCTCGCGCGCGAGTACGCCGTCCCCATCGACGAACTCGTCGGCGCGCCCGCGACCGGCGATCCGCGCATCCACCTGAAGCCCGTGCGCCGGCACGGTCAGACCCACATCCCGCTCAGCCGACGCCCCGGTGGCACGCAGGCGTGGAAGATCGTGCTCCCGCCCGGGGTGCCGAACGCCGTCCCCGAGCCGAAGACGCACGCCGGATTCGACTGGCTCTACGTGCTGTCCGGCCGGCTACGGCTCGTCCTCGGCGACCGCGACATGGTGCTCGCCGCGGGCGAGGCCGCCGAGTTCGACACCCGTGTGCCGCATTGGTTCGCCAGCGCCGACCCCCAGCCGACCGAGGTGCTCAGCCTGTTCGGGACCCAGGGCGAACGCGCCCACCTGCGCGTCCGCGCGTAACCCGGCCCATACACAGCGGTTGTCCGCAGTTTCGTGCAGACGGTGCACGGTTCTGCAGACACCCGACGTACGCCGCCGCGGTCGTCAGCACTCCTGTGACACCGACACCACGAGAACGCGGACAACCGGCACGATGTCGGGATGGCGTTCACCGCACAGCTGTCGACCCTGATCGACGACCTGGCCTCGCCCGACCCGGTGGCCCGGGACGAGCGCGCCTACCCGGAGCTGGCACGGATGATCCGCGCGGGCGAACTCACCCGCGCCGAGGTCTTCGACCTGGGCCGGCTCATGATCGAGCGGCTCGCCCATCAGACCGTGCAGGCCAGGTTCTTCGCGTCGCTGATCCTGGCTCGGCTCGCCGAGCACGGCACCTGGTCCGACGCCTGGACGCGGCCCCTCCTCGCCTGGTGGACCGGCGAGACGGACCTTCGTGGGTACGACGATCGGTTGGGTTGGCTGCACGCGGTCGCTCACGGCGCCGACTGCGTCGGACAGCTCGGATCGCGGGGACTGCACGACCCCGCGGCCCTGCTGGCGGCCGTCTCCGAGCGACTCGTGACCGCCACGGATCAGGTATGGCGCGAGCAGGAGGACGACCGGGTGGCCGCAGCCGTCGTCGCGATCCTCTGGCAATCGGGGCCGACGGGCGACACCTGGTTGGGGCCGGTCCGGGCACTGTTCGACGCAGGCGAACCCGGCCCGGTCCCGGCACACGCCTCGAACACGATGCGCACCCTGCGCAGTCTCTACGTCGCGCTCGACCACCCGGTGGCGCCCACCGGCGATGTGCCGAGGCGCGTGGAGGGCGCGGATGACCTGCAGGTCCGGCTCGCCGCACTTCTGCACTCCGTCACCCCGACGCTCTGGGTCAAGCGCTGATCGGATGTCCGCACTTTCGCGCAGGCGGGTGCACGAATCTGCGGACACTCGACGTACGCCGGTGCGGTTGTCAGCGGATTACCGACGCCGGCGCCAGTAATCCGCTGACAACCGAGGGGTGCCGACCTACGGGAAAGGCCCCGGCCCGCCGAAGCGGACCGGGGCCTTCCCGGTGATTCACCTCCTCGCGGAGGCGGCGATCACTTGGTGATCTTGGTGACGCGACCCGCGCCGACCGTCCGGCCACCCTCACGGATGGCGAACCGCAGACCCTCGTCCATCGCGATGGGCGCGATGAGCTCGACGGACATCTCGGTGTTGTCACCGGGCATGACCATCTCGGTGCCCTCCGGCAGCTTCACGACGCCGGTGACGTCGGTGGTGCGGAAGTAGAACTGCGGGCGGTAGTTGTCGTAGAACGGCGTGTGACGGCCGCCCTCGTCCTTGGACAGGATGTAGACGCTCGCCTCGAAGTTCGTGTGCGGGGTCGTGGTGCCCGGCTTCACGATGACCTGGCCGCGCTCGACGTCCTCGCGCTTGATGCCGCGCAGCAGCAGGGCGGCGTTGTCGCCGGCCTGGCCGGAGTCGAGCATCTTGTTGAACATCTCGATGCTGGTGACCGTGGTCTTGACCGCACCCTCGTTGAGGCCGACGATCTCGACCTCCTCGTTGATGTTCAGGACACCGCGCTCGATACGACCGGTGACGACGGTGCCACGACCGGTGATCGTGAAGACGTCCTCGACGGGCATCAGGAACGGCTTGTCGGTGTCGCGCACCGGCTCCGGGATGTTCTCGTCGACGGCGTCCATGAGCTCCAGGACGCTCTTGCCCCACTCCTCGTCGCCCTCGAGGGCCTTGAGAGCGGAGACCTTGACGACGGGGAGGTCGTCACCGGGGAACTCGTAGGAGGACAGCAGTTCGCGGACCTCCATCTCGACGAGCTCCATGATCTCCTCGTCGTCGACCATGTCGGCCTTGTTCAGCGCGACGACGATGTAGGGGACGCCGACCTGACGGGCGAGCAGCACGTGCTCCTTGGTCTGCGGCATCGGACCATCGGTCGCGGCGACGACCAGGATGGCGCCGTCCATCTGCGCGGCACCGGTGATCATGTTCTTCACGTAGTCGGCGTGCCCGGGGCAGTCGACGTGCGCGTAGTGACGCTTCTCGGTCTGGTACTCGATGTGCGCGATGGTGATCGTGATACCGCGCTGCTTCTCTTCCGGCGCCTTGTCGATCTGGTCGAACGCGGACTGCGCGTTCAGGTCCGGGAACTTGTCGTGCAGCACCTTGGAGATGGCCGCGGTCAACGTCGTCTTACCGTGGTCGATGTGACCGATGGTGCCGATGTTGAGGTGCGGCTTGCTGCGCTCGAACTTGGCCTTACCCACTGGATGCTCCTTCAAAAACTATTGCTCTGACGCCGGGGCGTCCTGATGGTTTCGTGTTGCTTTGGGAAGACGACGTATGCCGTCCCTGAGCGTCCCGCCCGTCGCCTGCAGAGCAGACGACGCGACGGGGGAAGCTCATTCGCCCCGGATCTTCTTGATGATCTCTTCCGCCACGTTCTTGGGAACCTCGGCGTACGAGTCGAACTGCATCGTGTAGTTGGCTCGACCCTGGGTCTTGGACCGCAGGTCGCCAACGTACCCGAACATCTCGGACAGGGGCACGACCGCTCGCACGATCTTGGCCCCGCTGATGTCCTCCATGGCCTGGATCTGGCCACGGCGGGAGTTGAGATCGCCGATCACGTCACCCATGTAGTCCTCCGGGGTGCGGACCTCGACCGCCATCATCGGCTCCAGCAGTGCGGGGTCGGCCCGACGGACCGCTTCCTTCAGCACCATGGATCCGGCGATCTTGAACGCCATCTCCGAGGAGTCGACGTCGTGGTAGGCGCCGTCCAGCAGAGTGGCCTTGATGCCCACCAGCGGGTAGCCGGCGAGGACGCCGAGCTGCATGGCCTCCTGCATGCCCTGGTCCACCGACGGGATGTACTCCCGCGGGATGCGACCACCGGTCACCGCGTTGTCGAACTCGTAGAGCTCGCCCTCGGCGGTGTCCAGGGGCTCGATGGTGACCTGGACCTTCGCGAACTGACCGGACCCACCGGTCTGCTTCTTGTGGATGTAGTCCAGCTTCTCCACCTTGCGGCGGATGGTCTCCCGGTAGGCCACCTGGGGCTTGCCGACGTTCGCCTCGACGTGGAACTCCCGCTTCATGCGGTCGACCAGGATGTCGAGGTGAAGCTCGCCCATGCCCTTGATGATGGTCTGGCCGGTCTCCTCGTCCTGCTCGACCTGGAAGGTCGGGTCCTCCTGTGCCAGCTTCTGGATCGCGGTGCCCAGCTTCTCCTGGTCGCCCTTCGTCTTCGGCTCGATGGCCACCGAGATGACGGGCTCCGGGAAGGTCATCGACTCCAGGACGACCTGGTTGCTCACGTCGGACAGGGTGTCACCGGTGGTGGTGTCCTTCAGCCCGATGAATGCGTAGATGTGACCCGCGGAGGCAGTCTCGACCGGGTTCTCCTTGTTGGAGTGCATCTGGAAGAGCTTCCCGACGCGCTCCTTGCGGCCCTTGGTCGTGTTCATGACCTGGCCACCGGTGGACATCCGGCCGGAGTAGACGCGCACGTAGGTCAGCGTCCCGAAGAACGGGTGGGTCGCGACCTTGAACGCCAACGCCGAGAAGGGCTCCTCGGTGTTCGGCTTGCGGACGATCTCGGACTCCTCGTCGCCCGGCTTGTGGCCGATCATCGGGGGGACGTCGAGCGGGTTGGGCAGGTAGTCCACGACGGCGTCGAGCATGGGCTGCACGCCCTTGTTCTTGAACGCCGTGCCGCAGAGCACCGGGTTGACCTCGCCGGCGATGGTGATCGCACGGATGCCTGCCTTCAGCTCCGCCTCGGTCAGCTCCTCGCCGCCCAGGTACTTCTCCATGAGGGCGTCGTCGGACTCGGCGACGCGCTCCACCAGGTGGGTGCGGTACTCGTCGGCCTTGTCCTGCAGCTCGGCCGGGATCTCCTCGACCTCGTAGTCCTCGCCCAGCTTGGTCTCACCGCGCCACACGAGGGACTTCATGCGGACCAGGTCGACGACGCCGATGAAGTCGGACTCGCTGCCGATGGGCAGCTGGATGACCAGCGGCGTCGCACCGAGACGGTCCACGATGGTCTGCACCGTGTAGTAGAAGTCGGCGCCCATCTTGTCCATCTTGTTGACGAAGCAGATGCGCGGGACCTTGTACTTGTCGGCCTGACGCCAGACGGTCTCGGACTGGGGCTCGACGCCTTCCTTGCCGTCGAACACGGCCACGGCGCCGTCCAGCACGCGCAGCGAGCGCTCCACCTCGACGGTGAAGTCGACGTGCCCGGGGGTGTCGATGATGTTGATCTGGTTGTCTTTCCAGAAACAGGTCGTCGCGGCGGACGTGATCGTGATGCCGCGCTCCTGCTCCTGCTCCATCCAGTCCATCGTGGCCGCGCCGTCGTGGACCTCACCGATCTTGTAGTTGATACCGGTGTAGAAGAGGATGCGCTCGGTGGTCGTGGTCTTGCCGGCATCGATGTGGGCCATGATGCCGATGTTGCGGACCTTCTTCAGGTCGGTCAGCACTTCCTGCTGTGCCACGGTGTGGTTCCTTATCCGCTCGTCGAATGTTGTGGTGCGGCTCCCGTGTGGTCGCCGTTCTGGCCGGCGACCACACGGGTCAGCCGTGGATCACCAGCGGTAGTGCGCGAAGGCCCGGTTGGACTCGGCCATCTTGTGGGTGTCCTCGCGGCGCTTGACCGCGGCACCCAGGCCGTTGCTCGCGTCGAGGATCTCGTTCATCAGTCGCTCGGTCATCGTCTTCTCGCGGCGCTGCCGGGAGTAGCCGACCAGCCAGCGCAGCGACAGGGTCGTCGCCCGGCCGGGCTTGACCTCGATCGGCACCTGGTAGGTCGCGCCACCGACACGGCGGCTCTTGACCTCGAGGCTGGGCTTGACGTTCTCCAGCGCGCGCTTCAGCGTGACGACCGGGTCGGTGCCGGTCTTGTCGCGGGTGCCCTCGAGGGCGCCGTAGACGATGCGCTCGGCGACGGACTTCTTGCCGTCCAGCAGGATCTTGTTGATCAGCTGGGTGACCAGCGGCGACCCGTAGACCGGGTCGATGACGAGGGGGCGCTTCGGGGCGGGACCCTTACGTGGCATTACTTCTTCTCCCTCTTCGCGCCGTACTTGGAACGAGCCTGCTGGCGGCTGCGGACACCCTGGGTGTCCAGCGAGCCGCGGACGATCTTGTACCGCACGCCGGGCAGGTCCTTCACGCGACCGCCGCGGACGAGCACGATCGAGTGCTCCTGCAGGTTGTGGCCGACGCCGGGGATGTAGGCGGTGACCTCGATGCCCGAGGTCAGCTTCACGCGGGCCACCTTGCGCAGCGCCGAGTTCGGCTTCTTGGGGGTCGTGGTGTAGACGCGGGTGCACACACCGCGCCGCTGGGGGCTGCCCTTCAGCGCCGGCGTGGAGACCTTCGTGGCCTTGTCCTGCCGACCCTTACGGACGAGCTGGTTGATGGTAGGCAACCTGTTGACTCCGTCTGTTCGTGTCTCGTCGTTCGCCCGGGCTGCTGCCCGGACGATTCCTTGGATTGCCGGCGCCACCCCTACCGACCCCCGCACTCGGGTGTGTCGGCCTGGCGTACGCCGGAGCCCTCCCCCGCACTTCCTGACGTCCCGTGTCGAATGACACGATCCGGTCAGGCTGCCCGGCGAGGGCGTGTGTCGTGGCCTGATGCGCTACGAACATCCTCTTCAGCGCGGAAACGCACGTGTTTGTTCCCGTGCACCGCGCCATGCCGGTCGTTCGAGCGCAGGGCAGAGCCACGCACAGTCCTTAAGCGTACCGGGCCGGTGATACCGCTCCAAATCCACTCCGTGGCCGCGCGCACGGGCATCCGGTGCGCGTTCGACGCCCTATCCCTCGGGAGCCGGGCGCAGGTCCGCCGCGTGCCCGGAGGCCGGTCGTTCATGCCGCTGCCGGGAGGGGATGGTCGCGAGCACCACGAGCAACGGAGCAGCGATCAGCATGCCGATCGGCGGGATGCCGGTGCCGGAATCATTGGCGAAGAAGCCGATGACCCAGCAGATCACGGCGGCGGCGAGCCCGTTGCCGAGGAAGGGGATCTGCGACCACAGCCGGGCTATGGGGCGGCTGAAGCGTCGACTCGGGGCCACGAGCACCACGACGGCGAGCACGAGCAGGAGCGGCACGAAGAGGGTGAGCGGCGACGACGTCAGCATCTGCGCGTTGAGCTTGCCGATCCTGCCGAGGGTCCCCGCCTGACCGTGGTGGCGCAGTCCCGCGACGAAGTCACCGAGGTGGGTCCGGTACTTCGGCGGCCGCAGATAGTCCAGGACCGCCAGTCCCCCCACCACCAGCGCGGTCGACCCGCCGATCATCGCCACCCGTTGCCACGTCACCCGCAACCCGGCGGCGTTCAGAGCGAGATAGGCGAACGCCGGGATCATGGCCACCGGGCCGCCGGCATCGGCGCCCCATGCGGGAGAACCGTCGACGAGGATCGCCGGCACCGCGACGAGCACCACGGTCGCGGTCGCCAGGTCGCGACGGCCGGCCCTGATCAGGGCATCGGCCAAGAGGGCCGCGATGAGCAGTGCGCTCGTCGCGAGCATCGCGTACCCGACGTTGCCCATCCCGTAGTAGCGCCCGCCGTACAACGGTTGCAGACCCATCATCGAGGTGAGCTGCAGCCGGGAACCGTGCATGGCGTCGTCGAGGACGGTGTAGCCGGTGACCACCAGGATCACCAGAAGCGGGCCGATCGGGTGCCGCCGCCAGGGCCCGGCCCACGCGATCACCGAGATGGCGACCGCGATCAGCAGGACGCCGGCGGTGAGCGCGACGCCGGGATGGCCCGTGCGGTACCAGGGCAGCACCCCGATCAGGAACGTCGCCGCAGGCAGCGACGCCAGCGCACCGGCGGTGACCCCGATGCCGGCCCGCAGGAAGGGATGCGACGCCGTAGAACGCTCGGCCCGCCGCGTCCGCCATACCCCCAGGCGCCACAGGAGCACGCCCAGCGCGACGATCACCGCTCCGATGATCAGGGCTCTCGGGAAGAAGGTGCGCAACACGGAGTGCTGGACCGCCAGCTCCTGGCCGAGGTCGCGCGCCAGGGTGACCGGGCCGTACGCGCTGCTGGACGGCTCGACCGAGGGGACCCTGGCCTCGGGAAGGGTGGGCGCCGCGCTTCCGAACCGGTGCAGGATCAGCGCGGTCAGGTCGACGGTGCCGATCATCCCGATCTGGCGGGTGTTCAGCGATGTCAGGCGACCGTGCGGCACGCCGGGCCCGGTGATGACGACGGAGCGCAGATGCTCCCGGGAGGCGTCGTCCGCGAGCGAGGCCACCACGAGCGTCGCGTCGGCCGGGACCTTGGAGACGACCTGACGCAGGGCGGAGTCGTCACCGGTGGTGAGGCTGACCAGCGTGATCGGGCACGACGTGAAGTCGGCCTGCGAGACGCGGGGTACGTAGTGCGCGACCTTCCCCTGACGGTCCGCCGCCCCGAGGCTGGCGCCGGCGCCCACAGCGGTGACGCACTGATGGGCCGCCGCCGCCGTGGAGGCCAGTCGCCCGATGTCCGCCTTGGGGGTCCGGGACAGCGCGGTCTTGCGCCACTGCGACCACTGCGGGAAGTACCCGGTGCTCGCACTCGTGAGGGTGGCGGTGGGCACGCGCGGACACTGCCCGACCGCGGCACCGGGAAGGGTCTCCTTCACCACGGCGCCGACCGCCGTGCGGGTGCCGGCGGAGAGGGTGAGCCACGCGTCACCGGTGCAGCTGTGCCCGGACAGATCCCGCGTGAGCATCGCGCCGACCGCGCCCTTGCGGGCCAGGGAGTACAGGGTGGGGTTCGCCGTGGTCGAGGTGGAGTTCCAATCCAGCTGCGGCACCCGCACGACCACGATCGGACCCGGTTGGGAGATCTGCTGCAACGCGGGACGGTGGGTGAGCACCGAGGTCAGGAGCACCCCGCCCAGACCGGATGCGAGCACCAGCACGCACACGATCAGCCAGCGCCGGGTCACCGGGTCAGGGTACGGCCACCGTTCGACGGTCCGGCCTGGCGGCTGAGAAGGGCATCAGGAACCCGTTGGTACTGTCGTCCCCGCTCAGTCACCCACCGTCGGAAGTCATCGATGTCCACCCATGAGGCGACCGTCCGCCCCTCACCGGCGGCGCACAACGGCAGCGGGCTGCGTCAAGCGTTCCGCTTCGGCGTGGTCGGCTTCGTCGGCTTCATCGCCGACGTCGGCGGGTTCAACCTGCTGCGTATCGAGGGCCCCGGCCCGCTGCACGACTACCCCATCTCCGCGAAGGTCATCTCCAGCATCGCCGGGGTCATCGTGGCGTGGCTCGGCAATCGCTACTGGACCTTCCGTCATACCCGCCGGGACCGGATGCACCACGAGTTCCTGCTCTTCGCAGTGGTGTCGGCCGTCGGGATCGCGATCGCCGCCGCGTGTCTGGCCATCTCGCACTACCTGCTCGGCTACGACTCGCAGCTGGCAGACAACATCAGCGGCAACGGGATCGGATTGATACTCGCCACGGTCTTCCGCTTCTGGGCCTACAAGCACCACGTCTTCGTCTCGCGCAACGGCGAACCGTTCACTGCCGCCTACGAAGACGAGGACGATGAGGCCTGACCGCGCGGCTCCTTCTTGGGATACGTGAAGCGCTTGCGCGCAGTCATGGTGAACATCTCCATGCCGAGCGGAATGGTCTTGCGCAGCTCCCCGGTGACCGAGGACTCCCCCACCCGTGGGTGATAGTTGACCGGGACCTGCACCATCTTCGTGCTGCTCTTGGCGGTGAGGAGCAGCATCTCCAAGCCGTACGCCGACCCGTCGAGCGTCGAGTGCTTGAGCAGATGGTCGGCGTGGGCCCGTGTCATCACCCGGAACGTGCAGCCCACGTCCGAGAGGCTGGTGGTGTTGTAGAGCACCTCGACCCACTTGGCGACGCCCCAGTTGCCCCACTTGAGGAACCAGCCCATGTTGGCGCCGTCCCAGATGAACTCGGCCACCGTGCGCGAGCCGACCACGAAGCCGCACTCCGGCATGAACGCGAGCAGCTTGCGCAGGTCCGCGGGGTCGAAGGTGCCGTCGGGTTCGCAGACAGCGACCAGATCCGTACGCGCCTCGCGCAACCCCCGCTGGATCGCGGCACCGTAGCCCTGGCGGCTCTCGTGAACTTCCCGGGCGCCGGTCTTCGCGACCTCCTCGGAGGTGCCGGCGGCCGCGTTGTTGTTGACGACGAGCACCTCGTCGACCTCTGCCATGGCTTCGAACGCCGTGATGCAGGCGGCGATGCTGTCCTTCTCGTTGTAGGTGGGCAGCACCACCGTGAGCGAGAGACGGTCGGGCATGTTCACTCCTTCGATCGGCCGGTGATCACGAGCATCTGACCGGCAAAAGATTTGGCCGGCGCCGCCAGGTACCACGCCACCAAGGACGAGAGGGGGAGCCGGGGGATGTCATGGTCAAGAGCATGGAGCGGGGCCTGACCAGCTCCACCCGCATGCCGGGCGAGGAGCGGTGGTCGCGAAGTAGCCCGAGCAGATTGAAGGCAAAGCCCACATCGAAGGACGCGTCCGTGAAGAGTGGGGTGCTAGCCGGGTCTGGAAATAGCGAGACCGACGGCTGCCCGGCACGCCGCCATGCACCGCCGCGTCGTCCTGCCGCGTCACCGCGTCCTTCCCATCGAGTGGGGCCGGCTCGTCCGGCCTCCCTACGTGTCGCACCGTAGCTGAACGAACCTGAACGAACCTTGCAGAACCTGCAGCTACCGTATCGCCGTGCACGCGACCCAGACCCTACCTGCCGTCCGCCGCCGCGCCGCTTCGCACGCAGCGCAGGCGGTTACTGGGTTCTCCTGGCCGTGTTGGCCCTGTATCTGACGTACGCCGGCGTCGACGGCCTGTCCGTGTCGTACATCGTGCGCGCCGTTCTCGGCGTGGCCGTGACCCAACTGCTGCCCGGTGTGCTGCTGTGGCGGTGTGTCCGCCCTCGTGACGGCTGGCTGCTCGAGGACCTGGCCATGGGGTTCGCGATGGGCATCGCGATCGTCGTGCCGACCCAGACGATCGCCGGGTACAGCCACCAGCGGTGGATCGCGCTGGTGCTCCCGCTGCTGGTCGCGGCGCTCCTGCTCGCTGTCCCCGTGACGCGGCGCCGGATCATGTCGGCACGCTGGTCGCCGCTGCCGTGGTGGCTCGGCGGCGGTATCGCGGCGCTGTCCGCGTCCACGTTCCCGATGCTGGTTGCGTACTTCCGCGTGAACCAGCCGCGCTGGGCCACCGGAGTGGGTCAGCCGCACGTCGACACCTACCTGCACCTGGCGTTGTCCTCCGAGCTGCTCGAACGCGGCCCGGCCGCCTGGCCGACGGTCATCGGTGAGGCGCTCGGCTACCAGTGGTTCGCGCACGCGTGGATCGCGCAGGTCACCGCCTCGACCGGTGTGCCGCTGGACGAGGTGCTGATGCGCTTCCTGCCGGCGATCATGCCCATCGTCTCGGTGACCTGCGTCGCGGCCCTCTGCCTGCGACTGACCCGCAGCGCCGGCATCGCCCTCGGGGCGGTCGCTCTGGCGTCACTCGCGGGTGTGACCGCGCCGGTGCGGACGCTGGCGATCAATCCGATGATCACCCCGCAGTCCCCCACGCTTGGCCTGGGGATCCCGACCCTGATGGCGTTGATCGCGATCCTCGCCATGCGGTGGCGGAGAGAGGCTCTACGCGGCGCGATCGTGATGGTGCCGATCCTCACCGTTATCGCCACCGGCACGAAGGGGTCGACCGCACCGGTCGTCATCGCCGGGCTGGGTCTGGCGCTGCTCGCGACGCTGATCTGGCGCCGACGTCTGGTGCCGCATCTCGTGGTCGACCTGCTGATGATGGGGGTGGCGCTGGTGGCCACGCTCGCCATCGTCTTCCACGGGTCCGCGTCCGGCCTGATGCTGGGGGTGACCGAATCCGCCAAGCAGACCCGGCTCGCGGGTGAGCTCGGCGGCGCACCGACGTACTTCCAACAGCGCGCCCTCTCCGCGATCACCATCCTCATCGGGCTCGGACCTGCGTTGCTGGGATTCGCCGCGCTGTGGCGCCGGGAGGACCGGCGCGACCCGGTCATCTGGGTGCTCCTCGGGGCCTCGATCGCGGGAGCCGCCGCGACCGGGTTGTTCTCCCACCCCGGCAAGAGCCAGGGGTACTTCCTGCTGACCGCCCTCCCGCTCGCCGCCATCGCCACGGCGATCGGGGCGGACCGGGTGCTGCGGACGTTGAGCGTGCGAGGGCGGGCCTTGCTGCTCGGCTTCGCCGGCCTGGGCGCCGTGGCGTTCGTGCTGCTGCCGACGCTGGTGCTCGGACCGCTTCGGACACACACCTTCCGGCGGTTGGAGGAATCGGTGCTGATCGGCCTCGTCATCCTCGTGGCGGCCGGCGTGATCGCGGTGATCGCGACCCGTGACACCGATCGTCGGTACGGCGCGCGCATCGGCCTCAGCGCCGCTGCCGGGGCTGTCGTCCTGTCCGGACCGGTGGTCTACGGCCAGTACCTCTCGAACGTCAAAGAGCCCTCAGCTCACCAGCACATCAAACTCAGTGAGGCCGGGGCCAGCTCGAACGCCCAGATCGCCGCCGCCGTCTACATCCGCGACCACTCCGGCGTCGAGGACCTGGTGATGACCAACCGGCACTGCACCCGTCAGAGCGCCCCGTACCACTGCGACACCCGCCGCTGGCTCGTCACGGCGTTCTCCCAGCGGCAGGCTCTGATCGAGGGCTGGACCGCGACCAACACCGCCACCCGGCTCGCTCCACACGGACGCGACTCGGTGACCATCGACTACTGGCATCCGCAACTGCTGCAGTTGAACGACGGCTTCTACACCCACCCGACCGCGGCCGCCGCACGTCAGCTGTGGGACAAGGGGGTGCGCTGGGTCTACGAGGAGAACACCATGAAGCACGCGAAGACCCTGGCGCCCTACGCCACCCTGCGCTTCCGCGACTCCGGCGCGAGCGCGTGGCAGCTGAACCGCCCCAGCTGACCGCTGATCTGCGGGTTCCTCGAACACCGGCACCGACGTGGGAAGAAGGACTGGCACCCACCTGCGCCGATAGGGCGCAGGTGGGAAAGTGACCGCACGACCGTCAACCCACCTCGGTGGGCCGGTTGCACGGTCGGGTCATGTCTGCGGCGCCTGGAAAGGAGCCGCTCGTTCCGGCTGCCGCTCCCGGCTTGCCTCGCGCAGGAAAGTGACCACAGCGCCGATAACCCACCCGGGCGACGTGCGCCGGCGTAGGAAAGTGACCGCACCGCCGACGACCCACCCCTCGCCCGCGCTGAACCTCACGAACGAAGCGCGCCCCACGAACCTCTCGGTCCGTGGGGCGCGCTTCTGCTACGTCGGTCAGTCGAGCCCGAGCGACGCGTCGTCCAGGCGGACGGCCTCGCCCGACCCCGGCCCGAAGGACGGGTAGTCGTAGCTCTGGTAGTCCGGCAGGGCGTACAGCGCCGCCTTGGCCTCCTCGGTCGGCTCGACCTTCACGTTGCGGTAACGCGTCAGGCCGGTGCCGGCGGGGATGAGCTTGCCGAGGATGACGTTCTCCTTCAGCCCCAGCAGCGGGTCGCTCTTGGCGTGCATGGCCGCCTCGGTGAGCACCCGGGTGGTCTCCTGGAAGGAGGCCGCCGAGAGCCACGAGTCGGTCGCGAGCGATGCCTTGGTGATGCCCAGCAGGTCGGGACGACCCGATGCCGGACGGCCGCCCTCGGCGACGGTGCGCCGCGAGCTGTCCTCGAACCGGCCGCGCTCGGCCAGCTCACCGGGCAGCAGGTCGGTGTCGCCGGCCTCGATGATCGTGATCCGGCGCAGCATCTGCCGCACGATGACCTCGATGTGCTTGTCGTGGATCGAGACACCCTGCTGGCGGTAGACGCTCTGCACCTCGTCCACGAGGTGCTTCTGCACCGCACGGGGGCCGAGGATGCGCAGCACCTGCTTGGGGTCGATGGCGCCCTGCACGAGCAGCGCGCCGACCTCGACGTGGTCACCGTCGGAGACCAGCACCCGCGCACGCTTGCTGACCGGGTAGGCGTGCTCTTCCGAGCCGTCGTCCGGGGTCAGCAGGATGCGACGTGCCTTGTCGGTCTCCTCGATCTGCACGCGGCCTGCGGCCTCGGCGATCGGGGCGACACCCTTCGGCGTACGCGCCTCGAACAGCTCCACGACGCGGGGCAGACCCTGGGTGATGTCGTCACCCGCGGCGCCACCGGTGTGGAACGTGCGCATCGTCAGCTGGGTGCCCGGCTCACCGATGGACTGCGCGGCGATGATGCCGACCGCCTCACCGATGTCGACCAGCTTGCCGGTCGCGAGCGACCGCCCGTAGCACTTGGCGCAGGTGCCGACCCGGGACTCACACGTGAGCACCGAGCGGACCTTGACGTTCTCCACGCCGGCCGCGAGCAGCCGGTCCAGGTTGACGTCACCGAGGTCGGAGCCGGCAGCTGCCAGCACCTCCCCGCCGGACTCGACGTCCGTGGCGAGCGTCCGCGCGTAGACCGAGGTCTCCACGTCGTCGTGCTCGGTCAGCGAACCGTCGGCGGCACGCTGTGCCACCGGCAGGGTCAGGCCACGGTCGGTGCCGCAGTCGTCCTCGCGGATGATCACGTCCTGGCTGACGTCCACCAGACGACGGGTGAGGTACCCGGAGTCGGCGGTACGCAGCGCGGTGTCGGCCAGACCCTTGCGGGCACCGTGCGTGGAGATGAAGAACTCCAGCACGGACAGGCCTTCACGGAAATTGGACTTGATCGGGCGCGGAATGATCTCGCCCTTCGGGTTGGCCATCAGGCCACGCGCACCGGCGATCTGCCGGACCTGGTGCCAGTTACCACCGGCACCCGAGGACACCATCCGGAAGATGGGGTTGTTCGGGTCGAAGTTGGACTGCATCTCTGCAGCGACCTCGTTGGTGGCCTGGGTCCAGATCTCGATGAGCTCCTGACGGCGCTCGTCGTCGGTGATCAGGCCACGCTCGTACTGGCCCTGCACCTTGGCGGCCTTGCCCTCGTAACCGCTCAGGATCTCCAGCTTGCGACCGGGGGTCTGGACATCGGAGATGGCCACGGTGCAACCGGACCGGGTGGCCCAGTAGAAACCGGCTTCCTTCAGCGCGTCCAGGGACGCGGCGACCTGAGCCTTGGGGTAACGCTCGGCCAGGTCGTTCACGACCGTCGACAACGCCTTCTTGTCGATGGCGGTGTTGAGGAAGGGGTAGTCCTCGGGCAGCGTCTCGTTGAAGAGCACCCGACCGAGGGTCGTCTCCAGCGTGAGGCTGGAGATGCGACCGAGGTCGTCGGCGACTGCGCCTTCGGGCAGCGCGTGTCCGGTCGGCGGCACCTGGTCCGTGAGCCGGATCCGGACCGTCGAGCCGAGCTTGATCTCGCCACGGTCCAGCGCCATCCGCGCCTCGGCGGGGGTGCCGAAGGAACGCAGCTGCTCCTGGTCGCCCTCACCGACGGTCACCTGTCCGTCACCGGAGGTGAGGAAGAAGATGCCGGTGATCATGTCCTGGCTGGGCATGGTGACGGGACGGCCGTCGGACGGCTTCAGCACGTTGTTGCTCGACAGCATGAGGATGCGGGCCTCGGCCTGCGCCTCGGTGGACAGCGGCACGTGGACCGCCATCTGGTCACCGTCGAAGTCGGCATTGAACGCGGTGCAGACCAACGGGTGGATCTGCACGGCCTTGCCCTCGACCAGCTGCGGCTCGAAGGCCTGGATGCCGAGGCGGTGCAGGGTGGGCGCACGGTTCAACAGCACCGGGTGCTCGGTGATGACCTCTTCGAGGACGTCCCAGACGACCGGACGCGCACGCTCGACCATCCGCTTGGCGGACTTGATGTTCTGCGCGTGGTCCAGGTCGACCAGACGCTTCATCACGAACGGCTTGAACAGCTCCAGCGCCATCTGCTTGGGCAGACCGCACTGGTGCAGCTTCAGCTGCGGACCGACCACGATGACCGAACGGCCGGAGTAGTCGACGCGCTTGCCCAGCAGGTTCTGACGGAAGCGTCCCTGCTTGCCCTTCAGCATGTCGGACAGCGACTTCAGCGGACGGTTGCCGGGGCCCGTGACCGGGCGACCACGACGGCCGTTGTCGAAGAGGCTGTCGACGGCCTCCTGCAGCATCCGCTTCTCGTTGTTCACGATGATCTCGGGCGCACCGAGGTCGAGCAGACGCTTGAGGCGGTTGTTGCGGTTGATGACGCGACGGTAGAGGTCGTTCAGGTCGGAGGTCGCGAAGCGGCCACCGTCCAGCTGCACCATCGGGCGCAGGTCCGGCGGGATCACCGGGACGCAGTCCAGGACCATGCCGACAGGGCTGTTCTTGGTCTGGATGAACGCCATGACGACCCGCAGCCGCTTCAGGGCGCGCGTCTTGCGCTGGCCCTTGCCGGTCGCGATCGTCTCGCGCAGCGACTCGGCCTCGGCGACGAGGTCGAAGGTCTCCAGGCGCTTCTGCAGCGCCTGGGCGCCCATGCCGCCCTCGAAGTACAGACCGAAACGGGTCCGCATCTCGCGGTAGAGGACCTCATCGCCCTCGAGGTCCTGGACCTTGAGGTTCTTGAAGCGGTCCCAGACCTGCGTCAGGCGCTCGATCTGAGCGTCCGAGCGCTTGCGGATCTGGTTCATCTCGCGCTCGGCGGACTCGCGCACCTTGCGGCGGGCGTCAGCCTTGGCGCCCTCCTTCTCCAGCTCGGCCAGGTCGGACTCGAGCTTGGCGGCGCGGGTGTTCACGTCGTTGTCGCGACGGTTCTCCAGCTCCTTCTTCTCCACCTCGATCTGCGCCTCCAAGGAGGGCAGGTCGGCGTGCCGCTGGTCCACGTCCACCGAGGTGATCATGTAGGCGGCGAAGTAGATGACCTTCTCCAGGTCCTTCGGAGCCAGGTCGAGCAGGTAGCCGAGGCGGCTCGGGACACCCTTGAAGTACCAGATGTGCGTCACGGGGGCGGCGAGCTCGATGTGGCCCATCCGCTCACGGCGTACGGCGGAGCGAGTGACCTCGACACCGCAGCGCTCGCAGATGATGCCCTTGAAGCGCACCCGCTTGTACTTGCCGCAGTAGCATTCCCAGTCACGGGTCGGACCGAAGATCTTCTCGCAGAAGAGTCCGTCCTTCTCCGGCTTCAGGGTGCGGTAGTTGATGGTCTCGGGCTTCTTGACCTCGCCGTGGCTCCACTGGCGAATGTCCTCGGCAGTTGCGAGACCGATGCGGATCTCGTCGAAGAAGTTGACGTCCAGCACAGTTGCTGTCCTTCTTTCGTTTGTTTCTAGCTAGTCAGGAGATGAAGAGCGATCCCCGTACGGCGGCGGCTTGCGCACGCCGCCGTACGGGTGGCGATCACACTTCTTCGACGCTGCTAGGCTCGCGCCGCGACAGATCGATGCCGAGCTCCTCCGCTGCGCGGAAGACCTCCTGGTCGGAGTCACGCAGGTCGATGATCTGACCATCGCTGCTCAGGACCTCGACGTTGAGACACAGCGACTGCATCTCCTTGATGAGCACCTTGAACGACTCCGGGATGCCCGGCTCCGGGATGTTCTCGCCCTTGACGATGGCCTCGTAGACCTTCACCCGGCCGATCACGTCGTCGGACTTAATGGTGAGCAGCTCCTGCAGCGCGTACGCCGCGCCGTAGGCCTCCAGTGCCCAGACCTCCATCTCACCGAACCGCTGACCACCGAACTGCGCCTTACCACCGAGCGGCTGCTGGGTGATCATCGAGTACGGACCGGTGGAACGGGCGTGGATCTTGTCGTCCACCAGGTGGTGCAGCTTCAGGATGTACATGTAGCCGACCGAGACGGGCTCGGGGAACGGCTCACCGGAGCGACCGTCGAACAGCTGGGTCTTGCCCGACGCGCCGATGAGGCGCTTGCCGTCCCTGGTGGGACGGGTGGAGTCGAGCAGTCCGGTGATGACGCCCTCGGACGCACCGTCGAAGACCGGGGTCGCCACACGGGAACCGGGCGGGGCCTGGTGCGCGTCGGCGGCGATCTCGGACTTGAACGAGGTGTCGCCGGTGTTCTCGGCGATGTCCCATCCACGGCTGGCGGCCCAGCCCAGGTGCAACTCCAGGATCTGCCCGAGGTTCATCCGGCGCGGGACACCGTGCGGGTTGAGCACGACGTCGACCGGGGTGCCGTCCTCCAGGAACGGCATGTCCTCGACGGGCAGGATCTTGGCGATGACGCCCTTGTTGCCGTGTCGGCCGGCGAGCTTGTCGCCGTCGGTGATCTTGCGCTTGTTGGCGACGTAGATGCGCACCAGCTGGTTCACACCCGGGGGCAGCTCGTCACCCTCCTCGCGGTCGAACACCTTGACGCCGATGATCGTGCCGGTCTCGCCGTGCGGGACCTTCATCGACGTGTCACGGACCTCACGCGCCTTCTCACCGAAGATGGCACGCAAAAGGCGCTCCTCCGGGGTCAGCTCGGTCTCGCCCTTGGGCGTGACCTTGCCGACCAGCAGGTCGCCGTCGCGGACCTCGGCACCGATGCGGATGATGCCGCGCTCGTCCAGGTCGGCGAGGACCTCCTCGGCGACGTTGGGGATGTCGCGGGTGATCTCCTCCGGGCCCAGCTTGGTGTCGCGGGCATCAATCTCGTGCTCCTCGATGTGGATCGAGGAGAGCACGTCGTCCTGCACGAGACGCTGGCTGAGGATGATCGCGTCCTCGAAGTTGTAACCCTCCCAGGGCATGAACGCCACGAGCAGGTTCTTCCCGAGAGCCATCTCGCCGCCGTCGGTCGCGGGACCGTCGGCGATGACGCCACCGGCCTCGAGACGGTCACCCTCGGTGACCACGACGCGCTGGTTGTAGCAGGTGCCCGCGTTGGACCGGGTGAACTTCGCGATCTTGTACGTCGAGTAGGTGCCGTCGTCGTTCATGACGTTCACCAGATCAGCAGAGACCGCCTGAACGACGCCCGCCTTCTCTGCGCGGACCACGTCACCGGAGTCCAGTGCCGCGCGGTACTCCATGCCGGTGCCGACCAGCGGCGCCTCGGAGCGGACCAGCGGCACGGCCTGACGCTGCATGGCCGCACCCATCAGGGCGCGGTTGGCGTCGTCGTGCTCCAGGAACGGGATCAGCGCGGTGGACGCGGAGACCATCTGGCGTGCGGACACGTCCATGTAGTCGACCTCGCCGGCCGGTACGTCGCTGGCCTCGCCGCCCTTGGTGCGTCCGAGCACGCGCTCCTCGGCGAACGTGCCGTCATCGGTCAGGGCCGCATTGGCCTGCGCGATGACGAACTTGTCCTCCTCGTCGGCGGACAGGTAGACGACCTCGTCTGTGACCCGACCCTCGGTGACCTTGCGGTACGGGGTCTCGATGAAACCGAACGGGTTGATCCGCCCGTACGACGCGAGCGAGCCGATCAGGCCGATGTTCGGGCCCTCAGGGGTCTCGATCGGGCACATCCGGCCGTAGTGGCTGGGGTGCACGTCGCGCACATCCATGCCGGCGCGGTCACGGGACAGACCACCCGGGCCCAGCGCGGACAGTCGACGCTTGTGCGTCAGTCCGGCGAGCGGGTTGTTCTGGTCCATGAACTGGCTCAGCTGGCTGGTCCCGAAGAACTCCTTGATCGAGGCCACCACGGGGCGGATGTTGATCAGGGTCTGCGGGGTGATCGCCTCGACGTCCTGGGTGGTCATCCGCTCGCGGACGACGCGCTCCATCCGCGACAGGCCCGTACGGACCTGGTTCTGGATGAGCTCGCCGACGTTGCGCAGGCGACGGTTGCCGAAGTGGTCGATGTCGTCGACCTCGACGGGCAGCGTGACCTCGTTGCCCTCACGGGTGCCGGTCATCTCGGTCTCGCCGGCGTGCAGCGCGACCAGGTACTTGATGGTGGCGACGATGTCGTCGACCGACAGCGTGGAGGTGTTGAGCGCGACATCGAGGCCGAGCTTCTTGTCGACCTTGTAGCGGCCGACCTTGGCCAGGTCGTAGCGCTTGCCGTTGAAGTACAGGTTGTCCAGCAGGTTCTGGGCAGCCTCGCGGGTGGGCGGCTCGCCCGGGCGGAGCTTGCGGTAGATGTCCAGGAGGGCCTCGTCCTGGGTGGTGGTGTGGTCCTTCTCCAGCGTCCCCCGCATGGAGTCGTACTGGCCGAAGGTCTCCAGGATCTGGGCCTCGCTCCAGCCGAGGGCCTTCAACAGGACCGTGACCGACTGCTTGCGCTTGCGGTCGACGCGGACGCCGACCTGGTCGCGCTTGTCGATCTCGAACTCGAGCCAGGCACCGCGGCTGGGGATGATCTTCGCGGTGTAGACGTCCTTGTCGGAGGTCTTGTCCAGGTTGCGCTCGAAGTACACGCCGGGGCTACGCACCAGCTGAGAGACGACGACGCGCTCGGTGCCGTTGATGATGAAGGTGCCGCGGCCGGTCATGAGCGGGAAATCGCCCATGAAGACGGTCTGGCTCTTGATCTCACCGGTGGTGTTGTTCATGAACTCCGCGGTGACGAAGAGCGGCGCGGCGTAGGTCATGTCGCGCTCGCGGCACTCCTCGATGGAGTACTTGACCTCTTCGAACCGGTGGTCGCGGAACGACAGGCTCATGGTCTCGGCAAAGTCCTCGATCGGAGAGATCTCCTCGAAGATGTCCTCCAGACCCGAGCGGTCGTTGACCTCGGCCTTACCGGCGGCCTTCGCCGCGGCGACCCGCTCTTGCCAGCGCTCGTTGCCGAGCAGCCAGTCGAAGCTCTCCGTCTGGGGAGCCAACAGATCGGGCATTTCCAGCGGTTCGCGAATCTTCGCGAACGAGAGGCGGCCCGATGCCGTCTTCGCCGTAGTGAGTTTCGATGTCGCAGTGCGCGAGGCAGCCAAGGAGAGTCCTTCCACAGGCCTGACGGGCGGGCGGTTCGGTCACGCGTTCCCAACCGGCATCCGACCCTGTCGTCCTGGTCGCGGACAGCGCGACACCGGCTCTGCAAATCAAGTGTCTTCACCGCGGCGGTAGTAGCCGACCGGGCCGATGAGGACGCACGAAGTGAGTGCCGTGGACAGTGAGGATTGGCTGATGGAGGGCAGCGCAAAGCACAACACTACACCTGAAGGCATGGGCTGTCCACCCGCCACCAGGCTTCGACCGCCTCGGACCGGTCACCGGTCTTCGGTCAAACGCACCCGGACCGGCCAGCCTGCGAATCCCCCGGCCGCGCGTACGTGCACTGGCTGGTGATCGCGGCGCTCGGTCCCGACGCGCTTGCGTGGTTTGCAGCACCGAGAGTGCACCCTGAAGACTTCCGGGTCAAGGACCACGCGCCAGAAATCTTCGCGGGCCGCCCATGACGGGCACGCTCAGCACAACGAGGACGGCGGGACCAGCGAGCACGCACGCCCGCCAGGACGGGGGAACGGAGGCTGGGCGGAACGGGCGAGGACCGGCCCGGGTGATCTCCCGGGCCGGCCCTGCCACCGGTCGATCAGGCCGTCACACGCCGGCCGTGCTGGAGATCCATCCCCGGCTGTCGGTCAGGTTCGCGTAGTTGGACGTCGCGTGGATGTCCGAGCCCGGGTCGGCGGTGTCACCGGTCGAGCACACCCCGACGACCACGCCGCCGACGAAGAGGGGGCCGCCGGAGTCGCCGTGGTTGGACGCGCCGTCCTGACCCTGCACGTGCACGGCCCGTCCCCCGTAGGCGTCGGTGCTGGAGCCGAGCACGTTGACGTCGGCCTTGTAGAGGTAGTCCGGCTGTCCGCCGCCGGCGCGCAGGCCGTAGCCGTAGATGGTGCCCGAGTCGCCGGAGGCGGGCTGTAGGAGTTCGCGAGCGGCGCGTAGCTCCCGATCGAGGCCGAGCGCGACAGGTGGACGAGCGCCACATCCCCGTCCGGCGAAGCCTCGAAGCCGTCGGCCGCGATCGCCGGGCCCGGGTTGGAGGTGTCGTTGCTGAAGTAGACGTTCATCGAGCTGGTGCCGTCGATGCAATGCTGGGCGGTGAGCACCCAGTCGGCCGAGATGGCCTCACCGGTGCAGCCGTAGGTGCCGCTGCCCTGTTGGAAGACCAGTTGGGCGATGTAGGGAGAGCTGGCCTGCGTTCCGCCGATGATGTGCGGCTGGGCGTGCGCGGCGGGGGTGCTCGCGTGCGCGGGTCCTGCGGCGACCGCGGCGAGCGCCAGGGTGGCGGCGAGCCCGCTCACCGTGCGAAAGGCTGTGCGTGCGTTGCTCATGCGTTACGTGTCCCATCGTGAGGGTCGGCGTTGCGTGACATGTGTGTTGCGTGCGTGACGCGGACGCCCGGTCTGGAGCGTCCGTGCGGATGAGCACACACCAGACGCACAAGATCGACAAGCAATATTCGAAGCCCGGAGAGACAATTTACTTCGGCCTTACCGGCCGGTAACGTGCGCGATCCTCCCTGGAAAACGACGAACGGCGGGACCGACCCGTAGGTCGATCCCGCCGCTCACGCGCAGTACGCGCGGGTGGGCGTGGCTGGGCGCGAACGCCCCGTCACACCCGGGTGATCACTTGAGCTCGACGGTCGCGCCGGCGCCCTCGAGCTGCTCCTTGGCCTTGTCGGCCGCAGCCTTGTCGACCTTCTCCAGGACGGCCTTGGGGGCGCCGTCCACGAGGTCCTTGGCCTCCTTCAGGCCGAGGGAGGTGAGGGCGCGCACCTCCTTGATGACCTGGATCTTCTTGTCGCCCGCGGCGGTCAGGACGACGTCGAACTCGTCCTGCTCGGCCTCGGCCTCGGGGGCGGCGCCACCGGCACCGGCGGCGGCGACGGCCACCGGGGCGGCCGCGGTCACGTTGAAGGTGTCTTCGAACTGCTTCACGAACTCGGAGAGCTCGATGAGGGTCATTTCCTTGAACGCGTCAAGGAGCTCGTCAGTGCTGAGCTTCGCCATGAGGTGGCGTCCTTTCTGTTGGTACTGCTGCCGTGAGTGGCGGATGTACTGGTGGATTGCCGACGTCCTGCGGATGCAGGGATGTCAGCTCTCGTCGCCACCCTCGGCGACGTCGGTCTCGGGTGCCGGCGTAGTGGCCGGACCCTCCTGCTCGGTCTTGGCGCGCAGCGCCTCGACCACGCGCGCCGTCTGGGACAGCGGCGCCTGGAAGAGCGCAGCCGCACCACTGAGCGATGCGTTCATCGCTCCGGCGAACTTGGCGAGCAGGGTCTCTCGCGACTCGAGAGCCGCGAGCTTGTCGATGTCAGCCGCCGTGAGGGTGTTCCCGTCGAGGACACCACCCTTGATCACGAGCAGCGGATTGGCCTTGGCGAAATCACGCAGGCCCTTGGCCGCCTCGACCGGTTCACCGGTGACGAAGGCGATCGCGGACGGTCCCTGCAGCTGGCCGTCGAAGGCGGTGACGCCCGCGTCGGCAGCAGCACGCATGGTCAGCGTGTTCTTCACCACGACATAGGTCGCGTGCTCACGCAGTGAGCTGCGCAGCTGCGAGAGCTGCGCCACGGTCAGGCCGCGGTACTCCGTGAGAACGGCCGCATCGGACTGACGGAACTTCTCCGTCAGTTCGGCGATGGCAGCAGCCTTGTCAGCTTTCGCCATGCGGACCTCCTTCGATGGTGTGGCCGTCGGCGTGATGGGCCCGCATACGAAGAAGAGCCCCGGCGCAGTGGCGCGGGGCTCATGTCGACAGCGCCTTCACGCGTCATCCGATCCGACGCGATGGTCGGATCTGCCTCTTGCTCACCTGCGCTGGTTGCCCTACCTGGAAAGGCGGGACCTTCGGCGGGCTCGGGTGAGCCTGCAACCGGCGGTCTTTGGTGCGCTCAGTCTAGGAGCGGCGCGGCCGGAGGACCAAATCGGTCCTCCGGCGCACCGATCAGGTGGACTGCACGCCGCTGATGTCCGCGACCTGGGAGGCCGGCGGCACCGTGATGGTCACCGGCTTGCCGAAGTCGTAGTACTTGATGGTCGAGGTACCCGTGGCGGCCTTGGTCACCGTCGAGACGGGCAGTCCTTTCGCATCGAGCGTGTCGGTGACGTTCGTGCCCGCGGCGGGCGATGCGGTCAGGGTGGTGCCGCTGGCGGATGACGACGCCACCGTCCACTGCTCAGCATTGCTCAAGCTTCCGCCGCCTGCCAGGTTGAGCAGCGGTTTGAAGCTCTCTGCCAGGGTGCCCGTGCTGTTCCTGGTGACCTTCAGGTAGGGCTTGGCGCCGAGGCCCGTCCCGGAGATGTAGGCCACCCCGTCGACGATGATGACCGTCACCTTCTTGCCCCGGATGACCTCGTGCACGGTCGCATCCGTGCGGGCGCCGGTGATCTTCGACTGCGATGTCGAGGTCAGGACGCTGGACGTCGTCGTGGAGGAGTAGGTGCCGCCGGCCTTGACGATGGCCGCCTTGATCCGGTTCTGCAGCGTGCCCGCGCCGATCTTCTGGCCCGTGGTGTACGACGACGACGCTGCCGCGCTGCTGGACGGTGCGGAACTCGAGGTCGAGCTGTTGCTGGAGCTCGTGCTGGACCCGCCGGACGTGGCGCTCGTGCTGCCGCTGCTCGAGGTGACACCCGGCGAGCCACCGCTGGAGCTGCAGCCCACGACGAAGATGGAGCCGGCGGCCAGTACAGCCACTGCGGCGGCTGTGCGCGGTCGATGGGTCGAAGTGCGCGGAGTATTCATGGGTTCCCCTCGTGACGGCGTGTGTCGGTACGACGCCCGTCAACCTAGACAGGTTCCCTGGAGTTCGGGGCGCGGACGACGAAGCGCCCCCCACCCGAGGGGGTGAGGGGCGCGTCGCACGTCGATCGATCAGGCGTCGGCCGTGGCCTCTTCCAGCAGGTTGCGGGTGCGGGAGGAGTCCAGCGGGATGCCGGCACCCATCGTCGTCGACATCGTCGCCTTGCTGATGTAACGGCCCTTGGAGGAGGCCGGCTGAGTCGCAGGATCTCCTCGAGGGCGGCGCCGTAGTTCTCCACAAGCAGCTTGTCGTCGAAGGACGTCTTGCCGATGATGAAGTGCAGGTTCGCGTGCTTGTCGACGCGGAACTCGATCTTGCCGCCCTTGATCTCGGTGACGGCCTTGGCGACGTCCATCGTCACCGTGCCGGTCTTCGGGTTCGGCATCAGGCCACGCGGGCCGAGGACCTTGCCCAGACGGCCGACCTTGCCCATCAGGTCCGGCGTCGCGACGACGGCGTCGAAGTCGGTCCAGCCGCCGGCGACGCGCTCGAGGAGCTCATCGGACCCGACATAGTCGGCGCCGGCGGCCTCGGCGGCTGCGGCGCGGTCACCGTTGGCGAAGACCAGCACGCGGGCGGTCTTGCCGGTGCCGTGCGGCAGGTTGACCGTGCCGCGGACCATCTGGTCGGCCTTGCGGGGGTCCACGCTGAGACGGAAGGCGACCTCGACCGTGGCGTCGTACTTGGTGGTCGAGGTCTCCTTGGCGAGGCGGACGGCCTCGAGGGGCGCGTAGAGCGCGTCGGCGTCGATCTTCTCGACGGCGGCGCGGTAGGACTTGCTGCGCTTCATGCTGCTGCTCCTTGTGGGTGGTGCGATGGAGTCGTGGTCCTCGGGCCGAAGCCGGCCCTGCCACAGGACGCCGGCGGACGGGATGCCCGCCGGCGCAGAGTCGATCAGGCCTCGGTGTCGATGCCCATCGAACGAGCGGTGCCGGCGATGATCTTCGACGCCTGATCGATGTCGTGCGCGTTCAGGTCGCTCATCTTCTGCTCGGCGATCTCGCGCACCTGAGCCTTGGACAGCTTGGCGACCTTGGTCTTGTGCGGCTCACCGGAGCCCTTGGCGACGCCGGCGGCCTTCTTGATCAGCTCGGCGGCCGGCGGGGTCTTGGTGATGAAGGTGAAGGACCGGTCCTCGAAGACCGTGATCTCGACCGGGATCACATTGCCGCGCTGGGCTTCCGTCGCGGCGTTGTAGGCCTTGACGAACTCCATGATGTTGACGCCGTGCTGACCGAGCGCGGGACCCACCGGGGGTGCGGGGGTGGCGGCGCCGGCCTGGATCTGCAGCTTGATGAAGCCGGAGACCTTCTTGGACTTGGGGGGCATGCTGAACTTCCTTCTCCTGGTGATGGGCCCACGCCGTGGGCGATGACCCGGTTGCAGACCTCGCCGCGGCGGCGAGGGGGTGCTGCCGATCAGATCTTGGCGACCTGCTCGAACGACAGCTCGACCGGTGTCTCCCGGCCGAAGATGGACACCAACACCTTGAGCTTCTGGGTGTCGGGGTTGATCTCGGAGATCGTCGCGGGAAGGGTCTCGAAGGGCCCTTCCATGACGGTGACGGACTCACCGACGTTGAAGTCGACCTCGGGCGCCTCGGCGCCCTTGCCCTGCGCGCCCGAGCCGGACGTCGTACGACCGGTCTCCTTGCCCTCGGGCTCCTCGAAGACCGGGTTCAGCATCGTGACGACCTCGTCGATCGTCAGCGGGGACGGCTGGTGGGAGTTGCCGACGAAGCCGGTGACGCCGGGCGTGTGCCGCACCGAACCCCAGCTCTCGTCGGTCAGGTCCATGCGCACCAGCACGTACCCGGGCATCCGGACGCGGGTGCCGACCTTGCGCTGGGAGTTCTTGATCTCGGTGAACTCCTCCATCGGCACCTCGACCTGGAAGATGTAGTCCTCCATGTTGAGGTTGGAGATGCGGGTCTCCAGGTTGGCCTTGACCCGCTTCTCGTAACCGGCGTAGGAGTGCAGCACGTACCACTCGCCGAACTGCGAGCGCAGCTCCGCCATGTAGGTCTCGCGGGGGTCCTCCTCGACTGTCAGACCGTCGGCCTCGACCTCGTCCTCGGCGGCGACATCGGCTTCATCGGCTTCGGCGTCGAGCTCGGCCTGCGTGCCTTCCTCGACCTCGGGGGCGTCGGGGATGCCGGACAGGTCGACGTCCTCGGTGTCCGTCTCGTCGGCGTTGGCGAAGTCGGAGTCGTCGGCGGCGACGTCACCCGGGTCGGGGGTCGCGCGCTGCTCGGAGTCGATGTCGCCGTCGGCGCTCTCCGCGTCCAGCTCGGCCGCAAGGGTGTCGTCCGCGGACGCCGTCTCACCGGCTCCGGAATCGACCCTCGCTGCGTCCGCCTCGTCGGCTTCGGCGCTCTCGGGCGTCCATTGATCCGTCATTGACCTGCTTCCTTCATTACGTCGTGCGTGTGTCGTGCGGGGCGCGCCCAGGCGATCTGCCGGTGCCGGCTGTTCCTGCGCGTACGTCGGTTCGGCGACGTCGTCAGTCTCCGAGTACGAAGCTGACCAGACGCTCGAAGACCTGGTCCAGACCGACGACGAAACCCATCACCAGGCAGATGAAGACCACCACCACCGCGGTGTAGTTGAGCAACTCCTGCCGGGTGGGGCGCACCACCTTGCGCAGCTCGTCGATGACCTGACGGATGAAGAGGACGAGCCGGGCGACCAGGCCCCTGCGGGCAGGCGTGCCCGCGCTCGCACCGCGCTGTGCAGCGGTCGTGCTGGCATCCGTCACCGGCGGCGCTCCTTCTTCTCGTCTGCTTCTTCTTCGTCTGAGGTACGTCTGCATCGGCGTGTCCTCATCGGTCGACGCCGGACGTGGATGTCCTGCTCCGGCCGACGCTGTCGACGCAGGGCACGAGGGACTTGAACCCCCAACCCCCGGTTTTGGAGACCGGTGCTCTACCAGTTGAGCTAGTGCCCTTCACGGGTCACCAGAATGCAACCCCGGGTGGCACGACCGCCCTTCGCCGCTTGCCGCCGCACCCACCGGGTCCGGACAGCAGCCAGCGTGGTTGCGGTCAACCACCCAGCGATCGAGTGTACGCGACCGCCGTGACGTGGCGCGAACCCGCGCAGAGCGACGGCTCCGAGCGGACACTCCGCCCCGAGCGGGCGCTGCTCACAGCCGGTCGAAGATCGCGGCCGTGGCGTCGAGCGTCGGCTCCTCGAAGACGAGGAAGGTGCGGGTGTTGACCACCCCGGGCATCTCCTGGATCACTCCGAGCACGAGCCGGCCGAGGTGGGCGTTGTCGATGGCCCGCACCAGCAGGATCACGTCGAACTCGCCGCCGACCAGCCCGATGTGCACGACACCCGGCAGCTCACGCAGCCGCTCCCGGACCACCCGCCAGTCCGCCTGACGCAGGTTCAGGGTCACGTACGCCGTGGTGCCGAGGCCAGTGGCGACCGGGTCGAGGTCGGCGCGGAAGCCGCGGATCACGCCCGACTGCTGCAGCCGGTCCACGCGCGCGTACGCGTTGGCGCGGGAGATGTGCAGCAGTTGCGCCAGTGCACGGACCGACATGCGCCCGTCCTTGGACAACTCGACCAGGATCCTGGTGTCGATGTCGTCCATCGGTGTCATCTGTCTCACTCTTCCGGGCCGGTAGCGCGCTCTTCTGGACGAATGGTCACCAGATAAGTCTCTATCGAGCACTCTATCTCCGTTTCGACCCGGGTGTTGCGTACGACTGGCGCTCCGCGCAGCATCTCCCCATGACATCTGAGGACGTCCTGGGTCTCCTGCCGGCGGACGATCCGGTCCGGCTCATCGATGCCGATGGCACGAAGGTGCAGGGATCGGGCAGTGAGCGCTACGAACTGCCGTCGGACGCAGACCTGCTCCGCGCGTACGAGCGCCTCGTCGTGGCACGCAGGCTGAACGACCAGGCGAACGCCCTGGTGCGCCAGGGCCGCCTCGCGGTCTACCCCTCCTCGCACGGGCAGGAGGCGTGCCAGGTGGGGGCGGCGCACGTGCTGAAGAAGGGCGACTGGCTCTTCCCCACCTACCGCGACACGGTCGCGGCGGTCGAGCGCGGTGTCGACCCGGTCGACGTGCTGACGCTGCTGAAGGGCGACTGGCACAGCGGCTACGACCCGTACGAGACGCAGGTCGCGCCGGCCACCACCCCGTTGGCCACCCAGTTGCCGCACGCGGTGGGCGTGGCCCACGCCGCGCGCCTGCGCGGGGAGTCCACGGTGGTGATGGCACTGACCGGCGACGGTGGCACCAGTGAGGGCGACTTCCACGAGGCACTGAACTTCGCGGCCGTCTTCAAGGCGCCCGTCGTCTTCTTCATCCAGAACAACGAGTACGCCATCTCCGTGCCGCTGGCACGTCAGTCCGCGGCGCCTTCGCTGGCGCACAAGGGCATCGGCTACGGCGTGCCCGGGCAGCGCGTCGACGGCAACGACATCGCCGCGGTGCTCGCGGTGCTCGGCGATGCCGTCGAGCGGGCGCGCCGCGGCGAGGGCCCCCAGCTCGTCGAGGCGCACACCTACCGCATGCAGGCCCACACGAACGCCGACGACGCCACGCGCTACCGGCTCGACTCCGAGGTGGCGTCGTGGGTCGACCGGGACCCGCTGACACGGCTGGAGAAGCACCTGCGCAGCCGTGGCCTGATGACCGACGAGACGCATGAGCAGGCCAGGGCGGCGGCGGACGCGGTGGCGGAGCACGTGCGCGAGGGACTCAACCGGGACATCGAGCCAGACGCACGCGAGCTGTTCGCCTACGTGTACGCCGAGCAGACCCCCGGTTGCGTGAGCAGGCGGCGCAGGTGGCCGAGGAGTCGAGCCGAGAGGTGGCCGGGCGATGAGCACGATCGAACACGAGAAGCTCACCATGGCGCAGGCGCTCAACCGGGCGTTGCGGGACGCGATGCTCGCCGACGACTCCGTGCTGATGTTCGGCGAGGACGTCGGCGCCCTGGGCGGCGTCTTCCGGGTGACCGACGGACTCAACGAGCGGTTCGGCGACACCCGGTGCTTCGACACCCCACTGGCGGAGTCCGGCATCGTCGGGATGGCCGTCGGGATGGCGATGAACGGGATGCGCCCCGTCGTGGAGATGCAGTTCGACGCGTTCGGCTACCCGGCGTTCGAGCAGATCGTCAGCCACGTGGCCAAGATGAGGAACCGCACGCGCGGGCGGGTGCACCTGCCGATGGTGATCCGGGTGCCGTTCGGCGGCGGCATCGGCGGCGTGGAGCACCACTGCGACTCCTCGGAGGCCTACTACGCCCACACGCCCGGGCTGCACGTCGTGACACCGACGACTCCGAGCGACGCCTACACGCTGCTGCGCGCCGCGATCGCCTCCGACGACCCGGTGGTCTTCATGGAGCCCAAGAAGCTCTACTGGAGCAAGGAGGAGGTCGCGCTGGGAACGGACGGACCCGGCATCGGCACCGCTGTCGTACGCCGCGAGGGGACCGACGCGACCCTCATCGCGTACGGCCCGTCGGTGCCGGTCGCCCTCGAGGCCGCCGAGGTCGCCGCCCAGGAGGGTCGCAGCCTGCAGGTGGTCGACCTGCGCTCGATCGTGCCGTTCGACGACGAGACGGTCGCCGCCGCGGTCCGCAGCACCGGTCGCGCCGTCGTGGTCGCCGAGTCCGCCGGCTTCGCGAGCGTGTCCTCGGAGATCGTCGCCCGGGTGACGCAGCGCTGCTTCCATTCGCTGGCCGCGCCGATCGGCCGGGTGACCGGTTTTGACATCCCCTACCCCCCGCCGAAGCTGGAGCACTTCCAGCTGCCGAGCGTCGACCGGGTGCTCGACGCCGTCGACGATCTGCAGTGGGAGGACCAGTGAGCGACCAGACCTTCCTGCTCCCCGATCTGGGCGAGGGGCTGACGGAGGCCGACATCGTGCGGTGGCTGGTCAGCGAGGGTGACACCGTCGTCGTGGACCAGAGCATCGTGGAGGTGGAGACGGCCAAATCGGTCGTCGAGGTGCCGTCGCCGTTCGCCGGCGTCGTGGCCACGCTGCACGCCGCCGAGGGCAGCACCCTGGACGTCGGCCGGCCGCTGATCACGGTGGCGAGTGCGATCTCGACGCCCTCCCCCGACGCCACCCCGGCGCAAGAGTCCGCTGCGAGCTACCGCGAGGAGGAACGCGCCGGGTCCGGCAACGTCCTCATCGGCTACGGCACCTCCAGCGACGCCCCCACCGGTCGGCGGCGTCGACCGCGCGCAGCCCACGCCGCTGCCGCATCTTCTGTGTCTGCCCCGCCTGCTGCGTCCAGCAGGGACACGATGCCGCCCGCGGCCTCGGCGCCGAACGGCCACCGCGCCGAACCTGCCGCCCCCGCCGCCGCGAAGCGGGTGCCGCTCGTGATCTCTCCCCTCGTCCGCAGCCTGGCCCGCGAGCGCGGTCTGCGCCTGGACGCCATCGAGGCCACCGGGGCCGGCGGAGTGATCACCCGCGCCGACGTCGAGCGCTCCTCGGCCGCGCGATCCACGGCGGCCCCCGTCCCCGCGGTCGGGCCGGTCACCGGCGAGGTGCGCATCCCGCTCAACGGCTTCCGCAAGGCCGCTGCGGCGGCGCTGAGCCGCAGCAGGTCGGAGATCCCCGAGGCGACGGTGTGGGTCGATGTGGACGCCACCGCACTGTGGGAGCTTCGCGAGCGCACCCGTGCCGCCGGCTCATCCGGACCTGGCCTGCTCGCGTACCTGTCGCGCTTCACGGTCGCCGCGCTCAAGCAGTACCCCGTGCTGAACGCGCGACTGGACACCGAGCGACAGGAGATCGTGCAGTTGCCGCAGGTGAACCTGGGCATCGCCGTCCAGGGCGACCGGGGCCTGGTGGTGCCCGCAGTGATCGGCGCGGACGCGATGACGACCTCGCAGCTCGACACGGCCATCCGGCGCGTGACGGCGACCGCGCGCGAGGGCCGCAACACCACCGAGGAGCTGAGCGCCGGGACGTTCACGCTCAACAACTACGGCAGTTTCCGCGTCGACGGCAGCGCCGCGATCATCAACCACCCTCAGGTCGCGATCCTCGGTTTCGGCCGCATCCTGGATCGGCCCTGGGTCGTGGACGGACAGATCTGCGCACGCAGGATCACCCAGATGAGCTTCGTCTTCGACCACCGCGTCTGCGACGGCGGGACTGCCGCGGGTTTCATGCGATGCGTGGCCGATGCGATCGAGGACCCCGCAGCGGCGATCGCCGGACTCTGAGGCACGCCCCCGGCAACGCGCCGGGGGCGTCCGCCCGCCGTACGAGCTCCCCTCTCCCGTAGCGTCGGCTCATCATGCGATCGATCGCGCGGCTGCCCAAGGCGCACCTGCACCTGCACTTCACCGGCTCCCTGCGGGTGCAGACCCTGCACCAGCTGGCCGCCGAGCACGAGCTGCGGCTGCCGGAGTCGTTCCGCGGCGAATGGCCGCCGACCCTCAGCGCGGCCGACGAACGCGGCTGGTTCCGGTTCCAGCGGTTGTACGACGCCGCGCGAGCGTGCGTGCAGGAGGAGGCCGACCTGCGCCGACTGGTGCGGGAGGCCGTCCAGGACGACGCGGCCGAGGGCTCGCGCTGGCTGGAGATCCAGGTCGACCCGACGTCGTACGCCGGGCGGCTGGGCGGCATCTCGCCAACCCTGGAGATCGTCCTGGACGAGGCGGCCACGGCCGGTGCGCAGTTCGGCGTCGGCGTCGGCGTCATCGTGGCGGCCTCCCGGATGCGGCACCCGTTCGAGGCGCGGACCCTGGCGCGGCTGGCGGCCAAGTACGCCGGCACCGCCAGCGGCACGGTGATCGGCTTCGGCCTGAGCAACGACGAACGCCGCGGCGACACCAGCGAGTTCGCGCCCGCGTTCCACATCGCCCGGTCCGCCGGTCTGGCGTCGGTGCCCCATGCAGGTGAGCTGCTCGGGCCCCAGGCGGTGAGCGAGACGCTGGACAGCCTGCTGCCGGACCGGCTGGGGCACGGGGTCCGGGCGGTGGAGTCCACCGCCGTCCTCGACCGGGCACTGGAGGCCGGAGTCGCCTTCGAGGTGTGCCCCGGATCCAACGTCGCGCTCGGCGTCTACCCCGACCCCGCGGACGTCCCGCTGCGGCGGCTCTTCGACGCGGGCGCGCAGATCGCCCTGGGGGCGGACGACCCGCTGCTGTTCGGAAACCGTCTGGTCGCGCAGTACGCCTCCGCGCGCGAGGACCACGGATTCACCGACGCGGAACTGGCCGAGCTGGCCCGCCGTTCGCTGCATGTCTCGCGGGCGCCGACGGAGCTCAAGCGCGCGGCGCTGCTCGACATCGACGCCTGGCTGGCCGAGCCGGCGTAATCGCCCATCGATGGCGAACGGCCGCGCGCACCCATGAGGTGCCCGCGGCCGTCCGCTGTCGCGCTGCGTCAGCGACGCGAGGTCGGGCTGGTCGCGCCCCAGATGTAGGTCGCCTCCTTGTAGACCACGCGGTAGTCGCGCGCGGCGCTGGAGGTGTAGCTCCAGGAGTAGTTGCCGCTCTTGTCGGCCACCACGTCCTTCAGGCCGGTCCAGGTCGAGCCGCCGACCGTCTTGTACTGGATGACGCCGGTCGCCCCCGCCCATGGGACAGGCACCTCGTACACAGTTGAGTACTGCACCACTCGAGTGTTCAGAGTGACCTTTCTGCCCGAGCGGGAGGCGTGCAGGCCCGCCCACGACCCCACCTTGACTGTGGTCTGCGGGGCATCCTGCGTGTACTGGTGGAAGGCGCCCTCGTCGAAAGCACGGTCGCCCTCCCAGGTGCGGGTACCGAGGGGCGTGTCGTTGAACATGGCCCAGTCGGCGCGTTTCTCGTCGTCGAAGACGATCGAGTCGGCCGGGTGGCGCGCGTCCCCGGTGAACCACCAGGCGAGCGGTCCGGGGTGCAGGGCACACCCGCCGGTGACGCTGACGTGAACGGCGTGCTCGGACTGCACGAGGCGCACCGCAGCGGGCACGACCAGCTTGCAGCTGCCGATGGTCGGTAGATCCGGCCGGTCCGTCGTCGCGCGCATCGTCGACGGCAGAGAACGGTTCGAGTCGTGTCGACCATCACCCGTCACTGCGACGGCGTGCCCCGCAGTCGCGGCGCCCAGCGCCAGAGTGAGTGGGATCGCGGCGAGCGCGACGGAACGACGGGACATGGAGGTCTGCTTTCCTGGGACGGCACGGCCCCCTGGCCGTGCACCGCCCGGAGCGTACGTTGAGCGGCACGGCCGCCGGTGGTTCCCCGCCTCCACGAGACCGAACCGTGATGATCGGCCGCAGACGACTCCGGGTCAGTGAGCGCGCTCTCGCAACCCCAGGTAGTCGCTCATGGCGCGCATCTCGAACTCGAACAGCGCGTCCGGGTCCTCGATGCCGCCCTCGAAGCGACCGAACAGTTCGAAGCTCAGGGCCCCGAACAGCTGTGTCCAGGCGAGCAAGCCCCGGGCCACGAGCGCGCCCGGGAGTTCCGGCACGTCGAGGAAGGCGGCAGCGGTGACCATGTCCGCCCGCAGTCCTCGACCCAGCCGGTCCCCCTGCGCTGCCGTCGACGACCTCCCGGCCGCCGCGTCACGCAGGATCTGCGCGAGCAGCAGTTGTGGGCGGCTCGCCGGCCCGACGGTGTCCTCCGGAGCGTGGTAACCGGGCACGGGACTGCCGTAGAGCAGCGCGTACTCGTGCGGGTGAGCGAGCGACCAGGCTCGGATCCCGCGGGTCAGAGCCATCCACCGTGCGTGCGGATCACGGCGGGGCGCCGTGCGTTCCGCCTCGTCGGCGGCGTCGGCCAGTTCGTCGTACGCGTCGACCACGAGCGCGGTGAGCAGGTCGTCCCGACTCGGGAAGTAGCGGTAGACGGCCGAGGAGACCATGCCCACGTCTCGGGCGACCGCACGCAACGACAGGTCGGCACCGTCGGTGGCCAGGTGCCCTCGCGCGACCCGCTTGATGTCCTCGGTCGTCTCGGCGCGGACCCGCTCACGCGCCCCGGTGCGGCGTTCTGTCATGGGCCGATCATGACACATCCGAGAGCAGTGCAAACAAAAAAGAGCAGTGCTCTTGACACGGACCCAGTACCGGAGCGATGCTCGTAACCGAGAGCACCGCTCTCGTATTGCTATCGACAGAGGAGATCATCATGGACAAGCACGTCGTCGTCGGAGCCGGTCCGGTCGGCTCGGCAGTGGCCCACCAGCTGGTGGAGCGCGGCGCGGAGGTCGTCGTCGTCACTCGCAGCGGCACCGCGGTGCCCGGCACCACGGCCGTCGCCGCCGATGCGTCGGACGCCGCTCGCCTCAGCGAGATCTGCGCAGGCGCCCGCGCGATCTACAACTGCATCAACCCGCCGTACCACCAGTGGCAGGAGACCTGGCCGCCGATGGCCCAGGCGCTGCTCGCCGCGGCCGAGAGCTCCGGTGCGGTGCTCGTCACCACCGCCAGCCTCTACCCGTACGGTCCGGTCGACGGCCCGATGACCCAGGGCATGCCGGACAGCGCCACCGGCCACAAGGCCAAGGTGCGCGCCCGGATGACCGCCGACGCCATGGAGGCCCACCGCGCCGGACGGCTGCACGCGGTGGAGGTCCGCGGCAGTGACTACCTCGGCGGCAACTCCTACATGGAGGCCACCATCACGCCTGCCTTCCGCAAGGGACGCACGGCGTACGTGCCGGCCGACCTGGACGCGCCGCACACCTTCACGAACGTGCAGGACATGGCGCGCACCCTCATCGCGGCGGCCTACGACCCGAGCAGCTGGGGCAAGGTCTGGCACGCTCCGAGCGTCGCACCGTCGACGATGCGCGAGCTGGCGACGATCGCCGCGGCCCAGCTCGGCGCGAAGCCCAAGGTCCGGTCGATGCCCTACGCCGCCGTGTGGATCGGTGGGGTGTTCAACCCGTTCGTCAAGGAGATGCGCGAGACGCAGTACCAGTTCCGCGGGCCGTACGTGATGGATTCGAGCGCGGCGCAGGAGCACTTCGGGATCACGCCGACCCCCTGGAGGACTCGGTGCGCCTCGACCTGGCGCACACCGCTCAGAGGGCGTGACCGACCATGACCGGCTCGGCGACCAGCTGCACGCCGAACGCGTCGTGTACCCCGTCGCGCACCTCGCGCGCGAGGGCCGCGACGTCGGCGGCGGTGGCGCCGCCGCGGTTGGTGAGCGCCAGCGTGTGCTTGGTCGACAGGGCCGCCGGACCGGGCATCGCGTATCCCTTGCCGAAGCCCGCCTTGTCGATCAGCCAGGCGGCCGCCGTCTTGATGCCCTCGTCGGACGGGAACCTCGGCGGCCGTGAGACGTCCGGACCCAACCGGGCCGCAGCGCGCTGCTCGAAGAGGTCGAACTGGGCGGAGCTCAGGATCGGGTTGGTGAAGAAGGACCCGCAGGACCAGGTGTCGTGGTCGGACTCCTGCAGCACCATCCCGCGCCGGCCCCGCTGCTCGAGCACGGCAGCTCGCGCGTCGGCCAGGGGCACCCGGTCACCCACCTCGACACCGAGTCCGGCGGCCAGGTCGGCGTACGCGATCGGCTGGGACAGGTCGGCGGGGCGCAGCTGGAAGAGCACGTCCAGCACGACGTACCGCTCGCGGCCCTTGAAGAGCGAGTGCCGGTAGGTGAAATGGCAGTCGGCGTTGGCGAAGGTGCGCACCGCCTCCTCGCGGCGGTCCCAGACCCGCACCTGCGCGATGGTCTGGGAGACGTCCTGGCCGTACGCGCCGACGTTCTGCACCGGCGTCGCGCCGGTCAACCCCGGGATGCCCGACAGTGCCTCGATACCGGACCAGTCGCTGGCGCAGGCCTGCTGCACGAGGTCGTCCCAGGGCTCTCCGGCAGCGACCCGGACGAAGACTCCCCCACACGCGTCGGCGGAGTCCACCTCGACACCGCGGGTCGCGATCCGCACGACGGTGCCGTCGAAGCCCTCGTCGGCGATGACGACGTTCGAACCTCCGGAGAGCACCAGGAGCGGCTCCTCGGCGTCGTCGCACTCGCGGACGGCGTCGACCAGCTCGTCGGTGCTCGTCACCGTCACCAGCCGGCGCGCGGGACCGCCCACCCGCATGGTCGTGAGACCGGCGAGCGGGACGTCGAGCTCCTCCTTCACGCCAGGGTCACGGTCGCGAGCGCCCGCGACAGCACCGCCGTGCCGTCGACCGTCGCCGTCAGCGCGATCGACGCCGTGCCCGCCTGCTCGTCCACGGCCTTTACGCTCGCCTCGACCCGTACGTCGGCGCCGCCGTCGTGCGGCACCGGCACCGGCGCGCTGAAGCGCACGGAGTAGTCCGACACCCGGCCGGCGTCGCCGAGCCAGTCGACGACCACCTGCACGGCGGCGCCCATGGTCCACATGCCGTGCGCGATGACGTTCGGCAGGCCCACGGCGGTGGCGGTCGCCTCGTCCCAGTGGATCTGGTTGAAGTCGCCACTGGCCCCGGCGTAGCGCACCAGGGTGGCCCGATCGACATGGATGGTGCGGCCGGGCAGTTGCTCGCCGACCTGGGGAACCGTGCTCATGCGTCGCCTCCGCCGCGGATCACCAGCAGGGATGTGGCGGTGGTGGTCAGGTCGCCACCGGTGGTCTTGATCTGCGTCTCCAGGGTCACCATCGAGTGGCCGCCGGCGGCCCGGACCCGGGCGATCGTGGTCTGCGCGACGACCTCGTCACCGGCGACGAGCGGCCGGTGGTGGGTGAACTTCTGCTCGCCGTGCACCACCCGCGAGTAGTCGATGTCGGCCTCGGGGTCCAGGATCGCGGCAGCTTCCGCACTCTGGGAGATGCCGATCGCGTACGTCGGGGGCGCGACCACGTCGGCGTATCCCCGGCGTCCGGCCTCGGCGACGTCGGTGTGGGCGGCATCGCGCGCACCCACCGCGGCGGCGAACTCGGCGATCTTCGCCCGGGAGACGACGTACGGATCGGTCGGCGGATAGGTGCGACCTTCCACCTGTGGATTCACGGCCATGGCACGCGAGCCTAACCGGCACCCGGCGGGGGCAGAGGCAGGGCGGCCGGGATCCATCCTCGGCGCCACGTCCGTCAGGGACGGAACGGACGAACCGGCCGCGCCGGGAGCGGTGGACGCTCCCGGCACGGCCGGTTCGGTGGTCGTACGGGCTGACCGAACGGGTCAGCGGGTCTCGCGGTGTGCGGTGTGCTTGCTGCAGCGCGGGCAGAACTTCGCGATCTCCAACCGGTCAGGGTCGTTGCGCTTGTTCTTCTTGGTGATGTAGTTGCGCTCCTTGCACTCCGTGCACGCCAAGGTGATCTTGGGACGGATGTCTGCGCTCTTGCTAGCCACTGGGCTACCTGCCTTCGGGTGATACCGGTTTTACTCAAGGACGATTCTCGTAGCGGGAGCGGGGCTCGATCCCGCGACCTCACGATTATGAGTCGTGCGCTCTAACCAGCTGAGCTACCCCGCCAGGTGGAACAGTCGCATCGGGAAAAATCTTCCCGATGCAGGCGTTACCGAGCCCCCAAACGGAATCGAACCGTTGACCTTCTCCTTACCATGGAGACGCTCTACCGACTGAGCTATAGGGGCCTGCGCGACCTTGGGACGGATCCGACCGACGTGAGTCCACGTGGTCGCCCACCGTCCCGGCAGCGCAGCGAAGAGGCTACCTCAGAGCCGCTTCGATCATGAAATCGTGCTCGGCGCCTGCGCCCTGATCGATCCGGTCATGTGCACCGTGCCCTTGCGGGCATTCGTCAGCGCCAGATCCCATGACGAGTCTCGTTGTTGTGCAACGAAGTTCACGGAAGACGGGATCAGGATGGGTTTCTTGAACTCCACCGTGTAGGTGAATCCGTCGGGCAGGCGGTGGGCCAGAGCCGCGAGCGCGTGCGATGCACTCCACATCCCGTGCGCGATGGTCGTGGGGAAGCCCAGCGCCTTGGCACCCAGCGGATGCAGGTGAATGGGGTTCACGTCGCCGGCCACCGCGGCGTACCGGCGTCCGATGTCTCCCGGCACCCGCCACAGCGCCCCGGCCACCGTCGGCAGCTGAGGGTCGACGCTGCGCAGGGGGGCAGTGCCCGCCACCTTCTGGCCGCGGAAGAGATAGGTGCTGACCTCCTGCCAGACCGTCTCACCGGCCACCGACACCTCGGCGACCAGGTCGACCTGTGCGCCGCGGAAATGCGGGCGCAGGTCGGTCGCCCTGACCTCGATGTCCAGGAGCTCACCGGCCAGGACCGGACGGTGCTGGACGATCGTGTTGGTCAGGTGCACGCTGCCGACGAGCGGGAACGGGAACGCCGCGTCGGCCATCACCCGGGTCTGCAGGGGGAAGACCAGCACGTGGATGTACGTCGCGGGCAGGGTGTCGCGGAGGGCGAACCCGCACACGTCGTCGTACGCCGCGAGCTGGTCGCGATCGACCGACGCGCCGAGCTGCCGCACGACCAGGTCCGGAAGCTCGCGGCCCTTGCGGAACGGGGCCCGGACCACGGCCTGGGCGAACAGCGGCCCGAGCGAGGGCGCCGAGGACAACTCCACGGTGCGTGTCACCTCAGGCCCCCAGCTGACTCTGACCGCAGACGCGCAGGACCTGGCCGGTGACGCCGGCGGACCCGGGCTCGGCGAAGAACGCGATGGCCTCGGCCACGTCGACCGGCTGCCCGCCCTGCAGCAGCGAGTTGAGCCGCCGTCCGACCTCCCGCGTCGCGATCGGGATCCGCGCTGTCATCTCGGTCTCGATGAACCCGGGGGCCACCGCGTTGACCGTGATGTGCCGGTCCGCGAGCTCCTGCGACAGCTCGCGCACCATGCCGATCACACCGGCCTTGGACGCCGCGTAGTTGGACTGGCCGCGGTTGCCGCCGATCCCGCTGATCGAGGCGACGCTGACGATGCGGCCGCCGTCGCGCAGGCCACCGGCCGTGGCCGGGTCGAGCAGCACCTTGTTCATCCGGAACTGACTGCGCACGTTGACGTCGAGCACGCTGCCCCACCGGCCCTCGTCGATGTTGACGAAGAGCTTGTCGCGGGTGATGCCGGCGTTGTGCACGATCACGTCGAGGTGGCCGGACAGCCGGCTGACCGCGGCGGCGATCCGCTCGCCCGCGTCGGGCGCCGTGACGTCCAGTTGCAGTGCGGTCCCGCCGATCTCGTTGGCCACCGCAGCCAGCGAATCGCCTGCCGCCGGGATGTCGACGGCGATGACCTCGGCGCCGGCCCGGGCGAACACCCGGGCGATCTGCGCACCGATGCCGCGCGCGGCACCGGTGATGACGGCCACCTGGCCGCGCAGCGGCGCGTGCACGTCCTCGGGCTGCTGCACCGGTGCCTCGAGCACACGGATCGGCTGGCCCGAGACGTAGGCCGAGCGGCTGGACAACAGGAAGCGCAGCGGGGCCTCGAGGACGCCGCGGTCACCGGATGCCTCGCTCGCCACCCAGAGCAGGTTGGCGGTGCCGCCGGCGCGCATCTCCTTGCCGAGCGAGCGGGTGATGCCCTCCAGCGCCTGCTGCGTGGCGGCGCCTTCGGCGTCGTGGACGTCGGCCGGCGGCGTGCCCAGCACGACCAGGCGGCCGTTCTTGCCGAGCGCCTTGAGTGCCGGGCCGAGGACGGCGCGCAACTGCTCCAACTCATCGAGGGTGCGAGCGCCGGAGCCGTCGAAGACGACGGCCGCCGGCTTGCTGCCGTACTCCGTGTCCGCAGTTGCCTCGATGCGCGCCACGCCGGCGTCGGCCAGGATCGCCTCCACCGCAGCGACGTTCGGGCCCTCGCCGATGCCGCCCACGGCGACGGAGCCGTCGACCAGCACCTGCCCGGGCTCGTAGCGACGCAGGATCGTGGGGCGGGGCAGCCCGAGCTGCACCGCGATCTTCTTGCCGATGCCCTGGTTGACCAGGGTCGTCAGGGTGTCGGTCATTCCGCTGCCTCCAGGATCGCGACGACGCCGATACCACCGGCGGCACAGATGGAGACCAGGCCGCGGCCCGATCCCTTCTCGTGCAGGAGTTTCGAGAGGGTGGCGACGATGCGCGCACCGGTCGCGGCGAACGGGTGTCCCGCCGCGAGCGAGGATCCGGCGACGTTCAGCTTGGAGCGGTCGATCGCGCCGAGCGGCTCGTCCAGGCCCAGGCGCTCCTTGCAGAACGCCGGGTCCTCCATGGCCGCGAGGTGGCAGAGCACCGTCGAGGCGAACGCCTCGTGGATCTCGTAGAAGTCGAAGTCCTGCAGCGTCAGGCCGTTGCGCTTCAGTAGACGCGCGATCGCGTACGGAGGAGCCATCAGCAGGCCCTCGTCACCGAACACGTAGTCCACAGCGGCGGTCTCGGCGTCCACGAAGCGCGCCAGCGGGGTCAGCTCGTGCTCCTGGGCCCATTCCCGCGAACCGAGCAGCACCGCGGACGCGCCGTCGGTGAGCGGCGTGGAATTGCCGGCGGTCATGGTGGCCGCGTCGCCCTTGCCGAAGACCGGCTTGAGGGTCGCCAGCTTCTCGACCGAGCTGTCCGGCCGCAGGTTCTGGTCGCGGGTGACCCCCAGGTAGGGCGTCACCAGGTCGTCGAAGAAGCCGCGGTCGTACGCCGCCGCGAGGTGCTGGTGGCTGGCCACCGTGAGCTCGTCCTGCGCCTCCCGGGTGACTCCCCAGGCCTTCGCGGTGATGGCCATGTGGTCGCCCATCGACAGCCCGGTGCGGGGCTCGCCGTTCTTCGGCTGCTCGGGCGCGAGCTGCGAGGGTCGGATCTTGAGCAGGGCCGAGATCCGCTGCTTCGGGGTCTTGGCGTAGTTGGCCTTGAGCAGCGTCTTGCGCAGGTCGTCGTTGACCGCGAGCGGGGCGTCGGACGTGGTGTCCGAACCGCCGGCGATCGCCGAGTCGATCTGACCGAGCGCGATCTTGTTGGCCGTGAGGATGGTGGCCTCCAGGCCGGTCCCGCAGGCCTGCTGCACGTCGTACGCCGGGGTGGCGGGTGACAGGTGGGAGCCGAGGACGGCCTCGCGGGTCAGGTTGAAGTCGCGCGAATGCTTGATCACGGCACCCGCCGCGACCTCGCCGAGGCGCTCGCCCTGCAGGTGGTAGCGAGCGACCAGGCCGTCGATCGCAGCCGTCAGCATGTCCTGGTTCGAGGCCTTGAGGTATTTGCTGCCGGACCGGGCGAACGGGATGCGGTTGCCGCCGAGCACGAACACGTCGCGTGGGCTCATCGATTCATCTCCTGCAGGTGAGGGGTCCCCGTCGGCCGGGGAGAAGTTACCGGTACTCAAAGTAGCAGATACACCGCGTTTCGGATACTCTGTTCTCCATGACCAGATCCCGCACGCACCGTGTCGACGGGCGCGACGCGCGATGGACCGCCCACCGCGAAGAGCGGCGGGTGCAGTTGACGGAGTCCGCCCTTCGGGCGATCCGCAGGCATGGCGCAGGCGTGGGCATGGACGAGATCGCGGCCGAGGCGGGCACCAGCAAGACCGTGATCTACCGCCACCTCGGCGACCGACTCGGCCTCTACCTCGCGGTCTGCGCGTCGGTGGACCGGCTGATCCTGGCGGACTTCAGCGCCGCGCTGGACCGCACCGATGCGGCCCGCCGGCCGTCGTCGGTCGACCCGCGCAGCGTGCTCATCGCCGCCATCGACAGCTACCTGGCACTGGTCGAGAACGACCCCGAGGTCTACCGCTTCGTGACCCGTCCCCCGCAGGTCCAGGTCCCCCGGGATTCCGACCCGGTGATCGGCCTGTCGGCGAGCATCGCCGAGCGGCTGAGCGACCTACTCGCCGCCAATCTTCGCGAAGGGGGACGCGACGAGGCGCTGGCCCCGATTCTGGCCGCCGGACTCGTCGGTTTCGTGCGAGAGTCTGCCGACAGCTGGGTCACCGACCCGCAACGTGTGCCTCGCGCGGAGATCGTGGAGCAGCTTGCGGAATTCGCCGCAGTCGGCTTGAACGGATTCATCGAGAACCATCAGAGAGAGTCGTGATGACCACCACCTCCACGTCAGACCCGCACCCGGACGCCGCCCAGCAGGCGCGTTCGAAGGCTCAGGACTCGACCACGGCAGCGTCCAGCCCGTCGTCGGTCACCCCGACGCCGGGCATCTCACCGGTCGCGGAGCAGCTGCGCCGCACGGTCGACGGTGCGTGGTGGGAGCTGCGCGAACGCGCCCGCACCGAGCTGGCCCCCGAGGATCTCCTCGGCGAGCCGGGACTCCCCGTCGAGGAGCAGCGCGAGCGGGTGCTGCGCCAGCTGCTGCGGGTCGCGGAGCAGGGCTACGGCCGGGTCGGCTTCCCCACGGAGTACGGCGGTAAGTACGACTACGGCGCCTCGTGCGTGCTGTTCGAGATGCAGGCCCTCGGCGACCTCTCACTGCTGGTGAAGACCGGCGTGCAATTCGGGCTCTTCGGTGGCGTGGTGATGCGCCTCGGCACCGACCGTCACTTCGCCACGTACCTCGAGGACATCATGACCTGCAAGCTCCTCGGGTGCTTCGCGATGACCGAGGTGGGCCACGGGAGCAACGTGCAGCGCCTGGAGACCACCGCGGTGTACGACGGTGCGACGGGGGAGATCGTCCTGGATTCCCCCACGGAGTCCTCGGTCAAGACCTACATCGGCAACGCCGCACGAGACGGACGGATGGCTGCCGTCTTCGCGCAGCTGCGGACAGCAGAGGGTGAGCACGGCGTCCACGCCATACTCGTGCCCATCCGCGACGACGCGGGCAACCCCATGCCCGGCGTCACGATCGGCGACAACGGCGACAAGGCAGGACTGCCCGGCGTAGACAACGGCACCCTCGCCTTCCACGGCGTACGCGTACCGAAGGCCAACCTGCTCAACGCCTTCGGCGACATCGACGACGACGGTCGCTACGTGTCGGACATCGAGAGCTCGAACCGCCGTTTCTTCACGATGCTCGGCACCCTGGTGCGCGGGCGGGTCTGCGTCGGTGGCGGGTCCGGTGCGGCCGCGAAGAAGGCGCTCGCCATCGCGCTCCGCTACGGCTCGGTGCGCCGCCAGTTCGAGGCGCCCGGCCAGGAGGAGGAGACCGTCGTCCTGGACTACCTGGCCCACCAGCGCAAGCTACTGCCGCGCCTCGCGAAGTCCTACGCCCTCAGCTTCGCGCAGAACTCTGTGACCGAGATGCTGCAGGAACTGCACGGCACCCCCCAGGTCGACGGTCAGGAGCGCGACGAGAACGCCGGCCGCGAACTCGAGACCCGCGTCGCCGGGCTCAAGGCCACCACCACATGGCATGCCGTCGACACCATCCAGGTGTGCCGCGAGGCATGCGGCGGAGCTGGTTACCTCGCCGACAATCAACTCGGTCAGATGCGCGCGGACGTCGACGTCTTCGCCACCTTCGAGGGCGACAACACCGTGCTGATGCAGCTGGTCGCCAAGGGACTGCTGACCGAGTTCGCCGAGGTATGGGGCGGTCTCGCCGGTCCGGAGTTGGTGAGCAAGCTGGGCAAGCAGGTCGCGGGCGGTGTGGTCGAGCGCACCACCGGGCGTGCCGGCATCCAGCGACTGGTCGACCTGGCCAAGCGCCGCGACAACGAGAGCGCGATGGACGACCACGGCTGGCTCCTGTCGATGTTCGAGCAGCGGGCCGACCACGCCCTGGAGACGTTGGGCATGCGGCTGCGCAAGGCGAACAAGGAGAACGCCTTCGAGCTGTTCAACAACGCCCAGGACCACGTGCTCTTCGCGGCCCGCACCCACATCGACCGGGTCATCCTGGAAGAGGCGCAGGCGGCGTACATGGAAATGACCGGCGGCCCCGCCAAGGAACTGCTCGGTCGCACGCTGACTCTCTACGCGTTGGACTCCATCGAGCAGGACAAGGCCTGGTTCATCGAGCACGGCCGCCTCAACACGACCCGCTCACGTCTGGTCACGGCGACCGTCAACGAGCTGTGCGGCGAGCTGCGCGGCCACGTGACCGATCTGGTGGACGCGCTCGGAATCCCCGACGAGCTCATCACCGCACCCATCGCCCAGCGCTGAGCGAACCAGTGCTCAGGTGGTTGCCGGAGGCGAGTCGTTCTCGGGTGCGCTGGTGACCTGGTCGATCTGACGTCCGCCGACCGCCACTGTCAGCAGCAGCCCGACGGCCACCAGGGCGGCGCACACCCACATCGAAAACCGATAGGCGCGGGCCACCTCGTGCCCGACCCGGTACTGGTCGCCGCTCAGCCCGACGAGCAGGGGCAGCGCAGCGATGGCGAGAAGCCCCGCGGTGCGGGACACGGCGTTGTTGATGCCACTGGCGAGTCCCGCCTCGTGGTCGGGCGCCGCGGCGAGGACGGTGCCGGTGAGCGGCGCGACCAGCATGCTGAGCCCGAACCCCATCAGCACGAGACCTGGAAGCAGCTGACTCAGGTAGGCCGGGTGGTCCGGCGCCCGCGCCAGCCAGGCCAGACCGACGGCGAGCAGGACGCTGCCGGTCATCATCGGCAGCCGGGCGCCGAACCGGGTCGCCACCGCGCCGAACCGGGAGGCCAGCACCAGCATGATCAGCGAGATGGGCACGGTCGCCGCGCCGGCCTCCAGGGGCGTCCAGCCGGCACTGACCTGGAGGTAGACGGCGAGGAAAAAGAAGCTGCCCGACAACGCCGCGTACACCGCGAGAGTCACCAGGTTGATCACGGTGAAGACACGGTCGGCGAAGAGGGCCGGCTGCACCATGGGATGGGCGGTACGCCGCTCGACCATCACGAACGCGACGGCGGCGAGCACTCCGACGACCAGCGGCAGGACGGTGCGCAGCTCGGCACCGTCGTTCGGCCACGCGGTGAGCGTCCAGGTGATCCCCGCGAGCGCGACCGGCGCCAGCACCAGGCCCGGGATGTCGAAATGGGTGCTGGCCTCGTCGTCCTTGGACTCCGGCGCGGTGCGCAGCAGCCAGAGCACCACCGCCGCCAGAGGCACGTTGATCCAGAACGCCAGGCGCCAGTCGATACCGACGAGCCACCCGCCTACGAGGGGCCCGGCCGCGGTCGCGATGCCGAGCATTCCGGTCCAGGCGCCGATGGCCTTCATCCGGTCCTCCTTGCGGAAGGAGGCCTGCAGCATCGCCAGCGACCCGGGCGTGAGGAGAGCGGCCGCGACCCCCTGCAGCATCCGCGCCGCCACCAGGATCTGGATGGTCGGGCTGAGCGCGGCCAGCGCCGAGGTGACGGCGAACGCCGCGATGCCCATGCCGTAGACCCGCTTGCGACCGAACCGGTCGCCCAGCGACCCACCGACCAGGATCAGGGCGGCGAGGGTCAGCGTGTAGCCGTTCACGACCCACTGCAGTCCGGCGAGCTCGGCGTGCAGTTCGCGTCCGATGCGTGGGAGGGCGACGTTGGCGATGGTCCCGTCGAGGAAGGCCATGCCCGAACCGAGGATGGTCGTCGCGAGCAGCCGGCGCCCGGCCGGCTCCCCCATCTGCAGGCGCGTTGCCTGCTCGCTCACGACCCGCCGTCCGGCATCCCGCCAGTATGCCGGTGCGACACGGCGATCCGTCACCTGTCGGGAAGACACCGCAGACGCGGACAGCGCGCCCCGTAGGACGCGCTGTCTGCATCGAACACTGCTGGTGCCAGGTGAAGGATTCGAACCTTCGAAGCTTTCGCGACGGATTTACAGTCCGCTCCCATTGGCCGCTCGGGCAACCTGGCATGAGTGCGAGCGCAAGGGTAGCAACGGGTGCCCGACCACTCCAATCGGAAAGGCGACACGCCCGGTCGGGGCGGGCCCATCGCCGTCGAGGCGACCGCGTCGGGGCGGGTCCGGCATACTCGATTCCCGCCGACGCACCACCCACAGCCGAAGGAGCAGCCATGGCCGACTCGTCGTTCGACGTCGTGAGCAAGGTCGACAAGCAGGAGGTCGACAACGCGATGAACCAGGCGTCCAAGGAGATCGGCACGCGCTACGACTTCCGCAACGTCGGGGCGTCCTGCGAATGGAGCGGCGACACCATCGTCATGAAGGCCAACACCGCCGAACGGGTCCTGGCGATCCTCGACGTGCTGCAGACCAAACTCGTCCGACGCGGGGTGTCGCTGAAGTCCCTCGACATGAGCGACGACGGTGAGCCCAAGCTCTCGGGCAAGGAGTACCGGCTCTCGGCCACGCTGAAGGACGGCATCAGCCAGGAGGACGCCAAGAAGATCAACAAGCTCATCCGCGACGAGGGGCCCAAATCGGTCAAGTCCCGCATCGAGGGCGATGAGCTGCGGGTCTCCTCCAAGTCCCGCGACGACCTGCAAGAGGTTCAGCAGCTGCTCAAGGGCACCGACCTGGACGTCGCGCTGCAGTTCACCAACTACCGCTAGGACGGCTCGACCACCCGCACCCGTAGACCGGCCGACGTGGACTCGAAGAGCACGTCGGCCAGGGATGCCACCACGAGATCGGCATCCAGTTCGTGTGCGCTATGGCTGGTCGTCAGAGCGAGGGTCGCGCACCCGGCGGCCCGTGCGGCGGTGAGCCCGTTGGGCGCGTCCTCGACCACCAGGCACTGATCGGGCTCGACCCCGAGAAGGCGGGCTGCGATGAGGAACGGCTCGGGATCGGGCTTGCCGCGGGTGATGTCGTCGGCGGTCACCAGCCTGGTCGGCGTCGGGATGCCCGCCGCGCTCAGCCTGGCGGCGGCGAGGTCGCCGGTGGCGGAGGTGACGATCGCGCAGCGGTCCCGGGTCGCCTCGACGGCCTCGACCGCGCCGGGCAGAGCCACCACATCTGCGGTGTCCCGCAGCTCCAGCTCCTCGATCCGGGCCAGTGCGGCCACCGGTTCGACCCCCGGCGCGACCTTGGCGATGATCGCCGCCGCCGGCATCCCGGCGATGCCTTTGAGGGCCGACCGCGGCACGTCGTGCTCGTCGGCCCACTGCACCCACGCGCGGGCCGCGGCCGGCATCGAGTCGACCAGCGTGCCGTCGTTGTCGAAGAGCACCGCACGGAAGGTGCGTCCGGTCAGCGGCATCAGGCGCGCACCATCCGGACGGCGAGATCGGCGAACTCCCGGGCGAGCTCGGCAGGAGCGGTGCCCGCGTCGTCGCGGAACCACCGCGCGACGTCCACGCCCATCCCCGCGATAGCACTCGCGGCCACGTGCGTATCTCCGATGGCGAAGACCGCAGCGTCACAACCTCGTTCGAGGATGTCGACCAGGGAGTCCTGGATCTGCGAGCGCCAGCGCTCGACCTCGACGCGGTGCTCCGGGGTGAGCGCCTCGAGCTCGTAGTTGACGATCCGCGCCGTCGTGTGTCCGAACGCGTGGCCCGTGACGAACGCCGTCACCCAGGCGTGCAGCAGCGCGACCGGGTCGTCCGGACAGTCCCGCACGGCGGCGTCGAGGGAGGCGACCGTCGCGCGGTGACCCTCCAGCGACAGTTCGTGCAACAGCGACTCCTTGGTGCGGTGATGCACATAGACGGCGGCGGGGCTCATGCCGGCGGCGGCCGCGATGTCTCGGGTCGTCGTACCGTGAAAACCCTTGTCAGCGAAGGACGTCCGCGCAGCATCGAGTAGTCGGTCTCTCGCGGCCCGGGCCGGCGGCGCGGGAATGGCGGCGGACATGTTGACGAGCATGCCGCAGATTTGGGACGCTAAGCAAGCGCTTAGTCAGCGACTCGGCGTCGCACCGCTCCGCTACCCGATGCCCCCTTCACGACACGAGGACACCGCCATGCCCCGCAACATCTACTCCGAGGACCACGAGGCCTTCCGGGCCTCCGTGCGCGAATTCGTCGAGCGCACCCCTGCGCCCGCGGGCCGAGGAGATGGTGCGCGACAAGACCATCGCGCGCGACATGTGGCAGGAGGCCGGCAAGCAGGGCTTCCTCGGCCTGGACATCCCCGAGGAGTACGGCGGCGCCGGGGTCGACGACTACCTCTTCAACGCGGTGGCCGCCGAGGAGATCGCGAAGTTCAACGCGGCGGTCTCCTCCTCCTTCGGCATCCACTCCGACGTCTGCCCGCCGTACATCGTCGACCTGGGCACGGAGGAGCAGAAGCAGCGGTGGCTGCCCGGCATGGCTGCCGGCGAGAAGGTCTGCGCGATCGCGATGACGGAGCCCTCTGGCGGTTCCGACCTCGCGGCGCTGAAGACGACCGCCGTACGCGACGGTGACGGCTGGTTGATCAACGGCTCGAAGACGTTCATCACCAACGGTTTCGGGGCTGACCTCATCATCGTGGCGACGCGCACCGACCCGGCGAAGGGCGCCAAGGGCATCACCCTCTTCATGGTCGAGGACGGCATGGCGGGCTTCACCCGCGGTCGCAAGCTGGACAAGGTCGGGCAGGAGGAGTCCGACACCGCCGAGCTCTTCTTCGACAACGTGCGCGTCTCGGACGAGAACCGGATCGGCGAGGAGGGCATGGGCTTCATCGCGATGATGCAGCGCCTGCCGCAGGAGCGCATCGGGGCCGCGGTCAGCAACATCAGCCACGTCACGCAGATACTCGCCGAGACCCTGGACTACGTGAAGGAGCGCAAGGCCTTCGGGCAACCCATCGGGAGCCTGCAGCACAACAAGTTCAAGCTGGCCGAGATGGTCACGCGCGTCGAGGTGACCCAGGCATACGTCGACGACTGCCTGGTGGCGCACGCCGCAGGCACTCTCACCTCGGTGGACGCCGCGAAGGCCAAGTGGTTCACCGCGCAGGTGCAGAACGACGTCCTCGACGAGTGCGTGCAGCTCTACGGCGGCTACGGGTTCATGAACGAGTACCGGGTCGCCCGCGCATGGCGCGATGCCCGGGTCACCAAGATCTGGGCCGGTTCCAACGAGATCATGAAGGAACTGATCGGTCGCGATTTGGGTCTTTGACCCCGCTCCCGCGCAAGTCGTCCGCAGATCGTGACCTCGGACGGCGGCACGGGACGCCGACGGGAGGCATGATCGACCTATGCCGTCCGTGAAGCTGCGCCTGCCGAGCTCCCCACCGCCCGGATGGCCGAGCGAAGACCGCGGCCGGCTGCACCACGAGTCGGTCACGGCTCGACTCGGCACTGCTGTCGGCATCGCGTTCGGTATCTGCTTCGTGACCGGCGTGATCAGCCACTACCAGTCCCACCCCTGGATGTGGCTGCCGCCGCCCGCGACACCGGCCGGCGGATACCGCTTCACCCAGGGACTGCACGTCATCACCGGGTTCGCCTCGATCCCGTTGCTGCTCGCGAAGCTCTGGTCGGTGCAGAACAAGCTGGCTCAATGGCCGCCGGTCAGCTCGGTGCTGCACGCGCTAGAGCGTGCGTCCGTCGCCGTCCTCATCGCCGGGGCGCTGGTGCAGTTGACCACCGGGATGCTCAACGTGTTGCAGTACTACCCGTTCAAGTGGCCGTTCGCGTCGGTGCACTATGCGCTCGGATGGGTGGTCATCGGCGCGCTCCTGCTGCACATCGCCGTCAAACTCCCGATCATTCGCCGCGGGCTGTCCACGAAGCTGGACGGACCCATGGTCGACGAACACGGCCTGACCCGTCGCGGCGCCGTGACGGGCGTGGGCATCGGGGCGGGCATCGTCGGGCTCACCACGGTCGGCCAGGTGGTCGGCCCGCTGGCGAAGGTGGCACTGCTGGCACCCCGTCGACCCGACCGCGCGCCGCAACAGGATCTGCCCGTCAACCGCACCGCGGCTGCTGCCGGAGTGCGCAAGACCGCGGTATCCGCGGACTACCGGCTGACCGTGCGGGGCGGCACCGGCACCCGGACGCTCACTCTGCAGCAGATCGAGGCGATGCCCGCGCAGACCCGCGATCTGTCCATCGCGTGCGTGGAGGGCTGGAGTCGGCGCGCGACCTGGACCGGGCCGTCGCTGCTCGACATCGTCGCGATGGTCGGAGGCACCGCGGACAGCATCGTGACGGTGAGTTCCCTGGAGAAGCACGGGTTCAGCAGGTCGACCATCACGGCAGGACAGTTGAAGGAGGCCCTCCTCGCGACCCACCTGCACGGTGAACGGCTCACCCTCGACCACGGATACCCGCTGCGCCTCATCGCCCCGGACCGCAAGGGCGAGCTGCAGACGAAGTGGGTCGACACGGTGGTGGTCTCGCATGCCTGAGCGCATCGTCCGCGGCGCCCTCGGCGTGCTCGGGATGGCGGCCGCCGTCTGGGGGCTGCATCTGCTCTGGGTGGACCGGCCCTACATCAAGACCCTCAACTTCGGCGAATGGCTGATCAGCGGGATCCTGCTGCACGACCTGATCATCGCGAACGTCGTGCTCCTGGTCGGGTGGCTGCTCGCCAAGCTGCTGCCGCCGCATCTGCGCGGGTTCGTGCAGGGCGCGCTGCTCGTGATCGCCCTGGTCGGCTCGGTCGCATTCTTCGTGGTCTGGCGTCAGGGCACCGCCAGCAGCCCGTCCCTGGCGCTGCTGCGGCAGAACTACGTGGCGAACTTGGGGATCATCGCGGCCGTCGTGGTCGTCTGCACGGCGGTGCTGTACGTGCTGTCGCTGCGGACCATGAGGAAGTCCCGGCCGGAGTGAGTCCAGTGCTCCACGAGCGCGAGGCCCGCCTCCTCGGCGTAGCGCTGCAACACGTCCGCTGACGCGACGGCCCACGGGAAGGTCGGCGCGTCCTCGCCGTCCGTGCTGAAGCTCGCGGTGAGCACCTCGTCCGTGCCCGGCACGCTGGTCGCGGCCTCCAGGATCACCGTGCCGTCGGAGGCGGTCAGCTCGCGCATCCGGCGCAGCAGCGCCGGCACGTCGCCGCCGATGCCGCAGTTGCCGTCGAGCACCAGGACCGTGCGCCAGCGTCCTTCGCCGGGCAGCCGGGAGAAGATGTCCCGGGCCAGGGCCAGGGCACCGCGTTGCAGGGTGATCTCGACGGCGGCGTCCGCGATGTCGACGCCGAGGGCTGCCGTGCCGGCAGCGGTCAGTGCTCCGACGATGCGACCCGGGCCGCATCCGACGTCCAGCACCGGGCCCACGCAGCGCTCCAACACCGTGGTGTCCGCGGCGTCGGCGTCGGCCAGATAGCGGGCCATGTCCAACTCGATCCGGTGACCGGACGTGGTGTGCAGACCGAGAGGGCCGCGGTCGCGCAGCGCCTGTTCGTACGCCGCCAGTGCGCCGATCCTCATACGTCGGCCCCTGCGGCAGTCGCCGCCATCGCCGTCGTCCAAGCACCGGCGAACGCGCTCGCCGGCACGAGAGCGGCCACCTGCGCCGCATCCTCCGGGGTGTCCACGTCGAGCAGCGGCGCCAACTCCTGCACGCGCAGACCTGCGTGCAGCATCCGGGCCAGCTGATCGGCCCCGGTGTGGTCGGTCGACATCGGAACTCCTTCGATCACCTCGGGTGCCATGGCGGGATCCGCGAAGCCGATGGCCCAGTAGCCGCCGTCGGTCGCCATCCCGAGGCACGCGTCGTAGGAGTTCGGATCGAATCCGCACATGGATGGGGTGACCTGGGGGGTGTCCATCCCGACCAGCAGGCACGGCCCGGGCGGGAGGCCGCCGATGACCGTGGCCAGCCGGCGGTCCAGCCCACCCTCGGGCTGGGCCACGACCGACCAGCCGGCCGGCACCCATTCGCCTGCCTCGCCGTCGAGGGCCAGCACGTGACGGTGAGCCGGGACCATGCTCATCGCGTCCAGGGTGTCGCGGATGGCTGCGGCTGCCACCGCGGCCGCCTGCTCCGGGGTGATGGCGACGGTGAGGCGGGTCTTGACCCGACCGGCCACCGGCTCCTTCGCGATGACCATCACGCTCGCGAGCGTGATGGTCATCGGGCGAGCACCACGGTCATGTCCCGCATGGCCTGCACGGTGCCGCGCACCGTCCCGGTGACCTTGGATCGTCCGTGCCGGGGGTGATAGTCGACGTCGGTCTCCACGACCCGCCACCCGGCCTTCGCTGCCAGCACCATGGTCTCCAGCGGATATCCGCTGCGCCGGTCGATCTGGGCGAGGTCGATGAGGGCGGTACGACGCCCCACCCGTACGGCACCCACGTCGTGCACGGGCAGACCGAGGGTGCGCAACCGCCAGGAGAGCACACCGTTCGCCAGACGCGCGTGGGCCGGCCACGCACCGCGGGCCACCGGTCGGCGCCGGCCGACGGCGAGGTCGGCGCTGCCGTCGAGGACCGGTGCGGCGAGCGCAGGCACGATCGAGAGATCGAACGAGCCGTCGCAGTCGACGAACGCGACCAGATCGGCGGTCGCCGCCATCAGCCCGGCGTGGCAGGCGGCGCCGTACCCACGCTGGGTCGCCGTCACCACGTGCGCGCCGAGCGAACGCGCGATCTGCGGGCTGCCGTCGGTGCTGCCGTTGTCCACGACGAGCGCTCGGGTGCCGTCCGGAAGGTCGCCCAGGACGTGCGGGAGCGCGGCTGCCTCGTCCAGGCAGGGAAGAACAATATCGATCATCACCCGACAGCCTGCCTCATCAGGGGCCCGTGCGCTGCATTCGCACCGCCCGGGGTGTGTGTCGACACCGTCGGGCCCGCCGTAGCCTTAGGCTCGCGAACGTGCCCCATCACTTCCTCCACATCCTCGGCATCGCACTGCTGTGGGGTGCAGGCGGATCGGCGGTGGCATGGGTGCTGACCTGGCCCGTCCGTCGGCGCGGCTGGACGGGCGGACATGTCTCGATCGCCGTGGTGGCGACCTTCGCGACGGTGGCGGCGATCGCCGGCAACGCACGCGCGATGCTGATCAGCACCGACGACGGACACGCGACCATCGTCTCCGCCGTCATCGCCGGACTGCTGGCATCGGTGGCGGCGTTGCTGAGCGCACGCACCTTCCGGCGCGACAGCGCGTTCCTGCACACCGACATCGCCCACATCAACAGCGGTGGCGTGCCGACGCAGAACACCGAACCGATGTCACCGGAACTGCGCGGGCTGCACCACGCGATGCGCGAGATGGGCGCCAACCTCGCCGACGCCCGAAAGCGCGAGTACGCGCTGGAGGCCTCACGCCGCGAGCTTGTCGCTTGGATCTCCGATGACCTGCGCACCCCTCTCACCGGCCTACGTGCCGCGGCCGGGGAGCTCGGGGACGACATCGGCGGCGACCACGCCCGACGCCACGACCGCATCACCGCGGAGGTGCAGCAACTCACCGAGATGGTCGACGACCTCTACGAGCTCAGCCGGTTGCACGTGGGGATGGGCAAGCGCCGCAACGAGCGGGTAGACCTCTCGGCGCTGCTCTCGACGACCATGTCGAACCTCGAGCGGGTCGCGCACGCGGAGAAGGTGCGCCTGACCGGCTCGGCGGCGGTCGCCGCCGAGGTGATGGGTGATCCGGGCCAGCTCAACCGCGCGCTGACCAACCTGGTCTACAACGCGATCCGTCACACCCCCGCGCGCGGCGCGGTCACCGTCGAGCTGCGCGCCGGGGAGAGACCCGGCCAGGCGCTGCTGCGGGTCACCGACCGGTGCGGCGGTTTCGCACCCGGCGACGTGCCCCGCCTGCGGGACATCGGCCTGCACGGCGACCCGCTCGACGACGCACCGTCGGGCGAGACCGCCGGGGGAGGTCTCGGGCTGACGGTGACCCGTGAAATCGTGGACGCGCACGACGGCGCCGTCGAGTTCGAGAACACCGACGACGGCTGCGCGTTCACGATCGTGCTCCCACTCGCGAGCTGAGGCCACCTGTTGCGCATCCTTCTCACCGGCGGTGCCGGTTTCATCGGGCAGCACGTCCTGCGCGCCGCGCTCGCGGCCGGTCACGACGTGCTCGTGCTGGACAACCTGCGCGCCGACGTCCACCCGGTCCCGTCCTGGGACCCACCGGACGGCGCGCGCTTCCTGCGCGGCGACGTCCGCGATGCGGATGTCTGCGACGAGGCGCTGCGCGAGGTGGACTCGGTGATCCACCTCGCCGCGAAGGTCGGGCTGGGCGTCGACATCTCCGACCTGCCGGACTACGCCTCCTCCAACGACGTCGGCACCGCCACCCTGCTCGCGCGGATGGCGGCCGCAGGACGGCGCGAACTCGTGCTGGCCGCCTCGATGGTCGTCTACGGCGAAGGACGCGGCGAATGCGAGGTGCACGGGCTGAGCAGGGGTCTCCCCCGCACTCCGGAGCACCTCGAGGCCGGTGACTTCGAGCCGCGGTGTGTCACCTGCGGGCGGGTCCTGGCCCCCGCACTGGTGGCCGAGGACGTCCCTGCCGACCCGCGCAACGCGTACGCGGTGTCCAAGCTCGCCCAGGAGCACTACGCCACGACATGGGCCCGCGAGACGTCGTCGTCCGCGACCGCGCTGCGCTTCCACAACGTCTACGGACCGGGCATGCCGAGCAACACGCCGTACGCCGGTGTCGCCTCGCTCTTCGCGGCCGCGTCACGGCGGGGTGAGGCGCCGCGCGTCTTCGAGGACGGCGGCCAGCGCCGCGACTTCGTGCACGTGCGCGACATCGCGAGCGCCGTGGTGGCCGCGGCCGAACAGCCGCGCGAGGGCTTTCGCGCGTACAACGTCGGATCGGGCACCCCGCGGACCGTCGGCGACCTGGCCACGGAACTCGCGACCGCTCTCGACGGGCCGGCGCCCGTCGTGACCGGCCAGTGGCGCCTCGGCGACGTCCGGCACATCACCGCCGACTCCGCCGCCATCCGCCGTGACCTGGGCTGGGCACCGCGCGAGGACTTCGCGGCGGGCGTCCGCGAGTTGGCGGTCAGCGGCTCGTGAGAACGTAGGGGTGGAGCCGACGGCGCCGCCCCGCGGCGCCTCACCACCACCAAGCACCTGACGAGAGACAAGGACGTTTCCATGCCAGAACAGAGCACCCGCACCGCCATCGTGACCGGCTCGGCCCGAGGGATCGGCGCCGCCGTCGCCGAGCGGCTCGCCGCCGACGGGATGGCCGTCGGCGTCCTCGACCTCGACCAGGACGCCTGCACCGCCGTCGCCGAGCGCATCGTCGCTGCCGGCGGAAAGGCTGTGGGCGTCGCGTGCAACGTCGCCGACGAGAGCGACGTGCAGGCCGCCGTCGAGAAGGTCGCCGCCGAGCTCGGCGCGCCGACCGTGCTCGTCAACAACGCGGGTGTCCTGCGCGACAACCTCATCTTCAAGATGAGCGCGGACGACTGGGACACCGTCATGAACGTGCATCTGCGCGGCAGCTTCCTGATGACCCGCGCGGTCCAGGCGTACATGACCAAGGAGAAGTACGGCCGCATCGTCAACCTCTCGAGCACCTCCGCGCTCGGTAACCGCGGCCAGGTCAACTACGCCGCCGCCAAGGCCGGCATGCAGGGCTTCACCAAGACGCTGGCGATCGAGCTCGGCAAGTTCGGTGTCACCGCCAACGCGATCGCCCCCGGATTCATCGAGACCGACATGACCAAGGCGACCGCAGAGCGCGTCGGGATGGACTTCGAGGAGTTCAAGAAGGCCGCAGCCGCGGGCATCCCCGTCGGCCGTGGCGGCAAGCCCGAGGACATCGCCGCCGCCGCGTCGTTCTTCTGCAGCGAAGAGGTCGGTTTCGTCAGCGGTCAGGTGCTCTACGTGGCCGGTGGCCCCAGGGACTGACCTGCACCTCTCTCGAGCGGCTTCGGGCTTCGGCCCGGGGCCGCTCGATCGTTTCAGGAGGCGGCCGACTGGAGGCGGTCGCGGATCTGCCGCCCGATGTCGCGCATCCGGGTGATCACCTCGTCCAGCATGTCGCCGTCGGTCGCCTGGTCCCAGTGCGCGATCACGGCGTATGCCGTCCGCTCACCTCCCGCGTGCGCGAGACCGGTGTCCGCGCGGATTCCCTCGTTCGTGCCGGTCTTGTTCACCAATGTGAAGCGACCGGGATCGCCGCCGCCGATGCTGTTGTGCGCCAACGGGTCCAGTCCGAACGCGTCCGCGACCATCGACAGGTCCGTGTCGAGTGAGAGCCACTCCCCCACCTCGGCGCTGATCCGACCGGCGTCCAGCAACTCCATGAAGCGGATCAGCGCCGACGCACTTGCGACCGAGAGCGTCGGCGCCACGTCGGGATCCGCCGGGTCACGATGGCCTCGCGCATAGTCCAGCAGCGCCAAGGGGGCCAGGCCGAGGCGATCGGCGTACTCCCGCACCTGCGCGATGCCTACGTGATGCAGCAGGACGTTGGTCGCCAGATTGTCACTGTGCGCCCCGATGAGTCGGCACACGTCGACGGCGGGCAGGACCTCCTGCTGCAAGGTGTGCCACACCCCGGAGTCGCGCACGAAGACCCCGTCGGCCCGGCACAGCGGTCCCTCGCGCGACAGGGTGCCCGCCTCGAACATCTCGGCGGCCACCCCCAGCAGGAGCAGCTTGCCGATCGACGCCGCGGGGAGCACCAGGTCGACATCCTCGACAAGCCACGGCGTGTCACCCACCGACCCGACCTGGACGCTCCAGCGCAGCGTCACAGCGAGTCGGGGAAGTACCTGCGCCGCGAGGTGATCCGCTCCTCGAGGGCGGCGGTCTGGTCGATCAGGGCGCGTCGGATGCCCGCCGACAGGCCCTCGCCGTCGATGGCGGCTCGCGCGGCCTCCAGCGTCGCCGGCTCGACCACGACGTGCGGGAAACCGGCGCGGGTAAGCTGCTCGGCCGGCATTCCTCCGAAGGTCTGCGCCAGCGAGCCGACCTGGGCGAAGTACCGCGCGACATACGGCCGGACCAGATCGATCTGGGAGGGCCGGAAGATCCCTCCGAGAACCGCACCGGCCTCGTAGTTGGACAGCTGCTGGCCGCCGAACACCTGATGCCACGCCCACTCCTTGGCGTCCTGCGTCGGGATGGAGGCCTTCGCGGTGAGCCCGTCGAGGACGGCGGACATCGAGCGGTCCTGCGCCAGGTGGGAGTCGACGTCGGCCGCGGTGAGAGCGCCCAGGGTGCACAACCGCCGGATCGCCAGCCAGCGGAAGTCCGGGTCGCCCTCCAGGGCGGCGGGGGTGTGCCGTCCGTCGGCCCAGTCGCGCAGGGTCGCCTCGTCGTGCGTGGTGTGCGCGACCATCGTCGCGGCAGCGATCCCAGCAGGCAGGCTGACGTCGTCCGCGGCCAGCATCGTGCGGGCCGCGTCGTCGAACGCCTGCGCCGCCGCTGTCGATTCGTCGGGCGGCAGGTACCCGCCGAGGAGCGCACCCCGACTCTGCGAGGCGACGTACGCCAGCAGGGTGAAGCTGGTCTCGGCCGGCCAGAAGTCGAGCACGCTGTCGCGCACCAGACGGGGATCGACGCCGCCGGTCAGCATGCCGTTGAGCAGCGCCGACCACGCGGCCGCCCTGGTGCCGGAGTCGGGCAGCGTGCGCAGCCCGGTACGCAGCGCCTCCAGGCTGGCCGTGTCGAGCGCGACCTGCGCCCAGGTCTCGTCGGAGGCGTTGGGCAGCAGGATCTGCGGCACTTCCCGGCCGGTGAGCTCGCCGAGCGGGGTGACGTCCGCCGCGGCCTCGACCTGGGTGCGCCAGATCTGCGCGCCGTCGGTGTAGCCCGCCACGTCGAGCACGTGCGGCCGGTCGGCCGGGTGACCGGCGGGCGGCGTACGCCGCAGCTCGGCCTCCGCGACCGTGTCGCCGTCGGTCTCGGTGTGCACCTGCAGCACGTCCGCGCCGGACGTGCGCAGCCACTGCTCGCTCCACTGCGTGAGGTCGCGCCCGCTCGCCTTCTCCATCGCGCCGAGGAAGTCCGCCAGGGTGGCGTTGCCGAAGGCGTGCCGGGACAGGTAGTCGCGCACGCCCGCGACGAAGGCGTCGTCGCCGACGTAGAGCACCAGTTGCGCCAACGCTGAGGCGCCCTTGGCGTAGGAGATGCCGTCGAAGTTGGTGAGGGCCGAGAGCGCGTCGGGCGCGGGCGAGCCGGCGATCGGGTGGGTGGAGGGTGCCCGGTCTGCGGCGTACCCCCATGTCTTGCGCTGCGCGGAGAACGCGATCCGCGACTCGTCGTGGTCGGTCGCCTCCTCGACGGCGCGGCCCGCCATGTACTCCGCGAACGACTCGTTGAGCCACAGGTCGTCCCACCAGCGCAGGGTGACCAGGTCGCCGAACCACATGTGCGCCATCTCGTGCGCGATCGTGTTGGCGCGGGACAGCAGGTGGTCGGGCGCCAGCGTGCCGCGCATGATCATCGTGTCGCGGAAGGTGACGCACCCAGGGTTCTCCATGGCTCCGGCGTTGAACTCCGGCACGAAGAACTGGTGATAGTCACCCCACGGATAGCGCACGCCGAAGAGCCGGTGGTAGTGGTCGAAGGACTGCTTAGTGACCTGGAAGATGTCCGGCGCCTGCTCGTCCAGCTCCTTCGCGAGGGCGGCGCGCACGTGCACCTCCAGGTGGATGCCGTCGTGCTCGTCGGTGACGGTGGCGTAGGGGCCGGCGCAGACGGTGAAGAAGTAGGTGGCGATCGGCTTCGTCGTCGCGAGGGTCCACTCGCCCGGCGCCGTGCGGGTCGCGTCGCCGTTGCCCGCGACCACCCAGTCCTGCGGCGCGCGGACGCGCACGTCGTACGGCGCCTTCAGGTCGGGCTGGTCGAAGCAGGCGTACATCCGCGGCGCCGCGTCCATGAACGACATGCCGTAGACGTAGGCCTTGCCGTCCTCGGGATCGACCGCGCGATGCAGTCCCTCGCCGTCGCGGCTATAGCTCATCGTGGCTGCGACGTGCACCTCGTTGTCGGCGGCCAGGTCGGTGAGGGTGACCCGCCCGTCGTCGATCGCCGCGGGGTCGACAGCGGTGCCGTTCAGGGTGATCGACCCCACGCGCGCGGCCTTCAGATCGAGGAAGGTCGACTCCCCCGGCTGCCGGGCGCTGAACCGGATGGTCGTGACAGAGCCGAACTCGGTGTCACCCCGGTCGAGATCGAGGTCGACGTCGTACGACGTCACCTCGATCAGGGCTGCGCGTGCCTCGGCCTCGGTGCGTTGCAGAATCGCCATGGCCACACCCTGGCATGGCGCCCGACCGACCCACCACTGGGTCGGATCACTTCTGGATCTGGCCGTACGCCATGCCCTGCAACCGCTTGATGCGCTCCTGCGTCGGGGGGTGCGTGGAGAACGCGCGCGACACGTCCTGCGCGCGGAACGGGTTCGCGATCATCATGTGGCTGGCGTTGACGACCTTCGGTTCCGGTGCGAGGGGCGCGCGGGCCACACCGTCCTCCAGCTTCTGCAACGCCGACGCGAGGGCGAGCGGGTCGCCCGTCAGCTTGGAGCCGTCCTCGTCGGCGTCGTACTCGCGGGTGCGGCTGATGGCCAGTTGGATCACGGTCGCCGCGATCGGCGCGAGGAACGCCATGGCGAGCATGACGATCGGGTTGGGGCGGTCCTCGTCGTCACCGCCGCCGAACATCCCGAAGAACATCATCATCTGGGCGGCGGAAGTGATGATCCCGGCGAGCGCTGCGGCAACGGAGGACGTCAGGATGTCGCGGTTGTAGACGTGCATGAGCTCGTGCCCGAGCACCCCGCGCAGCTCACGTTCGTCGAGCAGCTGCAGGATGCCCTCGGTGCAGCAGACCGCTGCGTGACTCGGGTTTCGACCCGTGGCGAAAGCGTTCGGAGCCTGGGTCGGTGAGATGTAGAGCGCGGGCATCGGCTTGCCGGCGGCGGTCGACAGCTCGCGCACGATCCGGTACATCGCGGGGGCCTGTGCCTCGCTGACGGGGTAGGCCTGCATGGCGCGGATCGCCAGCTTGTCGCTGTTCCAGTAGCCGTAGAACGTGGTGCCCAGCCCGATGAGGGCGAAGATCCAGATGAACCGGCCGCCGGCCACGAGGGCGCCCACGCCCAGCAACAGCACCCAGATGCCACCGAAGAGCAGCGTGGTCTTGAGCCCGTTGAAGTGCCTGTGCATGCCCTGAAAACGCTTACCGGGAGGCGCTTTGTTCCGCAGTCGCGGACGGGTACTGCGACATCACCCGAACAGCCCCAGGGCGGCCTGCGGCAGCACGCTGCAGACGAGTAGCGCGAGCACGGACGCGCCGACGACGAACAGGTGGACCGGGTGCACCCGGTCGGGCTCCTCGGGATCGATCGAGGCGCCGAGCATGATGCGCACCCACCGCAGGTATGCCGCCACCCCCAGCATCGCGTTGGCGGCGGCGAGCACCGCGAGCACCCACAGGTGGCCGGTCGTGATCGGTTGCAGGGCGACGATCTTCGCGGTCAGGCCCGCGAGAGCGGGCGGCAGCCCGGCGAAGGTCAGGAGGGACAGCAGCAGCGCGCCCCCGAGGAGGGGATGACGACGCAGCAGTCCGCCGTACGACGCGAGGCGGGTGACGTGCTGGCGCCCCTCGGCATGCGCGAGGGCGGTGATCACGGAGAACGCGACGATGGTGGCCAGCGCGTAGACGGCGAGGTACTGGGCACTGCGGCGACCCGAGTCCGCCGTGGCCGTGGTGAACGGCAGCACGATCCACCCGGCCTGCGCGACGGTGGACCACCCGAGGAAACGCAGGGCTCCGCGCTCGCGCAGGGCCATCACGTTGCCGACCGTCATGGACAGCACGGCGACCACGCCGACGGAGGCCATCGACGCGGAGCTGAGGTCGGTGACCGTGCGGAAGACCGCCACGAGGGCCGCGACCGCTGCCACCTTGGAGGTGGTCGCGAGCAGCGCGCCCACTGGCACGGACGACGCGCCGATGGTCTCCGGGGTCCACAGGTGGAACGGCGCCAGGGAGAGCTTGAAGGCCAGCCCCGCGACGATGAATCCGACAGACAGCACCAGGATCCGGCGCAGGTCCGGGTTGCCGCCGGCCTGCAGCGCGGCGTGCGCCTCCAAGTGCGCGGTGCCGGTCGCGGCGAACCACAGGCCCGCGCCCATGGCCAGCACCGCGAACGAGACCAGCGACGTCGTGAGCAGCGTGAGCCCGGCGTCGATGGCCGCGTGCCGCGCCCGCAGCACGACCAGTGCGATCGTCGGCAGCGTCGACACCTCCAGCGCGACCAGGAACGAGCCGAGGTCGTGCGCTCCGGCGACGGCGACCGCACCGGCGGCGCTGGTGAGCAGGAGCGCCACCTGGATCGGGGCGCGTTCGTGAGGGATGCGGATGGGGTATGCCAGCAGAGCGACGCACACCGACGCGAGCAGCGCGACCAGCTGCAGGCCCGCGCCCACGTGATCGACGGCGTACCAGCAGGTGCCCTCGGTGCAGAGGGTGGCGCGTGAGCGGTGCGCCGTGTCCAGGAGCACGGGGGTCGCCGTCGCCGCGCCGGCCGCGAGCAGCAGCGCGCCGAACATCCAGTGGACCCGCCCCAGCGTCGGGAGCAGCGCGTCGAGCAGGAGGATGCCGATCGCCCCGACCGCGGGGATCAGCACCGGCGCCAGCGTCAGCCAGCCGAAGGTGGGATTCACGGCGCACCCCCGACCAGCACGCGGGAGACGTGGGCGAGGCCGTACGCCGTCTCGTGCATGACCGGGATCGGCCACACGCCGAGCGCCACGACACCGGCCACCAGCAGCGCGATGACGACCCACTCCACCGAGTGCGCGTCATCGGCGCCGACGTCACCGTCGTACGGGAGGGAGCCGGTGCCCGCCCAGACGCCGCGCAGCACCCGCAGCGCGTACGCCGCCGCGAGGACCGACCCCGTGGCCGCGGCCACCGCCAGAATCCGGAAGAGGGTGAGCGGCCGGTCGCCCGGAGACCAGGCCGAGAAGAGCGTGAGGATCTCGCCCCAGAAGCCCGCCAGACCGGGCAGTGCGAGCGACCCGGCGAACCCCACGACGAGCGCGAGCCCGAGGCGCGGGCTGACCTGGCGCAGCGCGTGACGCGCGGTCTGCAGGTCGTCGCCGCCCCAGCGCTTCTTCAGGCCCCCGACGACGACGAAGAGGAGCGCCGAGATGACGCCGTGCGCGATGTTGCCGTAGAGCGCGGCCTGGACCCCGAGCGTGGTGCCGGTCATCAGGGCCAGCACCACGAACCCCATGTGCGCCACCGACGACCACGCGATGAGTCGCTTGAGGCTGCGTTCGACCAGGCAGACGAGCCCGCCGACCAGGATCCCGATCACCGCGAAGACCGCGACGAAGGGCGCGACGGTGTGCAGGCCACCCGGCAGGGGGAAGACCACCAGGCGCACCACGGCGTAGGTGCCCATCTTCAGCAGCACCGCCGCGAGGAGCACCGAGCCGCCGGTCGGCGCGGCCGTGTGCGCCGCGGGCAGCCACGAGTGCAGCGGCCAGATGGGGATCTTGATGCCGATGCCGATCATCAGGAGCGCGGCGACCACGCTCTGGGTGCTCCCCGCCAGGTGGGCCGTCTGCAGCCGGGTGAGGTCGGAGGTGCCTGCGGACACCACGAGCACCAGGATCCCGACCAGCATGAGCGTCGAGCCGAGCACGGTGTAGAGCACGAACATCGTTGCGGCTCGGTCGCGCTCACCGGGGCGGGTGGTGTCGCCGAATCGCGCGATGAGCAGCCACATCGGCACCAGCACGAGCTCGAACGCCAGGAAGAACGCGATGGCGTCCTGCACGAGGAACGTGGCGAGCGCGCCGCCGGTGACCATCAGCAACGCGCCGAGATACGTCGCGGATGGCTCCTTCCACCCGGCGTGCAGCACCACGAGCACGCCGATCGCCGCCGTGAGCACCACTAGCGGCGCGCTGATCCCGTCGATGGCGAGGTGCAACCGCATCCCGATGGCGGGCACCCACGAGTGGTCGATCGCCGGACGCTTCCAGACGGAGAGGAGGGCCGCGGCCAGCGTGACGACTGCGAGCGCGAGGGCGATGCCGTACGCCGCCGCGGTCGCGATCCGCAGGCGGCTGCGGTCGGCGGCGATCAGTGCGACCCCACCGAGCAACGGTGCGAGTGGGGCGACGAGCAGGGTTGCTACCACAGGGATATCCCGATCAGGCCGACGGCGACGACACCGACGGCGACCGCGACCAGGCCGGCGGTCGGCGTGCCGTTCTGCAGCCGCGCGCCCGCTCCGGCGAGCCCACGCGCCCCCTTGGCGGTGGAGTGCACGCCGGTCTCCAGCCCGCGCTCGCCGTCGGCCACCAGCCGCGCCAGCGCCAGCACCGGACGGGTGAGGGCGACGTAGACCCCGTCCATCCCGAGGCCGCGGTCGGCCCTGCTGCGCAGGGTGATCGGCAGGCGCGCGGCCGCGTCGCCGTACGGCGTGCCGAGGGACTGCACGCGGACGAAGACGGCGACGGCGGCCATGAGCAGCAGGGTGGCGGCGATCAGCGCCCAGGCCGGATGCGCCCAGTCCAGGTCGATCAAGGGGGTCGTCACCACGAGGCCGCCCACGACGGCGAGGATCGCGAGCACCCGCAGCCCGAGCCGCGAGGCGGCGTCCGGCCGCGGGATCCGTTCCGGTTCCGGCTCGGGTTCGGGTTCGACGGGCACGGGGGCCGCCTGGCCCACCTCCCGGCCGCGCCGGTCGACCTGCGCGCTGGTCACGAACAGCTCCACGATGCCCACCTCCTCGACGGTGACCGAGTCCTGCACGATCTCCAGCGCCTCGTGCCGCTCCACGACGGAGCGGTGGTCGAGGATCAGCCAGGCACGCATGCAGTAGGCGGCTGTCAGGGCGACCGAGAGTGCCAGCGCCACGAACGCGATCCGACTGACGCCGTCGCCGTCGACCGCGCGAGTGGCGGCCTCGTCGACGATCAGGTCCTTGCTGACGAAGCCCGCCATCGGGGGCACACCGGCGAGCGACAGCAGCCCGATCGCGACCAGGGCGCGGGTCGCGGGGTGGGCGCGGGTGGCGCCGGACATCCGCGCGACGACCGTGCCGCCGACCAGGACCGACAGCCAGCCGAAGACCAGGAAGAGCAGGGCCTTGAACATCGCGTGCGAGACCAGGTGGTTCAACGCCAGGTCGCCCCGGTGACCCACCGGCACGACCGCGATCCCGATCAGCATCAGACCGACCTGGGAGACGGTGGACCAGGCGAGCAGCCGCTTGAGGTCGGTCTGGCAGTAGGCGAGGAAGCCGGCCAGCACGGTGGAGACCCCGGCGACCAGGACGAGGACGGTGCGCGCGGTGCCGGAGTGCTCGAGCAAGGGCAGCAGCCGGGCCAGGACGACGGTGCCGGCGGCGACCATGGTGGCCGCGTGGATGAGCGCCGAGGCGGGCGTCGGGCCCTCCATCGCGTCGGGCAGCCAGTCCTGGAACGGCACCTGCGCGGACTTGCCCGCGACGCCGACGATCACCGCGATGAGACCGCCGGTGAGCAGTGCCGAAGGGCGCGCCTGCCAGTGCGTGACGATCCCGGAGATGGCGGTGGTGTGGGCGCCGGTGGCGAGCAGGATCAGGCCGATCGCGAAGGGCGCGTCCGCCAGCCGGGTGACGAGGAACGCCTTGTACGCCGCCCGCCGGGCCTTCTCCCCGCTCGCTGTCGTGGCCGATGAGCAGGTAGGAGCACCAGCCCATCAGCTCCCAGCCGACGACGGTGAGCAGCACGTCGTCGGACAGCACCACCAGCTGCATGGCGGCGGTGAAGAGGCTCACGGTGGCGGCGAACCCGGCGTACCGCGCGTCCTCGCGCAGATACCAGCGGGCGACCAGCTGGACGACGAGCGCGACCAGCGCGACGGTGACGGCGAGCAGCACGGCGAACCGGTCGACGCCGAGCCGCATCGGCGCCTGCAGCACCCGCCCCAGCGGCAGTGCGCCGACGGTGCCGCTGGACCCCTCGGCCGTGCCGCGCAGCTGTTGCACCATCAGCGCCGCAGCCGCGACCAGGCCGAGGAGCGAGCCGAGCAGGGCGATGACGAACGCGGGCACGCGGGCCCGGCGCACCAGCACCAGGGAGAGGCCGGCGGCCAGGGCCGGCAGCAGGACGATCAGCTGCGAGGGGTGCACCGGCCAGCCGCTGCTGTCGGTCAGCGTGTCGATCACAGGTCGTCCTCACCTGCCACGGTCACGTCGATGTCACCGCGCGAACGGTAGACGGCCAGGATCACCGCGAGCGCGACGGCGATCTCGGCGGCCGCGATCGTGATCAGGAAGATGGTGAGCACGTGCCCGGCGCGGGCGGTGTCGCGGATGGTGGATCCGAAGGTGACGAAGAGCAGCCCGGCGGCGGCCAGCATCAACTCGACGCCGACCAGCACCAGCACCGCGTTGCGACGGGCCAGCACACCGAAGAGCCCGGTGCCGAAGAGGATCGCGACCAGCAGCAGCGGTGGCCAGAGGTGGATCACGAGTCCTCCCCGGTGCGGCGGGTCGCGCGCGCGGGCACCAGCGACCGGCTCATCGCCAGCGCCCCGACGAGCGCCGCGAGGAGCAGCAGCGACAGCAGCTCGAACGGCCAGACCCACGTGGAGAAGAGCATCCGGGCGAGCCCGTTCGTCGAGCCGCCGTGCACGCGCACGGTGCCGCCGCGGACGCCGGTGATGAGCACGATGCCGAGCAGGACCCCGGCGGATCCGGCGATGACGAGGGCGACCGCGCGCTGCAGCAGCGGGGTGTCGTGGTCGTGGCTGCGGCCGATCGGCGCGCGGGTGAGCATGAGGGCGAAGAGCACCAGCACGACGATCGCGCCGACGTAGACCAGCAGCTGCACCAGCGCGACCAGCTCGGCACCGAGCACCAGGTAGCACCCGGCCAGGGTCGCGAGGCACACGGTCAGCCACAGCGCGGCGTGCATCAGGTGCCGGGTCGTGACCGCCGCGAGCCCACTGGCGGCGCAGAGGATTCCGAGGATCGAGAAGAAGATGTCGTACGTCGTCACGGCGCCGGCTGCTCCGTCTCCGGAGATTCCGTGGATCCACCGACGTCAGACGGCTGGGGTGAGGCGGGCGCGCCCTGATCCAGCGCGGGCGGTGCGGGGACCGTGGCCATCCACTGGCCCAGCCGGTCCTTCTCGTGCAGCAGGTCGCGGATGTCGGTCTCGGCGTACTCGAACTCGGGGCTCCAGAAGAGCGCGTCGAACGGGCAGACCTCGATGCAGATGCCGCAGTACATGCAGAGGCTGAAGTCGATGGCGAAGCGGTCGAGCACGTTCTCCTTGCGCTCGCGCCCGCCCTCGGTGGTCGGGGGCACCGTCTCCTTGTGGGAGTCGATGTAGATGCACCAGTCCGGGCACTCCCGCGCACAGAGCATGCAGGAGGTGCAGTTGGACTCCTCCAGGGCGATCACTCCGCGCGAGCGCGGTGGCAGCCGCGGTGAGACGTCGGGGTACTCCTGGGTGTGCGCGTGCTTGGTCATCGCCCGCGCGGTGGTGCCCATGCCCTTGAGCAGTCCGGGGACGAAGCCCTTCTTGTCCTGATCGGTCATGTCGTCAGCACCACCCCTGCAGCGGTCAGCACGATCTGCAGCAGCGCCAGGGGCACGAGCCCGAGCCAGGCGACCCGCTGCAGCTGGTCTTCACGCAGCCTCGGCCACGACATCCGCATCCACAGGATGATCACGGCGAAGAAGAACCCCTTGAGCAGCACCCAGAACGGACCGATCTGGTGGTCGAAGGGGCCGGTCCAGCCGCCCAGGTAGAGCACGGCGAGCAGCAGCGAGACCACCACGATGCCGGCGTACTCGGCGAGCAGGAAGAGGGCGAACCGCAGGCCGGTGTACTCCGTCCACGGACCCATCACGACCTCGGAGTCCGCGACCGGCATGTCGAACGGCGGACGCTGCAGCTCCGCGGTGCCCGCGACCAGGAAGACGATCGCCCCCGGCAGCTGCCACAGCAGCCACCACGGGGTCCACGCGTGGGCGATCGAGACCAGGGAGAAGGATCCGGCGGCCATCGCGAACGAGGCGCCCGCGAGGATCAGCGGCACCTCGTAGGAGACGAGCTGGGCCGCGGAGCGCAGGCCGCCGATGAGCGCGTACTTGTTGCCGCTGGACCACCCGGCCATCAGCGTGCCGACCGTGCCGATCGCGCCGACCGCGAGCACCCAGAGCAGGCTGCCGGTGATCCCGGCGGCGACCAGGTGCGGCCCGAACGGGATGACCGCGAGCGCGAGCAGGTAGGACACGATGCCGAGCGCGGGCGCCAAGCGGAAGACCGGCTTGTCAGCGGCGAGCGGGACGATGTCCTCCTTCTGGGTGAACTTCACCCCGTCCGCGACCAGCTGCGCCCAGCCGTGGAAGCCGCCGGCGTACATCGGGCCGAGGCGTCCCTGCATGTGCGCCATCAGCTTGTGCTCGGTCTGCCCGACGAGCAGCGGCAGCACGAGGAACCCGATCAGCACGCACAGCGACCGCAGCACGACCTCGCCGAACGTGCTCACCGTGGACCCCAGGTGGGGTCGGGGATGCCGGGCGGCTGCATCCGGCGGCGCGGCGCGCGTGCCGGTTTGGCGTCGGTCTTCGCCGGTTCGGCCTGACCGGTCGGGGTGTCAGCTGGGTCCTTGGCGCCCGGCCACGGCTTGCTGACCCGGGCGGTCAGCACGAAGGACTTGCGCAGCGGGGTGCCGACGAACCCGTCCGGCAGCAGCAGCGGCCGCAGACCCAGGCCGGTGCCGTCGTCGAATCCGTCGAAGGGGATGCCGAACATCTCGTGGGTCTCACGCTCGTGCCACGCCGCACCGCGCCACAGACCGGTGCAGCTGGGCACCGCTTCACCGTCGGGCACCGTTGTCGTGACGAGGGTTTCGCGCAGGGCACCCGGCGTCGGGTCGTAGAGGTGCGCGACGATGTCGAAGCCCGGCTCGTCGGCGCGGTCGGTCTCGTCGACCGCCGTCAGGAAGTCGAACATCGCGAAACCGCCGCTGCGCGCGTCACGCAGCGTGTCGGTCCAGTCCGCGAGAGCGCAGCGGACGGTGGGGATCTCGTCGGTCACGAGCCGGCCTCCGGGGGTGCCGGAGGTGCGACCAGCGGGCGACTCACCTCGGCCGCGGTGGCGCGGCGACCGGCGTACGGACCGAGCTTCTCGCGCAGCGACGCGGTGCTGGGGCGCTCGCTCGCGATGCGGTCCTGCAGCGCGAGGATGCCCTGCAGGAGCGCCTCGGGCCGCGGCGGGCAGCCGGGCACGTAGACGTCGACGGGGATCAGCTGATCGACGCCCTTGGTGACGCAGTAGGAGTCCCAGTACGGCCCACCGGAGTTGGAGCAGGCGCCGAACGAGATCACGTACTTCGGCTCGGGCATCTGGTCGTAGAGCCGGCGGATGGCGGGCGCCATCTTGTCTGTGACCGTGCCCGAGACGACCATCAGGTCGGCCTGCCGCGGACCCGGCGCGAACGGGATGACGCCGAGGCGGATGAAGTCGTGACGGGCCATGGAAGCCGCGATGAACTCGATGGCGCAGCAGGCGAGCCCGAAGTTGAAGACCCACAGGGAGTAGCGGCGGCCCCAGTTCAGCACCAGGCGCATCGGCTTGGGTGCGGCGACCTGCGCGGGGCCGACGCGCGGCAGGGGGAGATCGGTCGTCATGGCGGCTCCCCTCTCAGTTGTCGAGCGTCCAGCGCAGCAGCCCGCGCCGCGCGGCGTGCGCCAGACCGACCAGGATGACGGCCGCGAAGATGCCCATCTCCAGCAGGCTGGCGCGGTTGATGGCCTTGTCCCGCAGCACGAGCGCCCAGGGGAAGAGGAAGACGGAGTCGACCGCGAAGACCAGGTAGAGGAAGGCGAACGTCATGTAGCGCACGTGGGTCTGCGCCCAGCCGCCCGCGACCGGGTCGACGCCCGACTCGTACGTCGATGCCTTGGCCTGGCTGGGCGCGCGCGGCGCGAGCAGGCGCCGGGCCAGCATGGCGGCGACGAAGAGCAGCACGCCGGCCGCCGTCACCCCGGCGAGTACGAGGTACCCGCTCAACCCAGAACTCACGGTCCGCAGCCTAACGAGCGGGGGTCTCCGCGTTCGGCACCGTCCATTTCCCGTGTCGCCGCCCGCTCTCGCGCTCAGGTGTGATGATGCGCGGATGAGCGATCTGGAGTCGATCGAGGACCGGCTCACGGCATGGTCGCAGGAGTACGCCGACCTGCCGCTCTACAGCTCCATCACCGCGAACGCCGCCCGCGACGACGAGGTGGCGGGGCTGTTGCTGTCGGCTCAGCCAAGCCAGGCGCGCCCCGTGCTCCTCCTGGCGGCCCTGCACGACCTCGTACTCGATCACCCCGATCTGCCCGTCGCCCAGTGGTATCCGAGCGTAGTCGGGCCGGACGCGGTGGTGACGGGAGACCCGTGGCCAGAAGTGCGCGCCGCAGCCCTGGCACACGCCGACCGGCTGCGCGAGGTCATCGCGACCCGCTCCACCCAGACCAACGAGGTCAACCGCTGCGTCTACCTGGCCGCGCTGCTGCAGCGTGCCTGCACGGATGTGCCCGATCTGCCGGTCGGGCTGGTGGAGATCGGCGCCAGTGCCGGGTTGCTGCTGGGCATCGACCGCTACCGCACGACGATCGAGACGCCTGGCGACTCGCACGGTGAGCGGGCGGCGTACGGGCCGGCGGACTCCGCCGTGCAGTGCCTGGGCGAGGACCGCTCCGCCCGACCTGCCGGCGGGTTGCGACTCCCGGCGATCGCGAGCGCCCGCGGCATCGACCTGCACCCCGTCGACCTGTCCGACGAGTCCGCCGTGCGGTGGCTGGCCGCGTGCCTGTGGCCGGAGGTGCCGGGCCGGTACGAACGGTTCACCGCGGCCGTGGACCTGCTGCGCCCCGATCCACCGGTCGTCGATCGTGGCGACATGATCGACGATCTGCCGGCCACCCTGGCACGAGCGGGCGGCGACCACCTTGTGCTCTTCAGCTCCTGGGCGCTGACGTACGTCGAGCGGTCCCGCCGTCCGCTGGTGGCGCGCCATCTCGCCGCTGCGGCCCGTGACGGGCGACCGGTCAGCTGGATCACCGCCGAGCCGCCGCGCTGCATGCCCGAGGTCGAGCTGCCGCCGCGTCTGCGGGACGCGCAGGGCGGCACGGTGCTGGGGGCCCGCCGCTGGCGCGACGGGGCGGAGCTGGAGCCGGCGTACTGGGGCACCGCCCATCCGCACGGTCAGTGGTTCGACTTCGCCTGACTGCGCACTTGAGCCTGACGGCGTTCGCGTTCGTTGACGGTGTTCGAACGCCGTCAACGAACGCGAACACCGTCAGCGTGCTTGCCCGACCGGCCTCATCACCCGGGGTGGGTGTGTCGGGTCTGAGCGCGACCGGCGACGTGCTCGAAGATCAGGGTGGTCTCGGTGAGGGCCACGTCCTGGGAGGCGCTGAGGTTGTCGACCACGAAGTTGCTGAGCGCGGAGGGCGATTCGCATGCCACGTGCAGCTGGAAGTCGTTGGCGCCGGCAAGGAAGTAGACGTTCAACACTCCCGGCAACGCTGCGAGCCGACCGGTCAGCTCCCTGATCCGCGAGCGCGATCCCGCGCGCAGCCGGACCGAGACGAACGCCTGGATCGGGCGTCCGATCGCCTCCGGATCGATGTCCGCGTGGTAGCCGCGGATCACCCCGCGCTCGCGCAACAGCCGCACGCGGTTAAGGCAGGTGGACGGCGCGATGCCGGCTGCGCGCGCCAGGGCCTTGTTGGCCATCCGGGCGTCCACCGCGAGCAGTCCTAGCAGCACCTGATCGGTGTCGTCCAGGGGCGCCGCGCTGTGACCCACACCACCGGACCGAACTTCCTTCATCAACACCCGTCCCATGGCAGCAGAATCGACAGAAGTTCATCCAGCCACGACTCTGACGAAATAATCGACAGAATCCTAGCGTTGCGACCCGTCCAAGTTCGATCCTGGGACGACGAGTTGTCATCGACCCAGGAGGATCACCGTGCGCGTCGGCGTGCCCAAGGAAGTCAAGAACCACGAGTACCGGGTGGCCATCACCCCGATCGGCGTGCACGAGCTGGTCACCCAGGGCCACGACGTCTGCATCGAGAAGGGTGCCGGCGTGGGCTCCTCGATCCACGACGAGGAGTACGTCGCGGCCGGCGCGAAGATCATCGACTCCGCCGACGACGTGTGGGCCGACGCCGAGATGATCCTCAAGGTCAAGGAGCCGGTGGAGCAGGAGTACCACCGCATGCGCGAGGGCCAGCTGCTCTTCACCTACCTGCACCTGGCCGCCGACAAGCCGCTCACCGACGAGCTGCTGAAGCGCAAGGTGACCGGCATCGCGTACGAGACGGTGCAGCTTCCCTCCGGCGGCCTGCCGCTGCTCTACCCGATGTCCGAGGTCGCCGGATGCCTCGCACCGCAGGTCGGCGCGCACTCCCTCATGAAGGCGCAGGGCGGTCGCGGCGTGCTCATGGGCGGCGTCGGCGGCGTCGCCAACGCCAAGGTCGTCGTCATCGGCGCGGGTGTCTCCGGCCAGAACGCCGCGAACATCGCGCTCGGCATGGGCGCCGACGTCACGATGCTCGACACCGACCTGGACAAGCTGCGGATGTCGTTCTGGCGCTACAGCAACCGGGTGCACGGGCTGGCGTCGTCGTCGCTGGCGATCCGCCAGCAGCTGCTGGAGGCCGACATGGTCATCGGTGCGGTGCTCATCCCGGGCGCGCGCGCCCCGAAGCTGGTCACCAACGAGCTGGTCTCGCAGATGAAGCCCGGCTCGGTGCTCGTCGACATCGCGGTCGACCAGGGCGGCTGCTTCGAGGACACCCACCCGACCACGCACGCCGACCCGACGTACATGGTGCACGACTCGGTCTTCTACTGCGTCGCGAACATGCCCGGTGCGGTGCCGAACACCTCGACGTACGCGCTGACCAACGCGACGCTGCCCTACACGGTCGCGCTCGCCCGCAAGGGCTGGCAGCAGGCCTGCCGCGACGACCACTCGCTCGCGCTGGGGCTCAACACGTACGACGGCTCGCTCACCAACGCCCCGGTCGCCGAGGCGCACGGGCTGACCTCGACCCCGGTGGAGGACGCAATCGCCTGACCTGCACCGACTGCAGCGACCGACATGCAGTTCGTGGTCTCGTCGTCGGTCGAACCGCGCGGCTGCGCGGATCGACCGGTGGCGGCGCCGCGGACTGCATGTTCGTCGTTACAGGGCGAAACGTGGCCGACACATTGAGTTGCTTCACTGGCCCGCATGCACCTGACACCCGCCGACACCGAGAAGCTGCTGCTCTCGGTCGCCGGGATGGTCGCCCGCGACCGGCTCGCGCGCGGCGTCCGGCTCAACTACCCCGAGAGCGTCGCCCTGCTCTCGACGTGGGTCATCGAACGGGCCCGTGAGGGCGCGCTGGTCGCCGACCTGATGGAGTCCGGCCGTGAGGTCCTCACCCGCGATCAGGTGATGGACGGCGTGGCCGAGATGATCCCCGACGTCCAGGTCGAGGCGACGTTCCCCGACGGACGCAAGCTCGTCACTCTGCACCACCCGATCGCATGAGCGGCGGCAACGACGGACCGGGCGCCATCCGGGTCGCGCCCGGCACGCTCACCATCAACGCGCGCGCCGACGGCGACCGGCGCACGCTGGTCATCGTCAACACCGGCGACCGGCCGATCCAGATCGGCTCGCATCTGCACCTGCCTGACGCGAACGTCGCCCTGGACTTCGATCGCGCTGCGGCGCAGGGCTTCCGGCTCGACGTGCCCTCCGGCGCCTCGGTGCGTTTCGAGCCGGGGATGTCTCGCGAGGTCGGTGCGGTGCGCCTGGCCGGGCGGCAGAAGGTGCCTGGCATCCAGACGGGGAAGCACGATGGCTGAGCTGGACCGCGCGAAGTACGCCGCGCTCTACGGCGGGACGACCGGCGACCAGGTGCGCCTCGGCGACACCGACCTGTGGATCGAGATCGAGCGCGACCTCACCGCGACGATGCCGGACGGATCGATCTCCTACGGCGACGAGGCCGTCTTCGGCGGCGGCAAGTCGATCCGCGAATCGATGGCGCAGGGCACCCGCACCAGCGCCCAGGGCGCCCTCGACACCGTGATCACCGGTGCGATCGTGCTCGATCACTGGGGTGTCGTACGCGCCGATGTCGGCATCCGCGACGGACGCATCGTCGGGATCGGCCGCGCCGGCAACCCCGACATCACTGACGGCATCACGCCGGAGCTGGAGATCGGGCCGGGCACCGACGTCATCTCGGGCGAAGGCCGCATCCTCACCGCCGGCGGCATCGACATGCACGTGCACTTCCTGTCGACCAGTCAGGTGCACGAGGCGCTGGCGACCGGGCTGACCACCCTGGGCGGCGGGGGCACCGGTCCGTCCGAGGGGTCGAAGGCGACCACCGTCACGCCCGGGCCGTGGCACCTGCAATCGGTGCACCGCGGCCTGGATCACCTGCCGGTGAACCTGCTGCTGATGGGCAAGGGCAACACGGTCAGCGCCGAGGGTCTGCGCGAGCAGGCGCTGGCCGGGGCGGCGGCGTACAAGGTGCACGAGGACTGGGGCTCCACCCCGGCCGCGATCGATGCGGCGCTGCGCGCGGCCGACGCGTACGAGATACAGGTCGCGCTGCACTCGGACAGTCTCAACGAGGCCGGCTACGTCGAGTCGACGCTGCGCGCGATCGGCGGCCGGTCGATCCACGCGTTCCACACCGAGGGCGCGGGCGGCGGTCACGCACCGGACATCCTGTCGATCGCCTCTGAGCCGAACGTCCTTCCCGGATCTACGAATCCGACGCTCCCGCACACCGTCAACACCGTCGCCGAGCACCTGGACATGCTCATCGTCTGCCACCACCTGAACCCCTCGGTGCCGGAGGATCTGGCGTTCGCCGAGTCGCGCATCCGCGCGACCACGATCGCGGCCGAGGACCTGCTGCACGACATGGGCGCGCTCTCGATCACGTCCTCGGACGCGCAGGCGATGGGCCGGATCGGCGAGGTCATCACCCGCACCTGGCAGGTGGCGCACGTGATGAAGGCGCGCCGCGGATCACTCGGCACGTCGCTGCCCGCGGATAACGAACGCGCACGGCGCTACGTCGCGAAGTACACGATCAACCCCGCGATCGCGCACGGCATCGAGCACGAGGTCGGGTCGATCGAGGTCGGCAAGCTGGCGGACCTGGTGTTGTGGGAGCCGAAGTTCTTCGGGATCCGGCCGTCCGTCGTCGTCAAGGGCGGCGCGATCGTGTGGGCCGCCCTCGGCGACCCGAACGCCTCGATCCCGACCCCGCAACCGGTGCTGATGCGGCCGGCGCTCGTGGCATCGGCCGGAGCGGACCTCTCGATGTCGTTCGTGTCGCCGCTCGCGCTGGACGGCGGGCTCGCGGACCGGCTCGGGCTGCGGCGCGCACTGGTCGCCGTGCGCGGCACCCGCGACGTCGGCAAGGCGCAGATGGTCAACAACTCCGCCACGCCGCGCATCGACATCGACGCCGAGATCTTCGCGATCGCCATCGACGGCGAGGTCGTGCAGCCGGCGCCCGCGGCGGAACTGCCGTTGGCGCAGCTCTACTCGATGTTCTGAGATGTCCTCCGCCACAGGCTCGCTCGCGACGTTGCTGCTCGGCAACGCGCGGCTCCCCACCGGTGGGCACACCCAGTCCGGCGGTCTGGAGCCCGCGTTGCTGGCGGGTATGCCGAGTGGCGACATCCCGGCGTACCTCACGACGCGCCTGCGCACCGCGATCCTCGTCGACGCGGCGACGGCGGTGGTCGCGCTGCGGGTGCTGCTCGCGGGTGGTCCGCTCGAGCCGGTCGAGCAGGCGTGGGCGGCGCGGACGCCGAGTCACGTCGTACGGCAGGCGTCGGTGGAGCTGGGTCGCGGGTACGAGCGCCTCCTCGCCCGCCTCACCGAGGAGCGCGACGTGCGCGGCCGGCAGGTCCGGCGGGGTGAGCCGCGGCCGATCGCCATCGCCCGGATCGCCGCCCGACTCGACGTGTCGGCCACCGACCTCGCCCGAGTGATCTGCCACGACGATGTGCAATCCGTGTGCGCCGCAGCGCTCAAACTCACGCCGCTGGATCCGGTCGACACCGTCGTGTGGGCGCTCGAGGTGGCCGCGCTCGTGCAGCAGATCGTCGTGCAGGTCGCCGACCTGCGCACGCCGGCCGACATACCGGCAGCGGCCGCACCCGCCGCCGAGATCTGGCAGCACGCCCACGCCACCGCCCGAAGGAGACTCTTCCGTGCCTGAATCGCCTCATTCGCCCGACTCGCCCCACCACGCCACTCGCGCGCTGCGTCTCGGCATCGCCGGCCCGGTCGGCACCGGGAAGTCCTCGCTGATCGCGACGCTGTGCCGGACGCTCGCGGGCCGGCTGGAGATCGGCGTGGTCACCAACGACATCTACACCGACGAGGACGCTCAGATGCTGCGGGCGGCAGGGGTGTTGGACCCGGCGCGTATCCGCGCCGTCGAGACCGGCGCATGCCCGCACACCGCGATCCGCGACGACATCACCGCGAACGCGATCGCGGTCGAGGATCTGGAAGCCGATTTCGCGCCGCTGGACCTGGTGCTCGTGGAGTCCGGCGGCGACAACCTCACCGCGACCTTCTCCCCCGCGCTGGTCGACGCGCAGATCTTCGTGCTCGACGTCGCGGGCGGCGGCGACGTGGTCCGCAAGGGCGGCCCCGGGATCGCCCGCGCCGACCTGCTGGTCGTCAACAAGATCGACCTGGCCGAGCATGTCGAGGTCGACCAGGAGCTCATGGTCGAGCAGGGCCGCGACGCCCGGGACGGCCGACCGGTGCTCGGGCTCTCCCGCAAACGCCCGGAGACCGTCGCCGCCCTGGCCGACTGGGTCGTGGCGATGATCGCCGCCCACCGCGACGGCACCCATCACCCGGTCGATCCGGGTCCGATGGCGCCGCACGCCCACACCGACGGCACGGTGCACTCGCACGAGCACGGGGCGCACACTCCTTGACCGACCGGGAGACCGTCGTCCGCGTCGAGTCCTGCGGCTCCGAGCCGGCGAGGGTGCACCTGCGGACCGGGGTGCTGGCTCCGCGGCTGGTCGCGCGGACCGCGGACGCCGTCGAGGTGGCGCTGGTCGCGACGACCGCCACCCTGCTCGGCGGCGACCATGCGCGCGTGCGCCTCGAGGTCGGCGCAGGGTGCCGCCTCGTCGTACGCGATGTCGCAGCGACCGTCGCGTACGACGGGCGAGGTGGGACAGCGTTGTGGGACAACGTCATCGACGTCGAGAAGGGCGGTGTGCTCGTGTGGCAGGCCGAGCCGTTCGTCGTGAGCGACGGCGCCGACGTACGCCGCTCGACCCGGGCCGAGGTGGCCGAGGGCGGCCGGTTGCTGCTGCGCGACACCGTCGGCATCGGCCGGTCCGGGCAGGCCGGTGGAGCGCTGCGCTGCCGCACCCGGATGACGTACGACGGAACGCCCGCCGTCGCGGAGGATCTCGATCTGTCACCCGAATCGCGTTCGCTGCCAGGGATGCTGGCAGAAGCCCGGATCATCGACACGATCACGGCACTCGGCTGGCGACCCACCCCAGCAGCCGACCACTTCGAACTGGCCGCGCCCGGCACGATGGCCCGCCGCCTCACCCGCGAGGCCCACACCTCTGACGTGGACGCGATCTGGTCCCTCTGGAGCTCGCACCTGGAGCGATGAACCAGGGCTCGCGTACGTCCTGACCCGTCCGACCAGGTCGGACGGGTCAGGACGTACGCGAGCCGTGCCCGCTGCGGACCGGATCGTCCTCCTCTTGGGATGGGGCGACGAGGACGGCCGCACGCTCGGCGGACTCCGCGGCGGCGTCCTCGCGAGTGGGCGCACCGGCCACCAGGTCGCCGAACCAGGTCAGCCCGTGCGCGATGTGCCGGTCGAAACCGCCGGCTCTGCCCCGCGCGCGCACCTGCTTGCGCGAGCCCTCGGGGTAGCGCCGGTACCAGGGCGAGCCGGGTCGCGCGAGGCGCACCGCACCGACGTACGCGACGATCGGCACGATGGCGGCGAGCACGACCAGGCGGTACTTCCCCTTCGCCGCACAGATCAGGCAGCAGACGAAACTCGTCAGCAGGATCGCGACGGTGGCCCAGCGCACGGGCGCGTTGCGGTCGGTGAGCTCGTCGACGTTCTCGGGGGTGAAACCGAGCAGCGTCAGCCCCATCACCATCCCCGCGAGCGCAACGGCCTGCACCGACGCCCGTCCCTGACGCGCCCAATACACGTCGCGCAGGTGCAGGATCAGCGCGAACTCGTCGAGTACGAGCGAGGCGCCCGCACCCACACAGAGCCCCGCGATGTTGAGCGACGTCGAGTCGTACGACGCGAGCGAGGTGAGAGCGCCCGCGAGGAGCAGGAGGAGCCCCGGCACCGCGTGGTGGATGTGCAGTCCGGTGGAGCTGACGTTGTCACGGAACGGGCCACGGCCGCTGCGGATGGTCCGGGTCACGAGGCGGGTGAGCAGGAACGTCGCGATGAACGCCACGAGGCACAGCGCCACGGGCTCCTTGCCGGCCTCCACGATCCGGTCCTGCCACCAGGTCACAACCGCGAGCGTATGCCGCCCGTCTGGGCGATAGCTCCTTCTCGCACGAGCGCATTCTGAAAGCGTGCTGTCGCGAAGCAGCAGGAAATCCTGTGAAACCGGGGGGTACGGGCGGGATGAAATCGCCTGCGGCCTAGGTTGGAGAAGGTAGACCGACCCCACGGGAGCACTCGCCACATGAGCAGCAAGTCCCAGCAGACCCTCGATCGTGTCGTCATCCGATTCGCCGGCGATTCCGGCGACGGTATGCAGTTGACCGGTGACAGGTTCACCGCCGAGACCGCGAGTCTCGGCAACGACCTGTCGACGCTGCCCAACTTCCCCGCCGAGATCAGAGCGCCGCAGGGCACACTGCCGGGCGTCTCCTCGTTCCAGCTGCACTTCGCCGACCACGAGGTGCTCACCCCCGGCGACGCGCCCGACGTACTGGTCGCGATGAACCCGGCCGCCCTGCGTGCCAACCTCGGCGACCTGCCTCGTGGCGGCGTGATCATCGCCGACGCCGACGAGTTCACGAAGCGCAACCTGGCCAAGGTCGGTTATCCCAGCAACCCGCTCGAGGACGACAGCCTCGAGTCGTGGGCGCTGCACGCCGTGCCGCTCACCTCCATCACGGTCGCGGCGCTCGCCGACTTCGAGCTCACCCGCAAGGAGAAGGAACGCGCGAAGAACATGTTCGCGCTCGGGCTGCTGTCGTGGATGTACTCCCGGCCGACCAGCGGCACCGAGTCGTTCCTCAAGCGCAAGTTCGCGGGCAAGCCCGCCATCCTCGCCGCCAACCTGGCGGCTCTGCACGCGGGCCACGCGTACGGCGAGACGACCGAGTCGTTCGCGGTCTCCTACACCGTGCGGCGTGCGCCGAAGGCGACCGGCACCTACCGCAACATCACCGGAAACCTCGCTATTGCCTACGGATTTGTGGCCGCGGCACACCGCGCGGACCGACCCCTGGTGCTGGGCAGCTACCCGATCACCCCGGCCTCGGACATCCTGCACACGCTGTCCGGCCTGAAGCGGTTCGGCGTGACGACCATCCAGGCCGAGGACGAGATCGCCGGCGTGGGTGCCGCGCTCGGCGCGGCGTTCGGTGGCGCGATCGGCCTCACCACGACGTCGGGGCCGGGCCTCGCCCTCAAGGCGGAGACCATCGGGCTCGCCGTCTCCCTGGAGCTGCCGCTCGTGATCGTCGACGTGCAGCGCGGCGGTCCGTCCACCGGGTTGCCCACCAAGACCGAGCAGTCCGATCTGCTGCAGGCGATGTACGGCCGCAACGGCGAATCGCCGGTCGCCGTGATCGCCCCTGCGACACCGGTCGACTGCTTCGACGCGGCGCTGGAGGCAGTGCGCATCGCGACGACCTACCGGACGCCGGTGATCGTGCTCTCGGACGGCTCGCTGGCGAACGGCTCCGAGCCGTGGCGGCTGCCGCAGATCGGCGACCTGCCGAATCTGCACGTCGACGCCCCGACCGAGCCCAACTCCGTCGACGACAAGGGCAACCCGGTATTCGCGCCCTATTTGCGCGATCCCGACACGCTGGCGCGGCCGTGGGCCGTTCCGGGAACACCGGGGCTGGAGCACCGGGTCGGCGGCATCGAGAAGGCCGACGTCACCGGCAACATCAGCTACGACCCGGACAACCACGACCACATGGTCCGCACCCGCCAGGCCAAGATCGACGGCATCGACGTGCCCGATGTCGTGGTCGACGACCCGTCCGGCGACGCCCGCGTGCTGATCCTGGGGTGGGGTTCGACGTACGGCCCGATCGCGGAGGCCACCCGGCTGTGCCGCTCCGCAGGATCGAAGGTCGCGCGGGCGCACCTGCGCCACCTGGCGCCGTTCCCTGGGAATCTCGGCGAGGTGCTGCGCGCGTACGACCGCGTGGTGCTGCCGGAGATGAACCTCGGCCAGCTCGCACTGCTGTTGCGCGGGAAGTACCTGGTCGATGTTCGCAGCCACACCGCCGTCCGCGGCCTGCCCTTCACCTCGACGGAGATCGCAGCCGTCATCCACGAGCACCTGGAGGAACTTCGATGAGCATCGACCTGGGTATGCCGACGCTCGGCACCTCCGGAGTCCCCCGGCTCGGCGACGAGGAAGCGCAGACGAAGAAGGACTTCACCTCCGACCAAGAGGTGCGCTGGTGCCCCGGATGCGGCGATTACGCGATCCTCGCCGCCATGCAGGGCTTCCTGCCCGACCTCAGGCTGCGCCGCGAGAACATCGTCTTCATCTCCGGCATCGGGTGCGCCGCCCGCTTCCCGTACTACCTGGACACCTTCGGCATGCACTCGATCCACGGGCGCGCGCCCGCGATCGCGACCGGCCTCGCCACCTCCCGCGAGGACCTGTCGGTGTGGGTCGTGACCGGTGACGGCGACGCGCTGTCGATCGGCGGCAACCACCTGATCCACGCCCTGCGCCGCAACGTCAACATCAAGATCCTGCTCTTCAACAACAAGATCTACGGCCTCACCAAGGGCCAGTACTCCCCCACGTCCGACATCGGCGCGGTGACCAAGTCCTCGCCGCTGGGATCGGTGGATCAGCCGTTCGACCCGGTGTCGCTGGCGCTCGGCGCGGAGGCGAGTTTCGTTGCCCGCACCATGGATTCGGACCGCAAGCACCTGACCGCGACGCTGCGCGCGGCCGCCGAGCACCGGGGCAGCGCCCTGGTCGAGATCTACCAGAACTGCCCGATCTTCAACGACGGCGCCTTCCAGCTGGTCAAGGACCGTGACGAGGCCAGCGCGCGCATCATGCAGCTGGTCGACGGCGAGCCGATCCGGGCCGGCGAGGGCGAGACGGCGCGCGTCGTCGTACGCGGCCCCGAAGGCCACCTGGCCGTCGAGCCGGAGGCCACCGCGGATCCGGCACGCGTCCTGCGGCACCGGGTGAACGACAACGACCCGAGCCAGGCGTTCGCGCTGAGCCGCCTGGACGACCCGTCGTTCGCGCAGCTGCCGATGGGGGTCTTCCGATCGGTGTCGAGACCGACGTACGACGACGGGGTCCGCAGCCAGGTCGCCGCCGCGATCGACACGGCCGGCGGCCCCGCCGACGACCGGGCACTGGAGCAGCTGCTGCACGGTCACGACACCTGGACCGTCTCCGACTGATCTCCGCCCCGGCCTGCCAGCCGTGGGTCGTGCGCGTCGAGGTGGCCGGTTTGCGTCCGTGGCCAGGGCTGCAGCACTGGCCACGGACGCATAACCCCCACCCCGTTCGGCGGCGTCCGTCGGCCCGATAGCCTTCGATTTCAAAGCCTCCACCGACCGATCGAGGGACCGCCCGATGGCGAACGGCAAGCCGGCCCGCTCCGAGACGAGCACGGGCACGGCGTACGGGTTCGTCGCCTACCTGCTGTGGGGCGCCTTCCCGCTCTACTTCCACGCCATCGAGCCCGTCGGCGCGTGGGAGGTCTTGGCGCACCGGGTGCTGTGGACGCTGCTCGTGTGTGCGGTGATCCTGGCGGTGCGTCGGCGGATGGGCTTCGTACGCGAGGTGCTGGCCGAGCCGCGCCGCCTCGTCGCACTGAGCATCGCCAGCCTGCTGATCGCCGCGAACTGGACGATCTACGTGCAGGCGGTCGTCACCGGTCACGTCACGGAGGCCGCCCTCGGTTACTTCCTGAATCCACTGGTCACCGTCGCGCTCGGTGTCGTGGTGTTGAAGGAACGGTTGCGGGTGCTGCAGTGGGTTGCCGTCGCGATCGGCGTTGCCGCGTGCGTCTACCTCGCCGTCGACTACGGCAAACCGCCGTGGATCGCGGTCAGCCTCGCTCTGTCGTTCGCCGGCTACGGGCTGATGAAGAAGCGCGTCGGCGGCCGCCTGACCGCGTTGGAGAGCCTGTCGTTCGAGACGGCGGTGCTCGCGCCGATAGCCGTGATCCTGTTGGCGGTGCTGACGATCCGCGGTGACTCGACCTTCACCACGGAAGGCACCGGCCACGCTGTTCTCCTCGCGGTGTCCGGCATCGTCACCGCGGTGCCGCTACTGCTCTTCGCCGCCGCAGCACGTCGGGTGCCGCTCGTGACGATCGGGCTGCTGCAGTTCCTCACTCCGATCCTGCAGCTCATCTGCGGGGTCGCCCTGCTGGGCGAGCACATGTCGTCGGCGCGCTGGATCGGCTTCGGGATCGTGTGGATCGCGCTGGTGCTGCTCGTGATCGACTCGGTCATGAGCGCCAACCGAGGGCGCCGTCTCAGCCGGTCGGCGGCCAGTCTCGCCGCCTGATGGAGCAGGTCTGGTACGCCGCGTACGGCTCGAACCTGTCGCGGGAACGTTTCGGTCACTACCTCTTCGGCGGCCGACCGTCGGGTGCCTCGCGCACCTACCCCGGAGTGCGCGACCGTACGCCGCCCACCAGTGACCACCCGCTGCTGCTGCCCGGCCGTCTCTACTTCGCGTGGGAGTCCCCGACCTGGACCGGCGGTGTCGCGTTCTACGACCCGACCGTGCGGGAAGGGGCGCCGACGGTCGCGGCACGCGCGTACCTGCTCACCGTGCAGCAGTTCAGCGATGTCGCCGCCCAGGAGATGCACCGACCGCCCGGGGACGAGGTGGACGTCGCCGGCCTGCTCGCGCACGCACCGGTGGCGACGCTCGGCCCCGGCCGGTACGAGACGTTGCACCAGGTCGGCGAACTCGAGGGGTTGGCGGTCGTGACGTTCTCCGCGCCCTGGACGATCGAGACCGCGCCGCTCAACGCACCCAGCGCGGCATACCTGCGCCGGATCGCGGACGGTCTGCGCGAGGCGCACGGCTGGTCGGCGGAGCAGACCTGCGACTACCTGCTCGACTGCCCCGGCGTGCAACCCACCTGGAGCCGCGCGTCGCTCGCGGGAGCGACCGACTAGCGCCGCCCTCCGTCACCCCCACTCCAGGAGTTCGAAAGCCTCACCGCTGACCGGCAACTCCTCCAGCAGCGGCCGGAAGTGCGGGTCGGTGTCGTGCCCGTCGAAGCTGATGACGGCGATGCCGGCCGCGGCGAGCGACAGCAGACTGTCGCGCACGCACGCGCGCAGGAGTGCGAGCCCGTCAGTCTCGTCACGCTCACGGCACTCGGCCACCACCACCGGCTCCGGTGCATCGGCGAAGACGAACGCCGCGGCCCTGACGCGACCCTCACCGACGACCCTGGTGTGCACGAGGTCGAGCTCATCGGCGAAGTCCTCGAGCAGGGGCTCTTCGAACCCTGGTGCCACGGGAGCCCAGTCGGCGTGCATCCACTCGTAGATGTCGGTCCAGGCACGCTGCAACTCGGAGAGGTCCACGGCGGTGCCCGCGACGGTCGCGACGGGCGATTTCGTGAGCCGCGCGGCATCGACCGTCTGCACCCGTTCCGGCGGGCAGGTCTGGTACGCGTGCGCGCCCAGGCCTCGTGCGAAACGCGCGGCCGCGGAGGAGACGAAGCCGCGGGTGCACATCGGCTTGGCATCGGTTCGCAGGTCCGCCAGGTACCTCGCGACGCTGCGACCGTGGCCACGGCGGCGGCCCTACGGCGCGACCATGACCTCCACCCAGTACCTATCGTCGTGGACGCGGCTGGTGAAGAGACGACCCGCGGCCACGACCATGCCGTCCTCCGTCCCCACGACCGCGCGCGTGGCATCGTCGCGCCACCGGTCCGCGCGCAGGTCGATGCCCGCGAGCCAGTCAGGCGCCGACGCCACGTCGCCGGCGGTCGCCGGCCGGATGTCCATCACCCCATCCTGGACCGCGACGAGCGCGCATGCGGGCCGGAATCCGAACGGTTTCCGCCAGGGCCTGGCGGTGGCATGCTGCACAAATGGAGACGGAGACTCTGTACGACGCCGCCGGCGGGACGGTGGGGCTGACCCGGTTGGCACATGCCTGGCACGAGCGCGTGATGGCCGACGAGGTCGTGGCGCATGCCTTCCATCACGGATTCCGGCCCGACCACAGCGAGCGACTCGCGGCGTACTGGGTGGAGGCGCTCGGTGGCCCCCGTGCGTACACCGGCACGTACGGCGACGAGACGTCCGTCGTCCGCCTGCACGCGGGCGAGGGCGAGCACGAAGACATGGACCAGCGCGCGATCGCCTGCTTCGATCAGGCACTCGCCGACACCGGTCTCGCCGGGGACCCGCGCCTCGCCGGTGCCTTGCACGACTACTTCGCGTGGGCCACCACCACGTCCATGGCGAAATACCCGCGCAGCGCGGACGACGTACCCGACGGTTTGGACATTCCGCAGTGGACCCGGGACGGCCTGAAGGAATCGCGTTGAGGCAGAGGGTTGCTCGCCCGTCCTACTCCTCGACGTAGGGGCGCCGTGTTCGCGAGCACTACTCCCACTGACGCCGAACGCGCTGCCACGCGCCCGGGCGATCACCGTGTAGCGCCGGCCGACGTGATCATGGACCGCGCCTTCACGCTCGACGCCCCACCGGGCACCGTGTGGCCGTGGCTCGTGCAGCTGGGGAGGCACGTGCCGGCTGGTATCTGCCGCGGTCCATCGAGCGTCTCCTGCCCCACCGTCGGCGTGCCGCCCGCAGCCTCCTGCCGCAGTGGCAGGCACTCGCCGTGGGCGACGTCATCCCGGACTACGGCGGCACGCAGGAGACCTTCCGCGTGGAGGAGCTGGAGCGGCCCACGTCGATCGTCTACTCCTCGCAGCGCGGGAGGACGGCGATTACCTGGTCGATCACGCTGCAGCCCGACGCGAGCCCGGACCGCACGCGGGTCTGCCTGCGGCTGCGCGCGGCGCCGGTGCGAAGGAAGCGTCTGATGCAGACCGCCGGAGGATTCTTCGACGCGTCGACCATCGCGGTCATGGCGGCGGGCCTGCGCGAGCGCCTCGCCGAAACCCCGGTTGTCAGCGGATCGGTGGCGCCGGCACCACCAGGACGCTGACAACCGCGAGGATCCCTCCACCATTGTCAGCGGATCGGTGGCGCCGGCACCACCAGGACGCTGACGATCGGGTGGTCAGTCGAGCCTGATCAGACCCTCCCGGTACGCCGCACTGACTGCTGCCGTGCGGTCGTTCACCCCCAGCTTGGCGAACGCGCGGAGCAGGTGGGTCTTGACGGTCGCCTCGCCGATGAAGAGCCGCCGACCGATGGCGGCGTTCGACAACCCGTCCGCGACGAGGGCGACGACCTCGATCTCGCGGGCCGACAGTTGCGCGGAGCGGGCGACCTGGCCCCGCGCGGACAGCCTGGCAGCAACCTCCGGGGCCAACACCTCCTCACCGCGCACGGCGCTGCGGATCGCGTCGACCAGGGTCTGCAGCGGCGCATCCTTGAGCAGATAGCCGCGGGCGCCCGCCTCGATCGCCCGGACGATGTCGGTGTCGCTGTCGTAGGTGGTGAGCACCAGCACCGGAGGCGCTCCCGGGGTCGCGCTCAACCGCGAGGTGGTCTCGACACCGTCCATGACGGGCATCCGCAGATCGGTCAGGACCAGGTCGGGCGCGAGATCCGCGACCAGATTGAGGCACTCGGCGCCGTTACGGCCGGTGCCGACCACCTCGAGTCCGTCGTGCTCGCTCAGCATCGCCACGATGCCCGCGCGGACCACGGGATGGTCGTCGACGACGACGATGCGAAGGGGTCGCGTCGCACCCTGGGGGGCGGTCATCGCGGCACCCGCACCGACAGCCGGGTGCCCCGTCCGGGCCCGGTCTGCAGGTCCACCCGGCCCCCGACGGCATCGGCGCGGGATCTGATGCCTCCCAGACCGAACCCCAGGGGCGCAGCCGCGGGGTCGAAGCCGACACCGTCGTCGCTGGTACACAACGTGATGCAGTCGCCTCGCGTGTAGTCGAGGGTCACCCCGAACATGGTGGCGCCACTGTGTTTCCGGGAGTTGGTGAGGCACTCCTGTGCGATGCGCAGCAGGGCCGTCTCCACGGCGGGCCCAGCGCCCTGTGGCGGCCCCATCACGTCGAGACGACCCTCCATGGCGGTCGCCTGACGGATCGTGTGCACCAGTCGCTCCAGCGCCTGCACCAGCGTGTGACTGCTGACCGCGGACAGTTCGGCCACGATGATCCGTGCCTCGTCGAGGTTGTCCTGGGCGGTCGTCTCGATGAGGCGCAGCCGCTCGGCCACCCGGACACCGTCGCCGCGCTCCTGCGCCAGCTGGGCCGCCCGGCTGAGCGCCACCACGGAGGTGAAGCCCTGCGCCAGGGTGTCGTGGATCTCCCCCGACAACCGCTCGCGCTCGGCGTGGATGCCCTCCAACCGCTGCGATCTCGCCAGTTCGGCCTGGGTGGCGCGCAACGTGTCGATGATCTCGGCGCGCTCCTGCGACGTGCGGGCGATCGAGTCGACGAACCAGCCCATGCAGACGGCGAAGGCCCAACCACCCCCGACGGTCGCCAGCACCACCAGGAAAGCCTTCGTGTCGGCCCCCGACCACAGCCAGATCACCGCACCGAACACCACGAAACCCGCGGTCACCAACCAGGTCGCAGCCGTCCGCTCCATCAGCGCCCAGGTCTGGGTCACGACCAGGAAGGCGCAGACCGTGCCCGCCTGGTAGGACCCGACGGTGATCATGATCGCGGCACACCACGCGAGGACGGGGTAGACGGTGGATCCCGGCGAGTCGGCCGCGAAGCCGCGGCCACCTCCTACGCCGTATGCCGCGACGAGTGTCAGCACGCCCGCCACCGCCACACCGAGCCGTGCACCGTGCACCGTCGTGAGCGCCAGGACCGGGACCGTGACGAGGCACCCCACCAGGTGCAGGACATGCCAGCCGCAGTTACGACGCCACCAGGGCGAGGGCAGCGCGATACCGACCGCCCGCACAGCGCCCTGTCCGCTCACCGTCCCGATCATGCCGGACGCTTGGAGATCCAGCGGAAGGTGAGCAGAGCGACGACCAGCGCGGCCAGGCTCCAGCCACCGAGGACCAGGGCGGTCTCGGCGTGCTGCCAGCTGTGCGCGACCTCCTGAGAGCGCAGCGAATCGGGCAGGAACACCGACCGCTCGCCCTGCGCGATCCACTTGAGGGGGAAGACGGCGGCGATCTGCTGCAGCCACCGCGGCAGGTCGGGGTAGGACAGGTAGACCCCCGAGATGAACTGCAGGATCAGAGCCGGAGCGACCACGATGGGCGTCGCGCTCCGCGCGTTGGGGATGAACGAGGAGTAGGCGATCCCGCAGATGGTGCCGGTGCCGACGCCGAGCGCGAACGTCCACGCGAAGGTCAGCCAGTGCTGCGCGTCGCTCGGCAGTTGGACCCGGAACACCGCCCACGCCACCAGGATCAGCAGCCCAAACTGCGCCGCCGAGGACACCAGCACCATCCCGATCTTGCCGAGGAAGTAGGACGCCGCGGGCAATGGAGTGCCCCGCAGTCGTTTGAGGGTGCCGTCGTCGCGTTCGGTCGCCACACCGATGGCCATCGACTGGAAGCTGGTCAACAGCAGCCCTGCGGCCGTCATCGCGGGCAGGAAGTGACGGGCGGCGTTCACCCCCGGGGCGGCGTCGGCACCGCCGAACTGGTTGCTGAAGACGGCGGAGAAGAGAGCCAGCATCAGCACGGGGAAGAGGAACACGAAGAACAGGGCCTCCCTCTCGCGCACGAATTCGCGCAACTCGATGCCTGTCCGGTCGATGCCCAGGGTCAGGGTGCGCATCAGAACTCCTCGCGGGTGGGGGTGGTGGCGGCGATCAGCCGCAGATAGGTGTCCTCGAGGGACGGGCGGCGTACCTGCAGACCGGGCACCTCGGCACCGAGTTGCTCCTGGAGGCGTCGCACGGTCGCCGTGGGTGTGCTGGTCTGCTCCTCGCGTACGCCGTCCGCTGCGTGCCAACTCACGGTCGCCACCGCCGCCTCCCGCCCGCCGAGTGCCTGCGGCGTGTCCAGGGCCACCAGCCGGCCGTTCGCCATCACGGCCACCCGGTCGGCGAGGTGCTCGGCCTCCTCCAGGTAGTGCGTGGTGAGCAGGATGGTCGTGCCGTCGCGCGCCAGCCCGGCGATCAGCTCCCAGAACGCCCGTCGCGCCTCCGGGTCGAAACCCGTGGTGGGCTCGTCCAGGAAGAGCAGTTCGGGGGCACCGATGATGCCGAGCGCGACATCCACCCGGCGCCGCAGACCTCCGCTCAGCGACCCGATCCGCTTGTCCGCGTGCTCGCCCAGCCCGACGACGTCCAGGGTCTCCCCGACGTCGCGGGGGGTGCTGTAGGAGCGCGCCACGCTCCGGACCACCTCCCGGGCGGTCAACGACCCCAGCCCGGTGCTCGTCTGCGCCACGATGCCGATCCGGTCCAGCCAGGACCGGCGGGCGCTCGGGGCGGCGCCCAGCACCGCCATCTGCCCGCCGTCCGGTGTGGTGTACCCCTCCAGCATCTCCACGGTCGTGGTCTTGCCGGCGCCGTTGGGTCCGAGCAGGGCGAGCACCTCTCCGTGCCGCACCTGCAGATCCAGGGCATCGACGGCGACCCGGTCGCCGTACCGCTTGCTCAGTCCCGTCGTGTCGATCGCGAGGTCAGCCATATCGTCAGCATCGCGATCCGGCCGATGCCCGCGCGACGCCCGAACGGTCTACTCGGCGTCCACCGATCGGTGGACGTTGATGACTCAGCCGAGGACGCGCTCGAGGTAGGGGTTGCCGAAGACGCGACTCGGATCGAGCGCGTCGCGCAGCGCGACGAAGTCATCGAATCGTTCGTAGCGCGAACGCAGTTCAGCGGCGTCCAGGTCGTGCATCTTGCCCCAGTGCGGCCGCGCGTCGTGGTCGCGCAGCATCGACCAGAACGCCTCGAAGTACGCGCGGTGGTCACGTCGGTGGTACTGGTGCACCGCGACGTACCCCGTCTCCCGCCCGTACGCCGTCGACAGCCACAGGTCGTCGGCCGCCGCGAACCGCACCTCGACGGGGAACGGGATCCGCGCGCCGTGCCGGTCGCCCCAGGTGCGCAGCTGACGCAGCAGGTCCGGCACCGCCGCGCGCGGCACGCTGTACTCGCTCTCCCGGAAGCGCACCGTGCGGCGGGTGGCGAAGACGTCGTACGACGTGTCGGTGTAGGTGCGCGCCGAGAGCGCCCGGACGGCGACCTGGTTCGCGGCAGGGGTCAGCCGCGGCACGCGGGTGAGCAGGCGGTTGACGCCCTCGAAGACGGCGTTGGACAGCAGGTCGTCGTCGAGCCGCGCGCGCCACGGGGGCAGGGGGTCGCGGCGCGCGACGTCGGCGACCCTGGTGTTGGTCTTGGTCTGCACCCGATCGGTGTGCGGGAACCAGTAGAACTCGAAATGGTCTGCGGCATCGACGGTCTCGTCCAGTGACGCCAACACGGAGTCGAGCACATCCGGCTGCTCGTGCGCCTGCAACAGAAACGACGGGACGCATTGGATCTGCAACGCCGTCACGATCCCGAGCGCGCCGAGCGACAGCGCGACACCGCCCCACTCGGGGTCGTCGCGGTCGTATCGCCGCACCTCCCCGTCGGCCGTCACCAGTTCCACTCCGGTGAGCTGACCGGCGAGCCCGGTGTACGCCGCGCCGGTCCCGTGGGTGCCCGTCGACACGGCCCCGGCGATGGTCTGCCGGTCGATGTCGCCCATGTTCGTCAGCGCGAGACCCTCATGGGAGAGCAGCGGCCCGAGCACGTGCAGCGGCGTACCGGCACCGACCCACACCCGCGCTGTCTCGCGGTCAACTGCCCGCACTCCACTCAGGCGGTCCACTCGCACGAGCACGTCCGTCGCCTCGGCGATCGCGGTGAAGGAGTGGCCAGAGCCGACCACCTTGAGCGCGCCCCCGGAAGCCGCCGTCATCCGGCACAGCTCCTGCGCGTGCGGCACGTCGCGCACCATCACCTCGGCGCGCGGCGTTGCACGCACGGTGCCCGCCCAGTTCGTCCACTCCGCCACCGGTACCTCCTGTGCTCCTCGATCCGTCCCGGACCTGCTGACCCGGCTGAGCTGACGGTGTTCACGTTCGTTGACGCCGTTTGAAAGCCGTCAATGAACGCCAACGCCGTCAGCGTGCACCCCGGGGCGACGGCTGTCAGCCGAAAGTGCGCCCCTCACCTCGGTAGGTCGGCGCCCGCTGCACCACCGCACCGTCGCGCACCAGCAGCAGCTCGTCGAACCGCTCGCACATCTCACCGGCCTTGGCGTAGCGGAACCACACGGGATCGCCCACCCGCAGCGACCGGGCGCCCGGCCCGCGCAGCGGGGTCTGCACCTCCCCCGCGCCCTCCTGCCCGAAGTACGAGAGACCCTGCGGGTGCACCGGTTTCGGTACGCGGGACTTCGACGCCGGACCGGACGCGACGTACCCGCCCGCGAAGGTGACGGCGACGGCGGGCGTCGGCTTGCGCACCACGGGCGACACGAAGTACGCCGCCGGCGTCAGGCCGCTGTCGTCGTAGGAGTCGAAGAGGGTCGGCGTGAAGAGGCCCGACCCCGCGGCGATCTCGGTCACCGACGGGTCGCGCCGGGTGGCCGCGATGCTGCCGGTGCCTCCGCCGTTGACGAACTCCAGCGGCGAGATCTCTGCGACGGCCCGCACGATCTCCGTGCGCCGCGGCAGTAACTGCGCCATCGAGCGGAGCTTCATCGCGCGTACGACGTGGCTGCTGTCGGGCACGCCCGCCACCTGGGCCTCGTAAAACATGAGCCCGACCAGCGTCACTCCGGGGGTGTCCGCCACCAGCCGGGCGATACGACACACCTCCTGCGTGGTGTGCACGCTGGAGCGGTGCACGCCGAGGTGCAGGCGACCGATCCGCAGCGACGCGTCCACGTCGATGCTCACCCGCAACGGGGTCGTGCCCGCGGCGGCCGCGAGCATCGCCACGTGCTCGGGCAGATCCACCATGAAGGTGACCTGTTCCGCCAGCGACGGCGCCGCCGCCGTATCGGCGATGGTCTCGGTGTCGACGGTGGGATAGCCGACCACCACGTCGCGCACGCCGCACGACACCAGCCAGGCGGCCTCGGCGGCGGAGTAGGCGAGCACCCCGGAGAAGCCGGGCGACTCCAGCGCCCGCTCAATCAGCGCGCGGCAGCGCACCGACTTGGAGGCCAGCCGCAGCGGCCGCCCCTGCGCCCTCGCCACCATGGCGGCGAGGTTGGCGTCGAACGCGTCGAGGTCGACCACCGCGGTCGGAGCCGCGGGCGCCGGCACCGACGACCACAGGTTGCCGCCCGGCACGCCCGAGTCCATCCGGACACGGCCCACCCTCGGGCGGGAGGGTTCGTGCGCGGACACCGGGTCAGACCGTGCGCTCGGCCACGGAGATCGGCAGGGCCCGCAGGGCCTGTACGGCGTCGCCGTCGGGCAGGTCCGCGAGAAGGTCGGCCGCCTGGTTCGCGACGGACATCGTGTGGTCGCGCGCCTGCTGCATGGCCTTGTGCGCCCGCAGCAGACCGAGCGCCTCGTCCAGCTCGGCGGGATCGGAGATCGGGCGCGACAGCAGCTGCTGCAGGCGCGCGTCGTTCGGGTCGGCCGAGGATCGCACGTAGAGGACCGGCAGCGTGGTAACGCCCTCGCGCAGGTCGGTGCCGGCCTTCTTGCCGGACTCCTCCTGGTCGGAGGTGATGTCGATCAGGTCGTCGGACAGTTGGAAGACCATGCCGAGCAGCTCGCCGTACCGCACCACGCGCTCGATCGTCGTGGCCGGGAGGCCGCTGAAGATCCCGCCGTAGCGCGCGGCCAGGGAGATCAACGAGCCCGTCTTGTCCTCGAGCACCCGCAGGTAGTAGGCCATCGGGTCCTGACCCTCGGGCGCCTGCCGGTCGTCCTCGATCTGTCCCGCGCACAGCCGCACGAAGGTGTCGGCCTGGATCCGCACGGCTTCGGCACCGAGACCGGCGACCAGCTGGGAGGCCCGCCCGAAGAGCAGGTCGCCGATGAGGATCGCGGTGGAGTTGTCGTAGACGACATTGGCCGCGGTCACCCCGCGCCGCAGCGTCGCCTCGTCCATCACGTCGTCGTGGTAGAGCGACGCGAGGTGGGTCAGCTCGACCCCGGCAGCGGCGTCGATGACGCGCTCGTTGCACCCGGTGCCGAGCTCGCTCACGAGCAGGGTCAGCAACGGCCGGAACCGCTTGCCCCCCGCGTCCAGCAGGTGCCGGGAAGCGCCGGCGATGAACGGCTCGTCGTGCCGCAGCACCTCGCGCAGTCGCTGGTCGACCAGCTCCAGCCCGTCGCTCAACCGTTGGTCGAACGCGCTGTCGAGGCCGGGTACGACGGTCACTCCGGTGACCTCATCGCATGAACTGCGAGTAGTTGTGCGCCATGTCCAGCAGCGGCGCCGGGAAGACGCCGAGGGCCACGGTGAGCACGGCCGCGACGGTCACGGCGATGCCGGTGAGCGCCGACGGGGTGAGCACGACGGTGTCGCCGGTGGGCTCGGAGAAGTACATGAGCACGATGACCCGCACGTAGACGAAGGCGGCGACGGCGCTGAAGATCACACCGATCAGCGCCAGCCAGGTGCCGCCGTGGCCGACGGCAGCGGAGAAGATCGCGTACTTCGCGGTGAAGAGCGAGGTCAGCGGGATCCCGGCGAAGGCGATCATCATCAGCGCCATGAGCGCCGCGACGACCGGACTCGTCTTGCCCAGGCCGGCCCACTGCGACAGGTGAGTCGCCTCGTTGCCGCCCGAGCGCACCATCGCGACCAACGCGAAGGCGGCGATCGTGGCGAACCCGTAGGTGATGACGTAGACGATCGTGCCGGACACGGCCTGCCGGTCGAGCGCGACGACGCCGACGAGGATGAAGCCCGCCTGGGTGATCGAGCTGTACGCGAGCAGGCGCTTGATGTCGGTCTGGGTCACCGAGAGCACGGCGCCGACGACCATCGTGAGGATGGCGACGACCACGACGATCGGCTGCCAGTTCCACTTCATCCCGGGGAACGCCACGTAGAAGACGCGTAGGAACGCGCCGAACGCCGCGACCTTGGTGCAGGCGGCCATGAAACCGGCCACCGGGGTCGGGGCGCCCTGGTAGGCGTCCGGGGTCCAGGAGTGGAAGGGCACCGCGCCGATCTTGAAGAGCAGGCCGACCGCGACGAGGAAGATGCCGGGGATCAGGATGCCGTCCCGGCCGCTGCCGGTCGAGACGGCCGACGCGATCGTGCTGAAGTTCAGCGACCCGGCGTACCCGAAGACGAGGGCGGCACCGAACAGGAAGAACGCCGAGGAGAACGCGCCGAGCAGGAAGTACTTCATCGACGCCTCCTGCGACAGCAGGCGGCGGCGCCGGGCGAGCCCGGTCAGGATGTAGAGCGGCAGCGAGAGCACCTCGAGCGCGATGAAGACCGTCAGCAGGTCACCTGCGGCGGGGAAGAGCATCATGCCGCCGACCGCGAAGAGCACCAGCGGGAAGACCTCGGTGGAGGTCGCGCCGAGGCGCACCGCGTTGGTCTCCATGGGCGACCCGGGCACGGACGCGCCGGACTGGGTGAAGGCGTCGATCGAGGAGCTGTCGAAGCGCTCCGCCATCACCAGCACGGCGAGGAAGGACAGCACCAGGACGGTGCCCTGGAACATCAGGGCCGGGCCGTCGATGACGACCGATCCCCCGGCGGTGATCGCCTTGTGGTCGCGCGCGCTGAAGATCAGCGTGAGGAACGCGGCGAGCAGCCCGAGCAGCGTGACGGCCACCTGGACGACGTACCGCGACCTGCGCGGCACGAACGCCTCGATGACCACGCCGAGCATTGCGACGCCGAAGATCACCAGCATCGGTACGACGGCGGCGTACTCGATCTTGGTCTGGGAGAAGCCGGTGGCGGCGGCGATCACTTCGAGTTCACCTGACTAGTCGGGACGCTGGGCGCCGGGTCGTGCATCTGGACCAGATTCATCGTGGCGTTCGTGGCGGGACGCAGCACGTCGAGCACCGGCTTGGGGTAGAAGCCCAGCGCGACGATGATCGCCACGAGGACACCCGCGACGACCCGCTCCCGCAGGTCGAGGTCGGGTACGACGAGCACCCGCCCGCGCGCAGCTGCGTGACCCGTCGGCGCGTGGCCGGCGGCGTGGGCACCGTGCTGGTCGCCCTCGTCGGACGCGGCGTACTCGCTGTGCTCACTGTGCTCGCCGTGCACCGAGGCGTGCGGGCCGTCGGCCTGACCGGCCTGGGTCGCGACGCTGCCGCCACCGGCGGGCACGAGTTCGCCTGCACGACCGTCGCCTCCACCGTGTTCTCCAGGCTCGCCGTCGCCGGCCTCGTGCGCCAGCGGCGCCGGACCCGTGAAGACGTTCTTGTAGAGCAGCAGCACGTAGAGCGCGGCCAGGATGACGCCGACGGCTGCGACGCCGCCCGCGACCTTGTAACGCTGGAAGGTGCCGGCCATGACCAGGAACTCGGAGATGAACGAGTTCATCCCGGGCAGGGACAGCGCGGACAGTCCGGCGATCAGCATCACACCGGCGAGCACGGGCGTGACCCGCTGCCAGCCGCCGTAGTCGCGGATGTCGCGGCTCTTGCCGCGCACGACGAGGAAGCCGCCGAAGAGGAAGAGCGCCGCGGTGGTGAAGCCGTGGTTGACCATGTAGAGGTCCGACCCGGCCTCGGAGGTGCTCGTCATCGCGAAGATACCGAGGACGATGAAGCCGAAGTGGCTGATCGAGGTGTAGGCGATCAACCGCATGATGTCGGTCTGTCCGATCGCGACCAGCGCGCCGTAGATGATCGAGATCAGGGCCAGCACGATGATCACCGGCGTGGCCCACTTGCTGGCCTCGGGGAACAGCTGCAGGCAGAACCGGATCATCCCGAAGGTGCCGACCTTGTCGAGCACGCCGACGAGGAGTACGGCGGTCGCGGGGCGGCTCTCGGACGCGGCGTCGGGCAGCCAGGTGTGCACCGGCCACATCGGCGCCTTCACCGCGAACGCGAAGAAGAAGCCGAGGAAGAGCCAGCGACCCGGCCAGGTGCCGAGGTGCAGCCCGGTGAGGTTGGACAGCAGGAAGCCCTGGTGCCCGCCCGGACCGTAGTTGTAGAGCGCGATGACGGCGATCAGCATCACGAAGCCGCCGAGCAGGCTGAAGAGCAGGAACTTGACCGCGGCGTACTGCCGGCGGGCGCCGCCGTAGGACCCGATCAGGAAGTAGACCGGGATCAGCATCGCCTCGAAGAAGACGTAGAAGAGGAAGACGTCGGTGGCCGAGAAGACCCCGACCATGAACGTCTCCAGCACCAGCATCAGCGCGAAGTAGTTCTGCATCCGGCGAGTGCCGTCGGCGGGCACGTCGCGCCACGCCGCGAGGAGCGAGACGGGCACGAGCACCAGGCTCATCAGGATCAGCGCGAGCGCGAGCCCGTCGATGCCGACCTGGTAGGAGACGCCGAACTGGCGGATCCACTCGTGCGTCTCGACGAACTGGAACTGGGGAGAGATCGTGTCCTTACCGGTCGCCTCGTTGTGCCCGACGATCGAGGAAAGATCATTCGTCTTGAACTGCGTCCACATGGCGATGCCGACGACCAGCGCGGCCAGCGAGCCGACCAGGGCGACCGGACGAGCCGCGCGGCCCGCGACGCCCGTGGGCAGCGCGAACACGACGACCGCGGTCACCAGCGGGATGAGGCCGAGCACCGTCAGCCAGGGAAAGCTCGAAGTCATCACTGCACCACCCAGACCACACCGAGGATCGCGACGACGCCCACCAGCATGGTGAGGGCGTACGACCGCACGAAACCGTTTTGTGCCCGCTTGACCCGGGCCGACGTACCGCCGATCGCGGCCGCCAGACCACCGGAGGCGCCGTCGACGCCGCGGTTGTCGGCGAAGACCAGCGCGCGCGTCAGGTACAGGCCCGGGCGCTGGAACACCGCCTCGTTGAGGTCGTCCTGCCCGAGGTCGCGACGCGCGGCCTGAGTCGCGATCGACCCGACCGGCGGGGTGACCGGCACCTCGTCACGCCAGTAGCGCAACCAGGCCAGCGCCACACCCCCGCGACCAGTAGGAAGGTGATGATCATCAGCAGCGCGGAGGGAATCTTGGGGGCTCCTTCGGTGTGCCCGGTCACCGGCTCCAGCCAGTGCTGGATGATGCCCGTCGGGCCGAGGATGAGACCGAGGAACGCCGATCCGACGGCCAGGATCATCATCGGGACGGTCATGGTCAGCGGCGACTCGTGCGGGTGCACGTCGTCGGTCCAACGGCGCTTGCCGTGGAAGACCATGAAGAACAGTCGCGACATGTAGAACGCGGTGATGCCGGCGGCGATCAGCGCTGTGAGGCCGAACACCCAGGGACGCCAGCCCTCTCCGACGAACGCCGCCTCGATGATCTTGTCCTTGGACCAGAAGCCGGACAGCAGCGGGAAGCCGATGATGGCGAGGAAGCCGAGCCCGAAGGTCACCCAGGTGATCTTCATGACCCCGGACAGGCCGCCGAAGCGTCGCATGTCGACCTGGTCGTTCATCCCGTGCATCACCGAGCCGGCGCCGAGGAACATGCCGGCCTTGAAGAAGCCGTGGGTCACCAGGTGGAAGATCGCGAAGACGTAGCCGACCGGGCCGAGCCCGGCGGCCAGGATCATGTAGCCGATTTGGCTCATGGTGGAGGCGGCCAGCGCCTTCTTCATGTCGTCCTTGGCGCAGCCGACGATCGCACCGAACATCAAAGTGATCGCCCCGACGATGCAGACCGCGAGGCGCGCGTTCGGTGCCGCGTCGAAGATGACGTGGCTGCGCACGATCAGGTAGACGCCGGCGGTGACCATGGTCGCGGCGTGGATCAGCGCGGAGACCGGCGTGGGACCGGCCATCGCGTCGCCCAGCCAGGACTGCAGCGGGAACTGCGCAGACTTGCCGCACGCCCCGATCAGCAGGAAGAGACCCATCCAGGTCAGCGAGGTCTGGCTGGCGTGCGGCGCCCCGGCGAAGACGCCGTCGAAGTCGAGCCGGCCGAACGTCAGGTACATCGTGAAGAGGGCCAGCAGCATGCCGACGTCACCGACGCGGTTGACGACGAACGCCTTGTTGGCGGCTGTCGCGTACGCCGGGTTCCAGTTCCAGAAGCCGATGAGCAGGTACGACGCTAGGCCGACGCCCTCCCAGCCGACGAACAGACCCACGAAGGAGTCCGCCAGCACCAGCGTCAGCATCGCGGCGACGAAGAGGTTGAGGTAGGCGAAGAACCGGCGGCGGTCCGGGTCGTGCTCCATGTAGCCCAGGGAGTACACGTGGATCAGCGTGCCGACGAAGGTGATCAGCATGACGAAGGTCAGCGACAGCTGGTCGACCCGCAGTCCGGCCGCCACGTGCAGCGAGCTCGTGTCGATCCAGTCGAAGAGGTGCACGTGGCTCTTGATGCCGCGATCCTGCGTCGACATGCCGCGCGTGTGCAGCAGCATGATCAGGCCGAGCACGAACGAGGCTCCGGACAGGCACACGGCGAGCAGCGGGCCGATTTTGTCCAGCGCCTTCCCGCCGACCATCAGCAGAGCGGCACCGAGCAACGGCAGCGCGATGATCAGCCACGCGTACTGGTTGATGCCGGTGGCGGCGGTTGTGACCGCACCGGGATCGGACGAGGGAAGACTCCCCACCAAGGACAGCAAGAGCAGGCTCCCTTACAACTTCAACAGGTTCGCGTCGTCGACCGAGGCCGACCGGCGAGCACGGAAGATGGACATGATGATCGCCAGACCGACGACGACCTCGGCGGCGGCCACGACCATCACGAACAACGCGATGACCTGACCTTCCAGCGAGCCGTACATCCGCGCGAAGGTCACGAACATCAGGTTGGCGGCGTTGAGCATCAGCTCCACGCCCATGAAGACGATGATGGCGTTACGCCGCAGCAGCACCGTGGCGGAGCCGATGCTGAAGAGCACCACCGACAGGTAGAGGTAGACCTCCACGCTCATTTCGACTCCCCTCGGTTAGCCTCGGACATGTCGCCGGCCTCGGTCTCGATCTCCTTGCTGACCGCGACCTGCTTGCCGGCACCGAGGACCTGGCCGCGGGCCTTGAGCACCCGGTTGATCGACAGGTCGCTGGGGCTGCCGTCGGGCAGCAGCGCCGGGGTGTCCACGGCGTTGTGCTGCGCGTAGACACCGGGCGCGGGCAGACCGGCCACGTTCACGCCCTCGCGGATGCGTCGGCGCGACCAGTCGGCCTGGCTGGCCTTCGGGGTGAGCCGCTCGCGGTGGGCGAGCAGCATCGCGCCGATCGCCGCGGTGATCAGCAGCGCGGAGGTGACCTCGAAGGCCCACACGTACCGGCCGAAGATCAGCTGGGCGATGCCGCCGACGTTGCCGCCCTGCGCGGCGTTCGCGGCGTCCAGGCCCTTGCCACTGGCGAACGTCGCCCGGCTGACACCGGAGACCAGCAGCGCGATGAGCGCGAGGGACAGCAGCAGCCCGGCCGCCTTCTGTCCGCGGATGGTCTCCACGAGGGAGTCGGAGGAGTCGACGCCGACGAGCATGACGACGAAGAGGAAGAGCATCATCACCGCGCCGGAGTAGACGAAGATCTGGATGATCCCCAGGAACTCCGCCTGCTCGGCGATGTAGAAGACGCCGAGCATGATCATGCACAGCGCCATGCCCATGGCCGCGTGCACGGCCTTGCGCGCGAAGAGCAGTGCGAGGGCGCCGACCACGGACAGCGGTGCGCCGAAGAAGAACAGCGTGGACTCAGCCCCGCCCAGGTGCATCATTTCTTGGTCTCCGAGTCGAGCAGGGCGCGGTCCATCGGACCGTCGCCGTCCGGTCCCTTGTCGGGTCCGCCCTGAGCCACCGGCCGACGCGGTCCGCCCCCCGGACCGTGGGTCTGGTCGGGGCCCCGGTCCTCGAACGCGACGTTGGGCTCGCCGGTGACGGAGCCGGACTCCGACGGGGTGCCCTCGTCGCGCGTCGCCGGGTCGAACTCGTCCTGCCGGGCGGCGGCGTGGTGGTCGGCGTTCTGCTCGACCCAGTCGCGCTGCGCGGGGGTGGCCCCGTCGACCTTGCCCTGGTAGTAGTCGCGCTCCTCCATGCCTTCGACCATCGGGTGGGGCGCGGGCAGCATCCCCTGCTGGATCGGGGCGAGGAGCTGGTCCTTGGTGAAGATCAGGTCGGCGCGGTTGTTGTCGGCCAGTTCGTACTCGTTGGTCATCGTGAGCGCACGCGTCGGGCACGCCTCGATGCACAGCCCGCAGAAGATGCAGCGCAGGTAGTTGATCTGGTAGACGCGGCCGTACCGCTCACCGGGTGAGAAGCGCTCCCCCGTGGCGTCCACGTTGTTCGCGCCCTCGACGAGGATCGCGTCCGCCGGGCAGGCCCAGGCGCACAGCTCGCAGCCGACGCACTTCTCCAGCCCGTCCGGGTGCCTGTTCAGCTGGTGACGACCGTGGAAGCGCGGCTGGGTGGGCCGCTTCTCCTCGGGGTACTCCTCGGTCGCCACCTTGCGGAACATCGTCGAGAAGGTGACACCGAAACCGGCGACCCCGGCGAAGATGCCGGGCCGCTCGGGCTTGGAGGGCGGCGCGCTCGCGTGCGCGCCGTGGGTCTTCTTGTCAGCCACGGGGTTCCTTCTGACGTACGTCGTCTTCTCGGCTGGACTCGCGCGTCACCCGGGGGCCGGACGCGGCGGTGAGGACAGGCATCGGCTCGACCAGGCGCTGCCCGGGGAGCGGTGGCACCGGGTGTCCACCCGCGAACGGGTCGACCTCGTCGGGCACCTGCGTACGGTCGGCGGCTTCCTGCCGTCGTGCGGCGCCGGCGTCCCAGATCCACGCCGCCGCGAGCACGAGAACGGCGGTCGCCGCGATCACGATCAGGGTCGCGCGGTGGATGTTGCGGCCGAACAGGCTCACCTGCGTCTCACCGAGGAAACCGGCGTTCGAGGCGCGGATGAAGGCGATGACGACCACCCAGACCAGGGTGCTCGGGATCATCAGCTTCCAGCCCAGCTTCATGAACTGGTCGTAGCGCACCCGCGGCAGGGAGCCGCGCAGCCACACGAAGAAGAACATGAAGATCCACAGCTTGACGACGAACCAGAGGACGCCCCACCAGCCGTGGTTGAACAGGCCGCCGTCGATGGCCGCGATCCCCGGAGGGGCCTGCCAGCCACCCAGGAAGAGGGTGGTGGCGAGCGCGGATACGGTGAACATGTTGACGTACTCGCCGAGGAAGAACATCGCGAACTTCAGCGAGGAGTACTCGGTGTGGAAACCACCGGTGAGCTCGCCCTCGCCCTCGGCGAGGTCGAACGGCAGTCGGTTGGTCTCGCCGACCATCGTCACCACGTAGATGATGAACGAGAAGAACGCCGGGATGATGTACCAGACCCCGTGGCCCTGGGCCAGGACGATCTGGCTGGTCGACATCGAGCCCGCGTAGAGGAAGACCGCGACGAGCGCGAGGCCCATGGCGATCTCGTACGAGATCACCTGGGCGCTGGAGCGCAGCCCGCCGAGCAGGGGGTAGGTCGAGCCGCTGGACCAGCCGGCGAGCACGATGCCGTAGACGCCGACGCCGGCGACCGCCAGCACCAGCAGCACCGCGACGGGGGTGTCGGTCAGCTGCAGCGGCGTGTAGTGGCCGAACATCCACACGTTGCCCGAGACCGGGATGATCGCGAACGAGACGAACGCCATGGCGCCGGCGATGATCGGCGCGATGATGAACATCAGCTTGTCAGCGTTCTTGGGGGTCAGATCCTCCTTGAGGGCCAGCTTCACCCCGTCCGCCAGCGTCTGCAGCAACCCGAACGGGCCGACCCGGTTGGGGCCGGGGCGCTGCTGCATGCGGCCGATGACGCGTCGTTCGAACCAGATCACCAGCAGCGTCTGGACGAGCAGGAAGACGAAGAGCAGCACCGCCTTGATCAGCGACAGCCACCAGGGCGTGTCGCTGAAGTCCGCGGCCGGCGTGCCGGTGGCGGCCGCCAGACCCGAGAGATGACCCAGCTGCGTCATACCTGCACCTCCGTGCGGCGTCCGAGGGAGACCAGGTCGCCGGCGTCGGCGTGCAGGGTCGCACGCACGGCGCTGCCGGCCGAGTTGGTGGGCAGCCACACGACGTGGTCGGGCATGTCGGTCACGGCGACGGGGGCGCTGATCGCGCCGGCGCGGGTGCTCACCGTGAGCTGGTCACCCTCCCGTACGCCGACCGCCTCCGCGGTGGCCGCGGACAGGCGCGCCGTCGCGACGGGAGCGGTGCCGGCCAGGAACGGCTCACCGTCCTGCATCCGACCGCGGTCCAGCAGGTGCGACCAGGTCGCGAGCACGGCCTGTCCGACGAGCGGGCGCGGTACGCCGGCGGCGCGGACCCGCGGGGCGGTGGGGCGGGCGCCGGTCCACGGACCGAGCTCCTGCATCTCCTCGCGGATCTGCTCGGTGGTGCGGGTGCCGAGGAACTCCCCCAGCTCGCCGGCGAGCAGGTCGAGCACGCGGTAGTCACTCATCGCCAGGCTCTCGATGGCGCGCTCGAAGGGCCGCACGCGACCTTCCCAGTCGACGTACATGCCGGTCTTCTCCTGCTGCGGAGCGACCGGGAAGACCACGTCGGCGTCCTGCGTCACCGCGCTGGCGCGGATCTCCAGGCTCACCGTGAAGGCCCGGCGGACCGCTTCGGTCGCGAGGGCCGGGTCGGGCAGGTCGGCGGTGTCGACACCGCCGACGACCAGACCGGCCAGCTCACCGGACGCTGCCCCGGCGAGCATGGCGGCCGTGTCGCGGCCGGCACCGGCCGGGAGGTCGGCGCCCCACACCGTGCCGACCTGGGACCGCGCGGCCTCGTCGTCGACCGGGCGGCCGCCGGGGAGCAGGTTGGACAGTGCGCCGACCTCGAGCGCGCCGCGCTCACCGGCGCGACGGGGCACCCATGCGATGCGGGCACCCTTGCGGTCGGCGAGCCGCAGTGCGGCCGAGAGGGCACCCGGGACGGTCGCCAGTCGTTCACCCACCAGGATGATCGAGTCACCAGTCAGCTGTGCGCCGTGCTCGGCGAGCTCACCGGTCGTGGCGCTCAGCGCCTCGACGACCTCGGCCTCGGTGCCGGGGGCGGCCTGGATCAGCACGCCGCCCATCTTGGCCAGGCCGCGGGTCGCGAACGGCGCCACCGACAGCACGGCGGCCATGCCCTTGCGGGAGGCCTTGCGCAGCCGCAGGAAGATCATCGGCGACTCCTCCTCGGGCTCCAGCCCGAGGAGGAGGACGGACGACGCGTGCTCCAGGTCCTCGTACGTCACGGCACCGGGCGCACCCGGTCCGGTAGTGGCGACACCGTGAGCGAGGAACGCCGCCTCCTCGGCCGAGTGCGGCCGGGCACGGAAGTCGACGTCGTTGGTGCCGAGCACGAGACGCGCGAACTTGCCGTAGGCATAGGCGTCCTCGGCGCTGATGCGGCCGCCGGTGAGGACACCGACACCGCCGTGCTCACGTGCCGCGGACAGTCCCGCGGCAGCGGCTTCGAGGGCCTCGGGCCATCCGGCGACCCGCAGCTCACCGTCGGCTCCACGCACGAGCGGCGACTGCAGACGGTCGGCGGCGTCGGCGTACGTGAACGCCCAGCGGCCCTTGTCGCAGTTCCACTCCTCGTTGACCGCCGGGTCGAGCAGAGCCATCCGGCGCAGCACGTGGCCGCGGCGGGTGTCGGTGCGGGTCGCGCAACCGCTGGCGCAGTGCTCGCAGACGCTCGGCGTCGAGACCAGGTCGAACGGGCGGGACCGGAAGCGGTACGCCGCGCCGGTGAGCGCGCCGACCGGGCAGATCTGGACGGTGTTGCCGGAGAAGTAGGACTCGAACGGCTTCTCCTCGTAGATGCCGACCTGCTGCAGCGCGCCACGCTCGATCAGGGCGATGAACGGATCGCCGGCGATCTGGTCGGAGAAGCGGGTGCACCGGGCGCACAGCACGCAGCGCTCGCGGTCCAGCAGCACCTGGGAGGAGATGTTGATCGGCTTGGGGTAGGTGCGCTTGACGTCGTCGAAGCGGCTGCGCGGGCGACCGTTGCTGATCGCCTGGTTCTGCAGCGGGCACTCCCCGCCCTTGTCGCAGACCGGGCAGTCCAGCGGGTGGTTGATGAGCAGCAGCTCCATCACGCCCTGCTGCGCCTTGTCGGCGACCTGCGAGGTGTGCTGGGTCTGCACGGCCATGCCCTCGGTCGCCTCGAGCGTGCAGGACGCCTGCGGCTTGGGCATCGGTCGCATCGAGCCGTCCGGGCCCTTGGTGGACACGTCGACCAGGCACTGGCGGCAGGCGCCGACCGGGTCCAGCAGCGGGTGGTCGCAGAAGCGCGGCACCTGGATGCCGACCTGCTCCGCCGCGCGGATCACCAGGGTGCCCTTGGGCACGCTCACGGGGACGCCGTCGACCGTCAGGCTGACGGCGTCGGGCGCCGTGGGCGCAGGGCTGGCGTTCCCACCCTTGTCGACGGCGTTGCCGCCGCCGGCGGGCGAGGTGAGTGTCGTCATACGGACACGGCCTCCTTGATCTCTCGGGCGGGAACGTCGAACAGGACGGAGCGCTCCGGCGGGAAGGCCTCCCACCAGGGGGTGTGCGTGCCGGCTTCGAACTCCTCACGGAAGTAGTGCACCGCGGAGGTCACCGGGCTGGTGGCGCCGTCGCCGAGCGCGCAGAAGCTGCGGCCCAGGATGTTGTCACAGATGTCGACGAGCTTGTCGATGTCCTCCGTGGTGCCCTGCCCGTGCTCCAGGCGCGTGAGGATCTGCTTCAGCCAGAAGGTGCCCTCACGGCACGGCGTGCACTTGCCGCAGGACTCGTGCGCGTAGAAGTCGATCCACCGGCTGACGGCGCGGACCACCGACACCGACTCGTCGAAGATCTGCAGCGCACGGGTGCCCAGCATGGAGCCCGCGGCCGCGACCGACTCGAAGTCCAGCGGCACGTCCAGGTGCTCGTCGGTGAAGATCGGTGTCGAGGAGCCGCCGGGGGTCCAGAACTTCAGCTTCGCGCCGTTCCGCATGCCTCCGGCCATGTCGAGCAGCTCGCGCAGCGTGATGCCGAGCGGCGCTTCGTACTGACCCGGCCGGGTGACGTGCCCGGAGAGGCTGAAGATGCCGTAGCCCTTGGACTTGTCGGTGCCCATCGCGGAGAACCAGTCGGCGCCGTGCAGCACGATCGAGGGCACCGAGGCGATGGACTCCACGTTGTTGACCACGGTCGGGCGGGCGTAGAGCCCGGCGACGGCGGGGAACGGCGGCTTGAGGCGCGGCTGACCGCGCCGGCCCTCCAGGGAGTCCAGCAGCGCGGTCTCCTCACCGCAGATGTACGCGCCGGCGCCGGCGTGCACGGTGACGTCCAGGTCGAAGCCGGTGCCGTGGATGTCCTTGCCCAGATGACCCGCGGCGTACGCCTCCTCGACCGCCTTCAGCAGGCGGCGATAGACGTGCACGAGCTCGCCGCGCAGGTAGATGAACGCGTGGTGGCAGCCGATCGCGAACGACGTGATCGCGACGCCCTCGATGAGGAAGTGCGGCGCCGCGAGCATCAGCGGGGTGTCCTTGCAGGTGCCCGGCTCCGACTCGTCGGCGTTGACCACCAGGTGGCGGGGGCCGCCGTCCGGCTTGGGCAGGAAGCCCCACTTCATGCCGGTCGGGAAGCCCGCGCCGCCGCGGCCGCGCAGCCCGGAGGCCTTGGTCGCGTCGACCAACTCCTCCTGGCTCATCGTCAGGGCCTTGTCCAGCGCCTGGTAGCCCTCGTAGCGCAGGTAGGTGTCCATCGTCCAGCTCTGGGGCTCGTCCCAGAATCGGGTCAGGATCGGTGTCAGGGGTGTACTCATCTGTCGCCCGCCTTCTCGCCGGCCTTGCTGTCGGCAGGGTTTGCTGGGGTGTCGCTGGAGCCGGCCAGTCCCGGTGCCGGTGCGTCGGCGGGACTCTCGGCATCGGAGTCACTGGTGATCTCACCGGAGGAGGCGTACGGGTCGAACCCGTCGGCCTTCGCCAGACGCAGGCCCTCCAGGGACGGCCCGCCGGCGCCGACACCCTCGTCGGCCAGTCCGTCGTTGAAGCCTGCCAGCACCCGGGAGACGTGCTTGAAGCTGCACACCTTCGAGGCTCCCCGGGTGGGGCGCACCTCCTTGCCGGCGCGCAGGTCGTCGACCAGCTGCGTCGCCGACGTGGGCGTCTGGTTGTCGATGAACTCCCAGTTGGCCATCACCACGGGCGCGTAGTCGCACGCGGCGTTGCACTCGACCCGCTCCAGGGTCACCTTGCCGTCCGGGGTGGTCTCGTCGTGCCCGATCCCGAGGTGCTCGCTCAGCGTGTCGAAGATCAGGTCGCCGCCCATCACCGCGCAGAGCGTGTTGGTGCAGACGCCCACGGTGTACTCGCCGTTCGGGTGGCGCTTGTACTGGGTGTAGAACGTCGCCACGCCGCTGACCTCGGCATCGGTCAGCTCCAGCTTCTCGGCGCAGAACGTCACGCCGCGGCCGGTCACGTAGCCGTCGACACTCTGGATCAGGTGCAGCAGCGGCAGCAGCGCCGAGCGCTTCTGCGGGTATCGCGCCACCACCAGGTCGGCGTCGGCGTGCAGAGCGCGCAGCGTCTCCTCGTCGTACGGCGTCTCACTGGCGTGCAGCGGCGTCAGCTCGTGGAACGGAGCCTCCACGTGTGCGTCTGTCATCGGTCTACTCCACCCATCACAGTCAACCCACGAAGTTCTCCTCCGCTGCGCTCCCCCGATACTTCGCGGGGACCCCGAGGAGCCTGAGCCACAGTGATTCTCATCGGTCTACTCCACCCATCACAGGGTCAATGGAGGCGACGGCCACGATGACGTCGGCGACCGAGCCGCCTTCCGCCATCACGGCGACCGCCTGCAGGTTGTTGAACGACGGGTCGCGGAAGTGAGCCCGGTAGGGCCGGGTCGCGCCGTCGGAGACGATGTGGCAGCCGAGCTCGCCCTTGGCGCTCTCGATGGCGGCGTACGTCTGACCCGGCGGGACGCGGAATCCCTCGGTCACCAGCTTGAAGTGGTGGATGAGCGACTCCATCGACTCGCCCATGATCTCGCGAATGTGATCGAGGCTGTTGCCCTGGCCGTCCGAGCCGACCGAGAGCTGCGCCGGCCACGCGATCTTCTTGTCCGCGACCATGACGGGCCCCGGCTCCGCATCGAGGCGTTCGAGGCACTGTTCGACGATCCGCAGCGACTGGTGCATCTCATCGATGCGCACCCGCAGACGGCCGTAGGCGTCGCAGGTGTCGCGCGTCGGGATGTCGAAGTCGTAGGTCTCGTAGCCGCAGTACGGATCGGCCTTGCGCAGGTCGTAGGGCAGACCGGCCGCGCGCAGGATCGGACCGGTGGCGCCCAGGGCGATGCACCCGGTGAGGTCGAGGTATCCGACGCCGACGGTGCGGCCCTTGAGGATCGGGTTCTCGTTGATCAACGCCTCGAGCTCGCCGATGCCGCGCCGGATGTCGGGGATCATCGCCCGCACCTGATCCGTGGTGCCGGCGGGGATGTCCTGTGCTACGCCGCCGGGGCGGACGTAGGCGTGGTTCATCCGCAGTCCGGTGACGGCCTCGAAGACCTGCAGGATGCGCTCGCGCTCACGGAAGCCGATGGTCATGACCGTGGTCGCGCCCATCTCCATGCCGCCGGTCGCGAGGGCCACGAGGTGTGAGCCCATCCGGTTCAGTTCCATCATCATCACGCGGATGACGCTGGCCCGGGCCGGGATCTGATCGGTGATGCCGAGCGCCTTCTCCACCGCGAGGCAGTACGCCGTCTCGTTGTGGATCGGCACCAGGTAGTCCATCCGGGTGCAGAAGGTCACGCCCTGGGTCCAGGTGCGGAACTCCATGTTCTTCTCGATGCCCGTGTGCAGGTAGCCGATGCCGGCCCGCGCCTCGGTGACGGTCTCGCCGTCCAGTTCGAGGATGAGCCGAAGCACGCCGTGGGTCGACGGGTGCTGCGGACCCATGTTGACCACGATGCGCTCCTCGTGCAGCGCCGCGGCCTCGTCGACCAGGTCGTCCCAGTCGCCGCCGACCGCGTTGAGCACGGGTGTGGTGTCGTCGACTCCGTCGTCGGGAGTCGTTGCGCCGAAGGCGTCTTGCTCGGTGGTGGTACTCATCGGTAGGACCTCCGCGTGTCCGGGGGCGGCACGGTGGCGCCCTTGTACTCCACCGGGATTCCGCCCAGCGGGTAGTCCTTGCGTTGCGGGTGACCCGGCCAGTCGTCCGGCATCAGGATCCGGGTGAGAGCGGGGTGACCGTCGAAGATGATGCCGAACATGTCCCAGGCCTCGCGTTCGTGCCAGTCGGCACTGGGATACGTCGACACGATGCTGGGGATGTGCGGGTCGCCGTCGGCGACGCCGACCTCGATACGGATGCGTCTGCTGTTGTTCGTGATCGACAGGAAGTGGTAGACGGCGTGCAGCTCCGCACCGATCTCCTGCGGGTAGTGCACCCCAGAGACGCTGAGGCACATCTCGAAGCGCAGCCGGGGTTCGTCGCGCAGCGCGCGGGCGACCGCGGGCAGGTGCTCCCGACGTACGTACAGCGTCAGTTCGCCGTGCGAGACCACGGTGCGCTCGACCGCCGCGTCGTACGACGAGTCCACCTCCCGCAACGCTGTGCCCAGCGCGTCGGCCACCAGGTCGAAGTAGCCGCCGAACGGCCGCTCGGTGTTGCCCGGGAAGAGCACCGGCCGTTGCAGGCCGCCGTACCCGGTCGTGTCGTTGCCGAGCGACGAGCCGAACATGCCCTCGCGCTGGGCCACGACCACCGGATCGTCATCGTGCTGCTCGCGCGGCTGGACAGCGCCCTCCTGGTCGGCCGTCGTCCGGTCGACGGGACCGCCGGACGGCTCCTTCACCGGTCCGGTCGCGGGGTTGCCGGCGACCGGCTTCGCGTCGTCACTCATCAGGCCGTACCCCCTGGGCGCGATTCCGCGCTCACTCCATTCGCGCCTTCCAGCGCGGCGAACCCGGCGTACCCGCTCGCTGTCATCACGCCAATAGCCCCTTCATCGCGTGCGTGGGCGTTGCCTCGAGGGCGGCGGCCTCCGCGGCGCGGGCGGCCGCGACCCGGTTGACCCCGAACTTCATGCCCTGGATCTGCTTGTGCAGCTCCAGGATCGCGTTGAGCAGCATCTGCGGGCGGGGCGGACAGCCCGGCAGGAAGATGTCGACCGGAATGATGTGGTCCACACCCTGCACGATCGCGTAGTTGTTGAACATGCCGCCAGAGCTCGCGCAGACACCCATCGAGATGACCCACTTGGGCTCGGGCATCTGGTCGTAGACCTGGCGCACGACCGGCGCCATCTTCTGGCTCACCCGGCCCGCCACGATCATCAGGTCGGCCTGGCGCGGGGTGGCGCTGAAGCGCTCCATTCCGAAACGCGCGATGTCGTAGTCGGGGGTGCCGACCGCCATCATCTCGATCGCGCAGCAGGCGAGGCCGAAGGTCGCCGGCCACACCGAGCCCTTGCGCATGTAGCCCGCCACCTGCTCGACCGTGCTGAGCAGGAATCCGGCCGGGAGCTTCTCTTCGATACCCATGTTCACACTTCGATTCGCATTGTCGTGCCCGACATTTCATGCATGTGTTGTGCCGCGCTCAATCCCATTCCAAGCCACCCCGGCGCCACACGTACGCGTAGGCCACGAAGACGGTGATCACGAAGAGCACCATCTCGACCAGCGCGAACAGACCCATCCGGTCGAAGTTCACCGCGAACGGGTAGAGGAAGACGCTCTCGATGTCGAAGACGATGAAGAGCATCGCGGTCAGGTAGTACTTGATCGGCACCCGGCCGCCGCCGTCGGCGTGCGGGCTCGGCTGGATGCCGCACTCGTACGCGTCGGCCTTGGCGCGGTTGTAGCGCTTGGGTCCCGCGAGTCCCGCGGCGCCGAGCACGGAGAAGACCGCGAAGCCGGTGCCGAGGGCGGCGAAGATCAGCAGCGGGTAGTAGGAGTAGTGGTTCATACGGGCTCCTTCACCAAGTCCCGGGCCAGCCCGAGGTTACGACCGATCCACCCGACGACGGGCGCACTGGGGTCCATCATGCCGCCGGTGTCATCCGGGACAGCAGGGCGAGGGCCCTGTCGTCGATCCGGCCACCCGTGGTGTCCCCCAGGTTGGCCATCACCTTCAGCAGGAACTGCATCATCGTCTTGCGCGGCAGGCCGTACTTGACCGCTAGGCGCATGACATCGGGGTTGCCGATCATCTTGGCGAACATCCGGCCCAGCGTGTAGTAGCCGCCGAGCGCGTCGCGCATCACCTGCGGGTAGCTGAGGAGCACACGTTCGCGACTCGCGTCGTCGGTGCGGGCGAACGCCTGGGCCACCACTTCGGCGGCGAGACGGGCCGACTCCATCGCGTAGGCGATGCCCTCGCCGTTGAACGGGTTGACCATCCCGCCGGCGTCGCCGACCAGCAGCAGCCCGTCGGCGTAGTGCGGCTGGCGGTTGAAGCCCATCGGCAGCGCGGCGCCCTTGATGGGGCCGGTGATGGTCTCCTCGTTGTAGGTCCACTCCTGCGGCATGGTGGCGACCCACTGCCGCATGACCTCTTTGTAGTCGGTCTTGCCGAACGCCGAGGAGGTGTTGAGGATGCCGAGGCCGACGTTGGAGGTGCCGTCGCCGACACCGAAGATCCAGCCGTAGCCGGGCAGCAGCACGCGCTTGCCCTGCGCGTCCTTGGACCACAGCTCCAGCCAGGACTCCAGGTAGTCGTCGTCGTGCCGGGGGCTGGTGTAGTACGCGCGGACGGCTACGCCCATCGGGCGGTCCTCGCGCTTCTCGCGGCCCATCGCCAGCGAGAGGCGGCTGGAGTTGCCGTCCGCGGCGATGACCAGCGGAGCGCGGTAGCTCATGGTGGCGCCGGTGGCGCGCCCGTCGACGCCCATCTCCTTGGCCTCGACCCCGACGATGTGCCCGTTCGCGCCGCGGACCGGCGCCACGACGTTCACGCCCTGCCGCAGCTGCGCGCCCTGCTTGACCGCGTGCCGGGCCAGGATGTCGTCGAAGTCCTGGCGGGTGCGCACCAGGCCGTACGGCGGGAAGCTCGCGTTGTCGGGCCAGTCCAGCTGCAGGCGCATGCCGCCGCCGATGATCCGCAGGCCCTTGTTCTTGATCCAGCCGTCGTCCTCGGGCATCGGGATGCCCAGGCTGACGAGCTCGCGCACCGCGCGCGGAGTGAGCCCGTCGCCGCAGACCTTCTCCCGCGGGAAGTGCGTCTTCTCCAGCAGCAGGACGTCGAGCCCGGCCATCGCGAGGTAGGCGGCGACCGACGATCCACCCGGACCGGCGCCGACGACGATGACATCGGCGGTTTCCGGAGCGGACGTGGTAAGCGCGCCGCCCGACAGTGACTGGCTCACGGGGCGTCCTTGGGAGGTCTTGTGACAGTTTTCACGAGCGTCTGAACTCTACGACCGCGTCGTTCGTTCGCGAACTGAGGGCCCCCTAAGAACCACCTGAGGACGGCGCTCACCGGAGTCCACGACCCGGTCAGGGCGCCTTGTGCCCGCGGTGCATCGCGACGATGCCGCCGCTGGAGTTGCGCCACTCGACGCTGGACCAGCCCGCGTCCTGCAACAGGCCGGCCAGTCCCGCCTGGTCCGGCCAGGACTGGATCGACTCGGCCAGATAGACGTAGGACTCGGCATTCGACCCCACGCGACGGGCGATCTTGGGCAGCGCCTGCATCAGGTACTCCGAGTAGACCTTGCGGAAGACCGGGTTGGTCGGCGTGGAGAACTCGCACACGACCAGGCGCCCGCCCGGCTTGGTCACCCGCAGGAACTCCCGCAGCGCGACGACCGGGTCGGAGACGTTGCGCAGGCCGAAGGACATCGTGACCGCGTCGAAGACGGCGTCCGCGAAGGGCAGTCGCATGGCGTCGGCGGCGGCGAACGCGAGATCGGGGTAGGTGCGCACCCCCTGGCGCAGCATGCCGAGGGAGAAATCGGCCGGGACGACGTGGGCGCCGCGGTTCTTGAAGGGCACGCTGCTGGTGCCGGTCCCGGCGGCGATGTCCAGCACGGTCTCGCCCGGCTGCGGATCGACCGAGCCCAGCACGACCTTGCGCCAGCGTCGGTCCTGTCCGAGGGACAGCACGTCGTTGGTCAGGTCGTAGCGCTTGGCGACGTCGTCGAACATCCGGGCGACGTCGGCCGGCTGCTTGTCCAGGCTGGCGCGATTCATGCCCGCATCCTTCCGCACGCCGGTGACCGGCTCGCCGTCCGTACCGCCGAGCCGGTCTGGTAACGGCGCCTCGTGACGTTACCGACGGGTAGCAGATTTAGTTACTCTACGGTAACCTCGGGCTCATCGTGTGACCCCGATCACCTGGAGCGTTCATGAAGACCCGCCGTCCGACCCGAGCAACCCTCGCCGCCCTCGTGGCCGCAGCAGCCGTCGCGGGAGGGGCCGGCGTGAGCATGCCGAGCGCTCACGCCAGCGGCACCGATACGTTCTACAGCTACGACGGCAGCGCGCCGTTGTCGTCGTACGCACCGGGAACCGTGCTCAAGACGCGGACCCTCCCCTACCACGTGGCGGGCATTTCCACCCCCGTCAAGGCCGTGCAACTGCTCTACCGCACCACGGACGCTCGGGGCCGGGCTGTCGCGAACGTGACGTCCGTCCTGAAGCCGACCGGCGCCGCCAACCGCACGAAGGTCGTGTCCTACCAATCGTTCTACGACTCCCTGAACCCGCAGGACTCGCCGTCGCGCTCCATCGCCGGCGACGTCTCGCTGGGCGGCGCCGTCAACAGTGCCGAAACGCTGTTCATCGTGCCGGAACTGCTCCAGGGATACCCGGTGATCGTGGCCGACACCCAGGGTCAGAAGGCCGACTTCGCAGCCGGCCCCGAGTACGGCACCAGCACCCTGGACTCGATCCGGGCGGCGACCGCGTCCTCCGCGACCGGGATCTCACCCGCCGCGAAGGTCGGGCTGCTCGGCTACTCCGGCGGGGCGATCGCGACCAATTGGGCAGCGGCGCTCGCACCCAGCTATGCCCCCGACGTCAACAGGAACCTGGTGGGCGCCACCGAGGGCGGCCTGCTCGTGGATCCGGCGCACAACCTGAGGTACGTCGACGGCTCGTCGTTCTGGGCCGGCGTCTCGCCGATGGCCATCATCGGCGTCGCGCGGGCCTACGGCCTGAACCTGTCGCCGTACCTCAGCGCCTATGGCGCAACCGTCTTCGCCAAGCTCCAGAACGCCTCCATCGCGAACGTGCTGGGTCAGTACCCCGGTCTGACCTACCGGCAGCTGGTGAAGCCCCAGTACGCCGATCCGAACTCGATCCCGATGTTGGTCGAGACGGAGAACAAGCTGAATCTGGGCTCGCGCCCGACGCCGACCGTCCCGCTGTCGATCTCGCAAGGCGAGGGCGGCTGGGCCGAAGGCACCTCCGGTGACAAGCCCGGGATCGGCAAGGGCGACGGCGTGATGATCGCCGGCGACGTGCGCACCCTCGCGCGCCAGTACTGCTCGACCGGCAACAGCTCGGTGCAGTGGACGCCGTACCCCCTGACCAGCCACATCCCGACGGCGGCGCTCTGGGCACCGACCGCTCTGGCGTGGCTGGATGCCCGGTTCGCCGGACTGAAGGCTCCGAGCAGCTGCGGTTCCATCCCCGCCGGCAACCCGCTCACCCCGCAGGCCCCGACCGCGGGTTGATCCACGATCGAGGAGGGCGGGCTCGCGGCGACCGCCGCGCGCCCGCTCGTCGTCGGTGCCTGAAGGCGGCGCATCCGGCCGGGCTAGGGTGATCGGTCGTGACGTCGCTCGTGGCCGCTGGACCCCTCGGCATTCCCGACCTGGTGGTCCGCACCACCCGCATCCCTGACCCCGGTGACCTGGCCCGCCTGATCCCCGACGGCGTGCCGTCCGGCGATGTCGTGAGTTGGATCCGCAGTGGAGACGGGCTGGTCGGCTGGGGCCGCGCCGCGCAGATCGACACCAGCGGGACGCAGCGCTTCCGGGACGCGGCCGACTGGTGGCAGGAGGTCACGACCAGTGCGATCTGCCGCTCCGAGGTCGACCTGCCCGGAGCGGGCCTGGTGGCGTTCGGGTCGTTCGCCTTCGCACCCGACTCCCCGTCCGGCGGGTCGCTCATCGTGCCCTCGACCGTGGTCGGACGGCGCGGCGGCATCGCGTGGGTCACCCGGATCAGCGACCGTCTCGAACCCAACCCGGCACCCGACGTGGCCCCCGCACCGATCGGACCGGGTGCGGCCCGATTCGCCGACGGCGCCCTGAGCGGCGAGCAGTGGACGCAGGCGGTCGCGCACGCCGTACGCGGGATTCTCGCCGGCGAGGTCGACAAGGTCGTGATGGCCCGCGACGTCATCGCGCAGACCGAGGCGCCGATCGACCCGCGGTGGCTGATCGGCCGGCTGGCGGCCCGCTACGCGAACACCTGGAGCTTCGCCGTCGACGGTCTCATCGGCGCCACCCCGGAGATGCTCGTACGCCGCGAGAAGGGCCTGGTCACCTCACGGGTCCTGGCCGGCACGATCCAGCGCACCGGTGACGACACGCACGACCTGGCGCTCGCCGGCTCGCTCGCGCGCTCCTCGAAGGATCTCGAGGAGCACGAGTACGCCGTGCGGTCGGTCGCCGACGCCCTACGCCCGCACTGCTCCTCGATGAACGTGCCCGAGTCGCCGTTCGTGCTGCACCTGCCCAACGTCATGCACCTGGCGACCGACGTGGTCGGGGTGCTCGCGGACTACACCACCTCGCTCACGCTCGCCGAGTCGCTGCACCCCTCGGCCGCGGTGTGCGGCACGCCCACCGACGCCGCAGCGGCGGTGATCGCTTCGCTGGAGCACCTCGACCGCGGCCGCTACGCCGGCCCGGTCGGATGGCTCGACGCGAGCGGCGACGGCGAGTGGGGCATCGCCCTGCGCAGCGGACAGCTCGACCCGGACGATCCCACCCGGATGCGGCTCTACGCGGGCTGCGGGATCGTGGCCGGCTCCGAGCCGGACGCCGAGCTGGCCGAGTCCGAATCCAAGCTGCTGCCGATGCGCGAGGCTCTCGCGGACTGACCAGGTCCCCCGTCCGCGGCATCCGGGATCGTCCCCGCACCGAACGTCGTACAAGCCCTTGCACTCCCCCTCTCGAAGGACGCCCCGATGACCACACTGCACGACTTCACCGCCGACACCCTCGCCGGTCAGGAGCAGCCCCTGTCGCTCTACGACGGCAAGGTGGCCCTGGTGGTCAACACCGCGAGCAAGTGCGGTTTCACCCCGCAGTTCGAGGGACTGGAGACGCTGTGGCGGCGGTTCGGCAGCGAGGGTCTGGTTGTGCTGGGCTTCCCGTGCAACCAGTTCAACTCCCAGGATCCCGGTGACGCTGCGCAGATCGGCGAGTTCTGCCAGGCCAACTACGGCGTGAGCTTCCCGATGTTCGACAAGATCGAGGTCAACGGCGACGGCGCGCACCCGCTCTACCAGTGGCTGCGCAAGCAGAAGGGCGGCCTGCTCGGCAGCCGCATCAAGTGGAACTTCACCAAGTTCCTGGTGGGTCGCGACGGCCAGGTCATCAAGCGCTACGGCCCCACCACCAAGCCCGCCGACATCGCCTCCGACATCGAAGCGGCGCTGTCCGCCCCCGCCTGACCCCCTCGGTTGTCAGCGTCGTTGTGGCGCCGACACCAGAGATCCGCTGACAACCGCTGTGGTCACAGGCGGCCGCGGCGTACGCGGTCGGCTGACTCCTCGTCGCCCTCGCCGGCCAGCCCTTCGAGCACGCCGGCGCGGTCGGCGGCGTCCTTGTCCTGGCTCCACTTGGCCCGCGCCTGCACCGACTCCACCGCGATCTCGATGCCGACGATGGCGCGCAGCCGCCCGTCGACCCACTTCGCCGGGGCGTCGTCGACCGCCCATGGCCGCTCGCGGGGCGACTCGTGGGCCTGCGTGAGCCGGGTGACCATGTCGAGGGTCCAGGCGGCGTCGTCGTGCAGTTGCACGGTGCCGCGCAACTGCACAGCGGAGTAGTTCCAGGTCGGCACCACGCGCCCGTGCTCCCGCTTGGACGCGTACCAGCTCGGCGTGATGTAGCGGTGCGGCCCCTGCACGACCAGCAGCGCCTGCGATCCGTCGACCGCCCGTGACCACTGTTCGCCGGCCCGGGCGAGGTGCGCGAGCACCCGGTCGCCCTCCCACAGCACCGGCACGAAGGTCGCGTCGGGCGTGCCATCGGCGCCCACCGTGATCAGCGTGCCGGCAGCGGCGGCTGCCACGAAGTCGCGCGCTTCCTGCTCGTCGACCCGGTTGTGTTCAGGGGAGTACATCGGCTGCCACCTCGAAGAGCCGCTCCTGCAGGGCACGTTGCTGCGCACGATCGAAATGCACCTCGACGACGCGAATCCCTGCGCCGGGGTCGCCGATCCGCGCAGCGAGGCCGTAGGCATCGTCGACCAGCTCCCACGGCACGCCGTACGCCGCGCAGAGCGTCGCGATCGACACCCCCGTAGGCGTGCCGAAGACCCGTTCGTACGACGCGTCGACACCGGCGAGGGAGTCGCCGGAGGCGCCGGCACCCGGCTCCAGCGTGCCGAAGATGCCCCCGCCGTCGTCGTTGAGCACCACGATCGTCAGGTCCGGTCGCGGCTCGCCGCGGCCGATGAGCAGCCCGTTGGCGTCGTGGGCGAAGGTCAGGTCGCCGAGCACGGCGTACGACGGTCGCCCACCGCGGGTGAGCGCGAATCCGATGGCGCTGGAGACCGATCCGTCGATTCCGGCGAGGCCGCGGTTGGCGACGGACACCACGTCGCGGGCCACCTGGCGGGAGTCTCGTGCCAGGTCCAGGTAGCGGGCCGCGCTCGAGGACCCGACGAAGAGCCCGGACCCCTCCGGCAGGGTGTGGGCGATCACGCGTGCCGCCGCCAGACCGCTCGGCCACGACCGGTCGATGACCGGTCCCGCTTCAGTGGCGAGCCGTTCGCCGGCCGACATCCAGGCGTCGGCCCACACCCGGTCGGCGCAACCGGCGACCGAACCATGACCGGCGTCCAGTGCTCCCCACCCGTGCACGCGACGCGCGGCGTGCGACGGGTCGGCCCACACCCCGCCGGGTGCGACCACCTCCACCTCGACGTCCGGGTGGCGCAGCAACTGGGCGACGCCGCGGTCCAGGGTCACGCGACCGCCGACCAGGACGCGATCGGGCAGATGCGCTCGCACCCAGTCCGTGGCCTGCAACAGCAGCGGTCCGTGCGGCAGGGTCCGCGGGCTGTCGAAGGTGCCGAACGGCTCTGCCAGCAGCGGCCATCCGGCCGATTCGGCGAATCGGGTGAAGCCTGCGGCCTGCGCGGGATCGGGGAGGTCTCCGAGCACCGCCAACGTGCGCGGCTCCGCCGCGATCGTGTCGCCGCCGTCGGGGGCAGCCGAGGTCGTCACGGACCACGGCGCGCCGCCGGGACGGCCCTCCAGGGAGTCGGTCCACTCGCTGCCGCCGGTGGGGACCAGCGGTGCCCGGAACGGCACGTTGAGATGCACGGGCCCGGCGTCCCCGGACGGAAGGCCGCGAGACATGGCGACTGCGCGTGAGGTGACGGATCGCCAGAGATCGCCCTGGCCGGGTCGTTCGTCGGGCGTCCCCAGGTCGTGGAACCAGCGTGTCGCGCCACCGAAGATGTGCACCTGATCGGTGGTCTGGTTGGCGCCGGTGCCGCGCAGCTCGGGCGGCCGGTCCGCCGACAGGATCAGCATCGGCACCTGGGCGTGCGAGGCCTCGAGCACCGCGGGATGCAGGTTGGCCACGGCCGTGCCGCTGGTGACAACGACGGGCACGGGCACGCGGGTGGTCTTGGCCAGGCCGAGCGCCAGGAACGCCGCCGTCCGCTCGTCGACCCGCACGTGCAGCCGCAGCCGTCCGGCACCGTCGGCCTCCTGCAGCGCGTACGCCAGCGGTGCGGAGCGCGACCCTGGCGACAGGACGGCGTCGCGGATCCCGTGGCGGACCAGCTCATCGACCAGGGTGCTCGCGAACGCGGCCGTGGGATTCACCCCGTCATGATCCCCCACGCGCCCGCCCGAACCCGCCCTCCCCCGAACGATCCGCCCACCGGCGGGAATCCGATGCCCGCCCCGTGATTCAACCCGGCCCGTGCCGGGTACACGCACGACGTGCGCCGGGGCTCGAACCCGGCGGCACCCGCGGAGGGAGTTGGACCCATGCCTAGCGACTCGATCGAGGCAGAAGGCGCACGACGGCGACTGCACGACGCCTTGCGCGCCGTCCGAAGCGCGGATCGGCAGGTGCCGTGCGAAGTCACGCCGCAGCTGTGGACGAGCAACATCCGCTCCGAACGCGAGGCCGCGGGCTACCGCTGCCGGTCCTGCCCGGTGCGGGTGCAGTGCGTGGAGGCCAGCGAGTTCGAGCGGGTCGGCGTCTGGGGCGGAAAGGTGCGCGCGGCCGGTTCCCTGGAGTGGTGAGCAGGGCTCCAGCGGTCAGGACGGGGAGCCCGCCAGGGCGTTGACGGCGGCGTCGAACAGCCACGGCGCGCGCCGTGCGGCGGGCACGATCGTGCGGCGTACGACGCCCACCCGGGTCGCTCGCAAAAGGCCGGCGGTGAGCGCCTGGTAGCGCCAACTCGCGATACGCCAGGTGCGTTCGTAGTCCTGCGATCGCCCGGCGGCGACGGCCTCGACCGCCGCCTTCGCGTGCGCCATCCCGAGGGCGATGCCCTCCCCGGTCAGCGCGTCGATGTAGCCCGAAGCGTCCCCGACCAGCAGCACCCGCCCCGCGACCCGTGCCGTGCTGCGCTGCCGCAGCGGACCGGCGCCGCTGATCTTGTCGTGCGTGACGGTGGCCACCCGCTCGGCGATCTGCGGGAACTGAGCCAGATGATCGGCGTACGGGCCGCGCTCCGAGGTGAGCACGGCGACGCCGACGACATCGTCCGCGACGGGCGTGATGTAGGCCTCGCACCGCGGCGACCAGTGCACCTCCACGAACGAGCTCCACGGCGCCATCTCGAAGTGGGTGCGCAACCCGAACCGCACCGGGCCGCGCGCCTGCCGGTCCAGACCCAGCGACCGCCGGATACCTGAGTGCAGTCCATCCGCTGCGATCAGATGCCCGAACGGCACACCGTCGACCAGCACGCCCCCGTCGTCCTGCGTGATGTCCCGGACGGCGCGCTGCTCGATCGGCACGCCCGCGGCCTCGACGGCCGTGCGCAGCGCGCCGTGCAACGTGGTACGACGCACCCCGCGCCCGCTGCCGGCGGCGAACGACGCCTGCGCCGCGGACCCGCCCGCGATGTAACGGATGCCCGTCAGGTCGTGCCCCAGCGGGTCGACGCCGAGGTCGAGCATCGCCGCGAGTGCGGCCGGCATCAGGCCCTCGCCGCATGCCTTCTCGATGCTGCCCGCGCGCGGCTCCCAGATGGTGACGTCGAGACCGGCGCGGGCGGCGTACAGGGCCGTGGCCAGACCCGTGGGACCGCCACCCGCGACCAGGAGGTCTCTGCGATCGCTCATGGGCTCGTCACGGGAACCGATGCGGGAGAGGGAAGCTGGGCCAGTGCCGCATTCTCGCAGCGGACGCGGACGGTGAGCAGCCACGCGTTGAGGACGGTGAAGGCGACCGCGGTGATCCAGGCCGCGTGCACCAGCGGCAGCGCGATGCCCTCCGCGACGACCGCCACGTAGTTGGGGTGGGAGAAGAAGCGGTACGGCCCGGCCGTGACCGGTGCCAGCCCGGGCACGATGACCACCCGGGTGTTCCAGCGATGCCCCAGGGTCGTGATGCACCACCAACGCAGGCCCTGGGAGGCCAGCAGCACCAGCACCATGAGCACGGCGAACCAGGCGTCGACGTGCGGACGTCGCACCCACACCTCGATGAGCGCGCCGGCCAGCAGACCGGTGTGCAGCACGACCATCGGCGGATAGTGCCGCGCACCGAACTCGCGTCCGCCACGGGCCATCGACCAGGCCTCGTTGCGCTTGGACACCACGAGCTCGGCCACGCGCTCCAGGCCGACGAGCAGCACCAGGACGGTGTAGGCGATCTCGCTGCTCATGCCGCGATCTCCGGCGCCTGCAGCAGCACCAGCTCGGAGCAGAACCCCGGGCCCATCGCGATCATCAGCCCGTAGCTGCCCGGCTCCGGCGGCCGGTCGGCCAGCGTGTCGGTCAGCACGTGCAACACCGAGACCGACGACATGTTGCCGACTCGCGACAGCGAATCCCAGGTGACGGCAAGCGCATCCGCGGACACACCCAGCGTGTCCTGCATGGCTTCGAGCACCTTCGGTCCGCCGGGGTGCGCGACGTACCAGCCGATGTCGGCGCGGGTCAGGCCGTGGTCGGCGACGAACGCGTCGACATCGTCGCCGAGATAGGTGCGCACCACGTCGGGCACGGCCGCGTCGAGCACGATGCGCAGCCCGGAGCTGGTGACGTCGAAGCCCATGGTGCGCTCGGAGTCGGGGTAGAGATGGCTGCGGGTGGCGAGGATGCGCGGTTGCACGGGCTCGCGGGTGATCCGGTCGGCGAGCGATGCGGCGCGGTGGGTGCCGGCCGCGACCACGGCGCCCGCGCCGTCACCGAAGAGGCCGCTGGCCACCAGGTTCGGCAGCGACCGGTCGGTGCGCTGCAGGGTCAGCGAGCACAGCTCGACGGCCACGAGGACCCCGACGGCGTCCGGCCGTCCGCGCAGGTAGTCGTCCAGCCGCGCCACGCCCGCGGCCCCGGCCACGCAGCCCAGGCCGACCAGCGGCACCCGCACGACGTCCGGGCGCAGCCCGATGGTCGCCGCGATCCGGGCGTCCAGCGAGGGCACCGCCAGCCCGGTGACCGTCGCGGAGATGATCACGTCGACGTCGCTGGGCTCGAGACCCGCAGCCTTCAACGCGTCGAGCACGGCCTGCGACCCCAGCTCGACGGCGACCCGGATGAAGGTGTCGTTGGCCGCGCCGAAGTCCGCCAGCCCGGCGTACTCCTCCAACGGGACGGCCGTATGCCGATACGCGACACCGGCATTGCCGTGGAAGCGGCGCACGAGACGCTCGTCTGTGCCCGGCACCATCGACTCCAGGAACGTGTCGGTGATGTGCTGCTGGGGGTAGCGGTGGGGTGGCAGCGCACCCCGTGAGCTCAGTATCTGCACCGTCATCCGATGTGCTCCGTCCGCTGGGTGGCCGATCCGAGGAGGTGGCGAGCAAGGCGCCGCAGGACCACCGGGGTGATCCTGCCGTTCGCCAGTCCGAGGTCGACGAGGTCGTCGAAGACGCGTTGATCCGACTGCGCGGCCCGGACCCCGGCGTCCAGCAGTCGACCGCTACGACACAGTCTCGCGGCCAGGGCGCTGTGCCGCAGGTGGGGTCCCAGCTCGGTCCGCACGCGGCGGGTGTAGTCGCGGCCGAAGAGGTGCAGGTCACCGGTGTCGAGGGCCGCCGCGGCGGCGCGACCGGCGAGCAGACCGGTCAGCACGGCGTAGTAGATGCCCTCTCCAGTCATCGGATTCACCATCCCGGCGGCGT